>CABRID010000067.1 GCA_902470895.1 uncultured Collinsella sp.
TACACAAGGAGTATCGTCGGCAGCGTCAGATGTGTATAAGAGACAGGACATTGCCCCTGTCGTCCGCCGCGTCCACCAGGTAGACGTAGTTTGCCCCCGCCTCGGTGGCGTCGGCGTAGAAGCTCGCGTGGCTGCCGGGCTCGGGCGCGGGCGCCCGCATGGCGATCTCAGGGTTGGGCAGCACGCGGTCGGCGATCGAGCGCAGCGCCGACCCCCAGCCGGCGTCGAGCAGGGCATTCCCGCCCAAGACGAGCGCTGCGGAGAGGATGACGAGCATGGCGGCGAGCGGCCTCCTACGCATCTGCCCTCCCGTCCTCAAAGCGGCAGAACCAGGCGAGAAGGACGGCGTCGGCTGCCAGGGTGAGAACGAGGCTAACGAGCGCAGTCGTGAGGAGAGGGCCCGCCGCGCGTGCGGCGTCGATGAAGGCCTCCACCCCGAGCGACCCCATGCGCGCGGGCCAGGCGAGCGGCACCCAGCTCAGGGGCGTCGCCAGGGCGCCGGTGAGCTCGCCGGTCATGAGGCCGTGCGCAAGTCCGCCCACCGAGAAGAACGCGAGGAGCATACCCGCAGCGCCGGCGCCGATGGCGGCGTTGCGGCCGAGGCGCAGGCCCACGCCGAGCCACAGCGAGTAGAGGGGCAGGCTGCCCAGCACGATGCCCGCCCATGCGGCCGCAAGCGGAGCAGGCCCGAGCGGCAGGCGCCCGGCAACGGCGAGCACGGCCCCGAACACGCCGAGCGCCACGGCCAGCGCGGCGGCGCCGAGCGCCGCAAGGGCGAACAGCTTCGCCGCGACGGCGCGCCAGCGCGAGGGGACCGCTGTGAGGTTGGCGAGACGCCCGGCAGCGCGCTCCTCGTCCACGGCGAGCCCGCAGACGATGGCGGACATGAGCGGCATGAGGGCGCCGAGAAACTGGACGTAGGCGTCCGCGCCCAGCGCCGGGTCCCATCGGGCTACGGAGAAGTACTCGCCGCAGGCAAGACCGGCTGCCAGGCCGCAGACGAGGTGCACCGCCGTGAGCGGGGAGCGCGCCAGGCGCAGGGACTCTGAGAGCAGGGCCCGCGAGAGAGTCATGCGCGGCGTCGGGTCGGAGAGTCGTGTCATGGCCATCACCTCTCCTCGGAGCGCGCGAACCAGGCCGCGCCCGCCGCTGTGAGCGCGGTGAACGCGAGCGCGCAGACCGCAAGGCCCGCCAGCGTGAGCATGCCATCCGCCGCGAGCGCCCCGCCGAGCGCCATGTCCGCCGCGAGTGGCTCACCGCTCGGCAGCACGGGGATGAAGCTCGTGGGGATGACCATGCTCGCCGACGGCGGAAAGAGCTGCGGCAGCGGCACCAACGACCAGGCGAACCCACCCATGAGCTGCGCGACGAGCGGGCAGAAGATGCCCGCGAGCATGCCGAACCGCGCCGTGAGGAAGAGCCCTGCGGGGATCATCCACGCCGCGGTCACCGTGTTGACGAGCGCGCAGAGGAGCATCGTGAGCGTGCCCGCGGCCGTGAGGCCCTGCGAGGAGAACGCCGATCCCGCGAGGTAGATGCCGAAGACCACGAGGTTCGAGAGCGTGCAGAGCGCGAGGCACCAGAGCGCCTTGGCCCACCAGGCGCGCCCGAGCGGGAAGCCCAGGCCCAGAAGCCCCCGCATCCGCGTGCGAGCGTCCGCCCGCGCGACGCACGCCACCACGAGCGAGAGAGACACGGGCAGGAAGAGCGCGTACCAGTAGTTCCACGCGCTGAAGATCTGCACGCCCCGGTAGGGCATCGCGCCGAGCAGCGGCATCGGCAG
The DNA here is from genome assembly GCA_902470895.1 of uncultured Collinsella sp. Classification (GTDB taxonomy): domain Bacteria; phylum Actinomycetota; class Coriobacteriia; order Coriobacteriales; family Coriobacteriaceae; genus Collinsella. The sequence continues at coordinate 1,784 of CABRID010000067.1, forward strand.
CGCCATGAGCACGGCCAGACGAACCGGTGCCGCGTGGCGCGACTTCAGGGCCTCGGCGCGCAGGGCCGCGAGCAGGCCGCCTTTCTCACCCGTCATGCCGCCACCTCCCCGCGCGCTCGTCGCCCTTCCCGGCAAAAGCTCATGAAGAGTTCCTCGAGGTCCTGCCCGGGACGAAGCGCATCCTCGTAGGCGAGGCGCCCCCCGCAGATGATGCCGATGGTGTCCGCCATCTGCTGCACCTCGGAGAGGATGTGGCTCGAGACGATCACCGTCGTACCCGCCGCTGCGAAGCCGCGGATCTGGTCGCGCAGTTCCTCGATGCCGATGGGGTCGAGGCCGTTGGTGGGCTCGTCGAGCACGAGCAGGCGTGGCCGGGCGATCAGCGCCAACGCGAGCCCCAGGCGCTGCCGCATGCCCATCGAGAAGCGCCCGGCGCGCTTCTTCCCGGTGTCCGCGAGGTCCACGGCGGCGAGCACCTCATCTATGCGGCTCTCGGGAAGGCCCAGCAGCGTGGTGCGCACGCGCAGGTTCTCGCGCGCGGTGAGGTTGGGGTAGAGCGGCGCCTCCTCGATGAGGCTGCCGATTGCGTAGAGGTCCTCGCGGCGCCAGGCGTGCCCGGCAAAGAGAATCTCCCCAGCCGTCGGCCGCAGCATCCCGCAGATCATCTTGAGCGTTGTCGACTTGCCGGCGCCGTTGGGACCGAGCAGCCCGTACACCTCGCCCTCGCGGATATGAAGGCTCACGTCGGCCACGGCGTCTTGCGCCTGGTCGCCGCGGCCGAAGCGCTTGGTAAGCCCACGCGTCTCGAGCATGTAACCCATGGGTTTATCCTTTCTCTTCCGGGCGCGCGGGCCGAGCCACCGTGCCCGCGCGCCTTACCTTTCGGGTTCACCATCCATGGTGGGGCGCGTTTCTAACGAAGCCGTAACGGCCGTTGGGCTTTTTTGGCGCCAGCCCTTCTCGACCCGCACATCATGATTAATTTGCTTAAGGCAACAACTTTCCCGATCGATGTAATCACCGAATCAAAACGTGTACATCAGCCATCAAAGATGGCGAAAAATGTCATATTTGGAGGCTGATGTACACAAATGCAGAATCCAGCGCAGCCCAGAGGCACCCTTCACATGTCTGGACTCTCTATGGCCGCGCTGGATAGACATCGCTAGAACGGGTATAGTATCGAAAGTTTTGTCGTTTACCAGCGGGGGAGTCCTGTGGGCATCAAGAAGAAGATCAAAAAGGAGCTTATCGGCACTTCCGATTACCCGTCGAATAAGATCTTTACGATCTCCAATTTCATCACCTTTACGCGCCTGGTCCTCACGCTCGTCTTTTTGTACCTGTTTGTGACGGACAACAACCGTGTCGTTGCCATTGTCATCTATGCCATCGCGGCTTCCACCGACTGGATGGACGGCCAGATTGCCCGCATGACCAAAACGGTCTCGTGGCTCGGTAAGGTTATGGATCCCATCTGCGACCGCGCGCTGTTGTTTACCGGCGTGCTGGGTCTGGTAGTCCGCGGCGAGCTTCCCATCTGGGTCTGCGTGCTCATTATCGGCCGCGATATCTACCTGGGCATCGGCACGCTCATCGTGCGCCACTACCACCGGCGCCCCATCGACGTCGTCTTTCCCGGCAAGATTGCCACGGCACTGCTCATGACCGGCTTCTCGCTCATGCTGCTTGGGTTCCCCGTCATCGACGGCTGGCATCTGCTGCCCGCAACGTTCACGGCATTCCCAGGCCTCAACGGCAGCTCGGTGCCCCTCGGCATCTTCTTTGTATACGGCGGCGTCATCTTCTCCATGCTCACCGCTGTCATCTATTCCATTAAGGGAGGGGTGGCCATTAAACAGGCCATCGCGCATCCCGAGGACGAGGACACCGACTTTCTCAACCCCGAAATTGAAGACTGATTCATTGGGGTATGATTACGTACGGTTCATTCTTTGCGGCGTGCCGCGTTAGATAGGGGTTGTCATGGACAACAAGGTTAACAATATGCCTCAGAACGATAAGACTGCGGACGCTACCTGCGTTTTCCGTGTTCCTTCGAGCGATGTCACCGTTCCCGACCTTATGGCCAACGTGCGCATCACCGCTCCGGTTCTGTCCATCGTCAAGGGCCCGCAGACCGGAGCTGCCTTTGAGCTCGAGGACGACGTGACCACCATCGGCCGCGATCCCGCGAACGGCATCTTCCTCAACGACATGACCGTCTCGCGCAGTCACGCACGCATTATTCGTGAGGGCCTGGGCGCCCGTATTGAGGATCTGGGCTCGCTCAACGGCACCTGGGTCGACGGCGCCATCGTCAACGGTGCTCCGCTGCACGACGGCTCTTCCGTTCAGATCGGTACGTTCACGCTCATCTACCACGAGAGCACGCCGGAGCGCATCGAAACCGGTGAGTAGGTAATGGCCGAACGCAACTATCTGAGTATCGGCCAGGTCGTCAATCTACTTCGAGGCGCATACCCCGATCTATCGAACTCAAAAATTAGATTTCTAGAAGATGAGGGGCTCATCACCCCTCATCGTACGCCTAAGGGGTATCGCCAGTACTCCAAGGAAGACGTTGATCGTCTCGAGGTCATCCTGCACCTGCAGAAGACCCGCTACATGCCGCTCAACGTCATTAAACAGCGCTTGGAAAACGCAACGGACCTGTCCACTTTGGCTTACGAGGTGGGTCTGCTGTCCGATGTTCCGCTTAAGACGGAGCCCAAGGAGACCAAACAAAAGCTGCATCCCATCGAGACCATTCCCGACATGCTCGGTGTTGAGATTTCTTTTATCCGCTCCCTTGCCGAGAACGATCTTATCCGCATCATCAAGAGCCCGCAGAACCGAGAGCTCGTGGATGGCCGAGATTTCCCGATTATCCGTTACTGCTCGGAGCTGTCGCGCTTCCACATTGAGCCGCGTAACCTGCGACAGTACGTATCGTCGGCAAACCGCGAGTCTTCGATGTTTGAGCAGGTTCTCGTGAGCATGCTCGGCATGGATACCTCCGATGACGAGCGCGACGCCAAGCTCGAGCGCGCTTTTAAGAAGCTGCACGACCTCACCGAGGGTGTGCATACCGCGCTCCTTAAGAACCGTGTCTTTGAGTCGCTCAACGCAGTGGTCGAGGACGCTGACATCGATGCCCTCGATGAGGAAATCACTCGCTCCGAGTCCACCAAGGCCAAAAACGAAGAGATAGCCGCGCCGGCTTCGCACGAGGATTCCCTCGTCAAGCCGCTCAAGGTCGTCCCCCCTTCGCAATCCGGCACCGCCACCGCGGCCAAATAACCGCTGCCGCTTATCCGGCAACCCATTGAAAGGTCCTGAAATGTACGACTTCGAATCTCAAATCGTCGATATCCCCGACTATCCCGAGCCCGGAGTCATCTTTAAAGACATCACGCCGCTCTTTGGCAATCCCGAGGCGCTCAAAGCCATGACCGATTCCCTCGCCGAGCACTTTGCCGGCATGGGAATCACCAAGGTCGTGGGTCCCGAGGCTCGCGGCTTTATGGTTGGCGTACCGGTGGCTGTAGCCCTTGGCGCCGGCTTTGTTCCCGCACGTAAACCGGGCAAGCTGCCGCGCGAGACCGTAAGCCAGAGCTACGAGCTCGAGTACGGCACCGATTCAATTGAGATCCATGCCGACGCTATCAGCTCTAAAGATACCGTGTTGATTCTGGACGACTTGGTCGCGACGGGCGGAACTGTCGAAACAACAGGTAAACTGGTGCTAGATATGGGCGCAAAGCTTGTCGGTTACGGTTGTATCCTTGAGCTTGCGTTTCTCAACCAGCGCGAGAAGCTCACGCCGTCTAATGACGATGTGGAGCTCTTTAGCCTGGTGACGGTGGACTAGCCGTTACCCTTAGTTACTGGAAAGGAAGCTACATGCGCACAGCAAACACGCACAAAAACATGGCACGCTGCGCTGCTACGGCAACCCTCGCTTGTGTTTTGGGCTTGGGCCTTGCGGCTCCTGCCTACGCCGATACCGCATCCGACCTTGCCGCTGCTCGTACGAAGCTCGAGCAGATCGGTACCCAAACCCAGCAGATTTACGATGAGCTTGCCACGCAGACGCAGGCGCTCGATCAGACTGCCGGCGAGATCACGCAAAAGCAGCAGGAGATCGCCGATGGTCAGGCCAAGCTCTCGACCTATGTCGCCGGCGAATACAAAACCGGCGGTCTGAGCCTGCTTCAGGTTCTGACGGGCGTCGATGACCTGAGCGATATGCTCAACCGTCTGTTCTACTACGGCAAAGTTTCCGATAAGCAGGCTCAGACCATTCAAGAGGTCAAGGAGCTTAAGCAGCAGCTCACCGATAAGCAGGCCGAGCAGGAGAAGAACGTCGCCGCCACGCAAAAGAAGGTCGACGAGCTTAACGCCCAGCAGGCTGAAGCCCAGAACGTCGTAAACTCCCTGGATTCGCAGCTGCAGGCCGAGCTTGCCGCCGAGGCCGAGGCCAACGCCGCGCTGCAGGCCGGCATTAACGCCAGCACTGCCGAGAAGGCTACGGTGAGCAACGAAACTGCAGGTACGACCGAGAACACCAACAACGGTGGCCAGACCAGCAATAACAACAACCAGGGCGGCAACACTCCGGCTCCTACGCCGGCACCTGCTCCGACGCCGCAGCCCTTCACGCCTGCTCCGGCTCCGACGCCTTCTGCTCCGAGCCAGTCCGTCGATGGCGGTTCCGTTGTCTCGCGTGCATACAGCAAGCTTGGTTGCGCCTATTCCTGGGGCGGAATTGGCCCGAACAGCTTCGACTGCTCTGGTTTTGTTAGCTACTGCCTCACTGGTCGCTATTGCCGCCTGGGCACCACGGGCACCTTTATGGGCTGGACGCGTGTGTCCGATCCGCAGCCTGGTGACGTTGTCGTCAACTCGTACCACACCGGCATTTACATCGGTGGTGGTCAGATGATTCATGCTTCTGACTACAACACGGGTGTTATCATCAGCTCCGTTGCCGCCGGCATGAACAACAACTATATCTTCGTTCGCTACTAAGTATTCAGATAAAGCAAACGGATATGGACCTCGTGGCTTTGAGCCATGGGGTCCATTCTTTTGCCTTTCGTGCAGGCCGCTATCTAGTTTTGAATACTAGATAGCGGCCCAATCAGTCAGCAAGAAGGCTATAATTGTATGGGAGCAATTAGAAAGGACCCTCTATGAGCTGGGCACTTATCTCAGATTCAAGCTGCAACCTCCGCGATTGGCAACCGACCGCGCCCCATACCACCTTTTCATATGCGCCCCTCAAAATTCGAGTGGGGGAGCGTGAATTCGTCGATGACCTTTCGCTTGATGTTCATGAGCTCAACTGCGCTGTTCAGGCGGAGACGAACGCTTCTTCGAGCGCTTGTCCCAGCGTAGGGGAGTGGGCCGAGCTCTTCAAATTGGCAGACAAGACCATCTGCATGCCGATCTCTGAGGGCGTGTCGGGCAGCTACAACGCGGCAGCCACGGCTCGCGATATGGTTCTTGCCGAGGAACCGGACCGACAGATTCATCTAGTCAATTCACGCGCAGCTGGCGGCAAAATGGACCTCATTTTCCTGCTGTTCGACCGCTATCTTGCAAGCAACCCGGATGTCTCATTCGAGGATGCTTGCGCATACTTCGATAGTCTTGAACAGAACAGCAAAATCCTCTTCAGTTTGTGCAATTACGAAAACCTCGCCAAAGCCGGACGTATCCCTAAGGCAGCCGGCGTCATTGCCAACAAGCTCAATATCCGCATTTTGGGCACGGCGAGTGAGGCCGGTAAAATCGAACTCGTGGGGCACACGCGAGGCGAAAAGAAGATGCTCAACAAGATTATCGATACCATGGAAGCCGAGGGCTTTACGGGCGGTGAGGTCATCATCAATCACGTTGAGAACGAAGCTGGAGCCCAGGCGCTTACTGATCGCATAGTCGAACATTGGCCCGGCTCCAAGACCATCATCATGCCCTGCAATGGCCTGGATTCCTATTACGCCGAGATGCACGGCCTCATCATCGGCTACGGCATGGGCGTAGCTTCGGGCCAATAAAGTCAAACCAAGCAAAAAATACGGGCGAGACAAAGCGACAGATGACTCTTTGTCCCGCCCGTTTTATACGTCGGCTAGCTATTAAACCCGTTGAACTTGAGATAGCTCATCAGGTACGCCTTCGAAACAAAGGACGATACGGCACTGCGCACAAGCAGCGACTCACGCGTTACCTGATGCGCCGTATCGGGAACCGGCGTCTGCTCGACAGAAAACGCCGAACGAATCGATGCCTCGAGCTGATCGACCACATAGTCGAAGGCCGTCGGGGCATCGTAGCTCAAACGCTGAATGTTAAAGAGCGCCTGCACCGCAGCAATAGGTAGCACCTGCTTAAAGATGCAGATAGCGATCAGGCGGGCAATCTGCTCGCGACCATACTGCTTTTTGACCGGAGCAGGCACCAGGCCGACCTTCACGTAGTTATTGATCATCGATGGCGTAATGACAGGCTGCTCAACGCAAATAGACAGCGGCTCCATCCACAGCGCAACATACTCAATGACCTGGTCGCGGTAGAGCGTCACATTGGGCAACTGGTCATAGCGCGGCAGACTCAACGTATTGAGTTTGCGCACGATATCGGACTGAATAAATGCATCGGGCAGCACAGTGGGCTGAATATCCTCAGGCTTAATGCTGACCGACGAATCGGACATCGGGATAACGCGTTTGGCGTGGTTCATAAGGATTCTCCGTTCATTAGCTATATTGTATTCTAGGTTATCTAGTTTTGCATACTATATAGCAGGAAAGTAAAAGAGGCTGGACAGCACATTGATGCACCGTCCAACCACTTTGTTTTAAAGATAGCAACCTTACATAAGATATATTATCGTACTTATCCACGGAGAAACGCGTATGCACTCGTTGCTGCTATGGCTCCGTCAGAAACGGCGGTCACAACCTGGCGTAAACGCTTGGAACGGATATCGCCGGCTGCGAATAAGCCGGGCGTACGGGTGGCCATCGAATCGTCGGTGACAATGCCGCCGTCAGGAGCCAGATCGACGAGATGCTCAACAAGCTCGGTATGTGGCTGCGTCCCCGTAAAGACAAAGATGCCAAACGAGCCAGGTTCAAATGACTCGGTATGAGTCTCACCGGATGCATTGTCCTTAAAGGTGATCGTCGTTGGCATGGCTTCGCCCGAAAGCTCCACAATACTAGTTTGGTACCTAACTGTAATATTATCCTTTTCGAGCACCTTCTGAACAACACCATCAGGCGCACGAAACTGGTCGCGGCGCAGCACGATGGTCACGCTGCTGGCAATATCGGACAGGAACAGTGCCTCTTCGCATGCCGAATTGCCACCACCGATTACAAAGACCTGTTTGCCGCGGAAGAACATGCCGTCACATGTTGCGCAATATGAAACGCCACGACCGCGATACGTATCCTCGCCAGCGAAACCTGCCGGACGCGGGGTGGCACCCATGCAAGCGATAACGCTCGAGGCCAGCGTATCGCCCATGTCGTGATGCACCGTAAACAGCGCTGCATCGGCATCGTAATCGATACCCGTAACCATGCTCCATGCGACCTGCGCTCCCAGGCCCTCTGCATGCTGCTGAAAACGCTCGCCGAGTTCGGCGCCACTCAAGAGCGGAATGCCCGGATAGTTCTCGACTTCATTGGTCGTGGCGATCTGTCCGCCCGACATGCCCTGTTCAATCACGGTCGTCGTTAGGTTGGAGCGCGCCGCATAAATGGCCGCAGCATAGCCCGCAGGGCCGCCACCGATAATCGCAACATCGATCGGCTGATCGGTAGTCATGAAGAGACCTCCTGTCGAAAGATTGGCGTTCTTTGCGCTCATACCCAAATTTAGGCAAACGTGACACTCATGCACTACAATGATTCTTTGCGAAACAAAGATTAAGGGGAGTTATCTATGGATCAAACGCAGACGAGCAATAGCGCTCCCCTGCCCATGCAAGCCACTCCCCAACCGGAGCAAATGACCGTTTCGCCTACACAAAAACCCCTGGTAACCATTGTGCACGCATCGGTTGGATCGGGCCACAAAGCCGCCGCCAACGCGATTGCACAAGCATTTGACCTTATCCGCGGCACCAAGGGAATCCCTGAGGATATTGAGATCGAAGTCCGAGATATCCTCGATTTTGGACGCATTAGGTTCGATGGTAATAAAACAGCAGCGTCGTTTACCGGCGCCACGCGTCCCATTTACGACCTAACCTGGCGATATACGCTTACAGGACATCTGCTCTGGGGCGGCGGCACAGCATGGTCACGAATTATGTTCCCCGCCTTCAACGAATACGTCCGGACCCGCAGGCCCATAGCTGTGGTCGCAACACACATTACGGCGGCCAACGTCGCTGTGGGCGCCCGCGTCATCACGGGTATCGATTACCCGGTCATCTGCGTGCCGACCGATTACGAAGTCGAAGGCTTTTGGCCCCACAAGGACACCGATCTATTCTGTGTAGCCAACGAGTTTATGGCCGAAACGCTGCGCCCGCGCAAAGTTCCCGAGTCAAAGATCCGCATTACCGGCATTCCTATCCGCGCCGGATTCGACACGGATTACAATCGCGAGGAAGAGCTAGCCAAGTTCAACCTCCCCATCGACAAGACCGTCGTGCTGGTAATGGCCGGTGCCAGCTTGCCTCAGCCTTACGTCCGCTTTCGCGCAGCGATGGACCGCACACTCCCCTTCCTGCGCAGCTTCGAGGACATGCACTTTGTCTTTTTGCCGGGCAAGGATGAGGAATACGCCACCCGCCTCAAGACGCTCTTCGACGCCATGAAGCTCGATAACGTCACGGTTCTGGACTACGTGGACGACATGGCGGCCCTCATGCACGGCTGCGACCTGGCAATCCTCAAATCGGGCGGACTCACCGTCACCGAGTGCCTGTGCGCGCATCTACCGATGATCCTGCTGGGCAAATCATACGGCCAGGAAAAGGCCAACACCACGATGCTCACCGGCATGGGCGCCAGCATGCACGTCACCACCGCACGCGAGCTCATCGTGACGCTTCGTCACCTGCACGACCACCCTGAGTCGCTCAAAGCACTACTCATCAACGGCGAAGTACTACGCCGCCCCCACGCAGCCGAGGACATCGCCATCGCAACCATGGAGCTCGTAGGCAAACCCCAAAAGCGCAAAAGAGCCTTCTGCCGCTTCTACTGGGGCGGAAAACCTGCGCATATCCGCTAGTCGAATGTCCGCCGCTCTGCCGGAGCCGCCCTTATATCATTCCATGCTCAAACATTCTCGCTTCGCTGCGAAACTGCGCGTGGAATGATATAAGGGCGGCTCCGGCAGAGCGGCTGCGTTTACTTACTAGCAGCTACTTCGGTATCCCCTCCATTAGAACCTGCAAAGGTAAAACAGGAAAATATAAATACCTGTCTCTTATACACATCTGACGCTGCCGACGATACTCCTTGTGT
>CABRID010000068.1 GCA_902470895.1 uncultured Collinsella sp.
GCAGCGTCAGATGTGTATAAGAGACAGGGTGAGCGCACGGAAGGTAAGCGGCCCCACAAACTCCGTGGCATGCTCGCTCATAACGACCTTAACGCGCGCGCCGCGCTTTTGCAGCAGGCGTACGATATTGCACGACTTATAGGCGGCGATCCCGCCGGTAATGCCCAGCAGGATCGTTTTTCCCTCAAGTTGCATTGAATTGTTGGGTGCCGCCGTCATCATTTAAGCTTCCTTGCTGGGAAGCACCAGCAGGCGGTGGCAATACGGGCAGTGCGCGATCTCGCTACCGTCGTGGTTGAGGTCGCTCATGGACGATGCCTGCAGCGCGGTGTGGCAGATGGTGGGAATGTTGCCCTGGATGGTCTCGACGGCCAGGCCGCGGAACTGCTTGAGCAGGCGCTCGTAATCGGTGAGCACGTCGGTCGGCAGCGTGGCGGCAAGGGCGGTGCGCTCCTTGGTTGCGGCGTCAATCTGAGCCTGGAGGTCGGCGGCCTTGGCACGAGCGGCCTTGGTATCGGCCTTCACGCCCTCCTCGAACTTGGCGATGATGGCCTGAGCGCGAGCCTCGCGGTCGAGCGCCTCCTTATGGGCGACGACGACGTCCTTGCGGGTGTGCTCGATCTTGTCCAGACGCTTGGCCAGGGTGGCGAGCTCATTCTCCAGGTCCTGAACCTCGCGGTAGTCGGAACCGTCGACGTGACGCTTCTTGGCGGCCTCGATGGCGTTGTTGGTCTGAATCTCGGTGGTGTTGAGATCGTCAAGCTCAATGTCCAGGTCCTTGCGCTGGGCGTAGAGCTTGGTCATCTCGGACTTAAGCTTCACATAGGTCTTACGCTTGGAAGCGAGCTCCTTGAGCTCCGGCATATTGGCAAGTTCGCTCTTGTTGCGGGCGAGCTCCAAATCGATCTGTTGCAGCTTGAGTAGCGTAGCGCCGGCGCTCATAAGTTCTCTCCTTTTGTCACAGTCCACCATTGGCAAGGGTTCAGTATTTTAATCGCATGACGGGGGTCGACCCCGGCGTCAACTGCAGAGTTCATCAATATATCAACGAACGGCTCCTCGGAGCGGTCGTGGCCGAGCAAGATCACCGGTAGCCCACGCAAGGCAAGGTCTTGCGCCACGTGGTAGCCCGCCTCGCCCGTCACGACAACATCTGCGCCCGCGGCGATGGCGAGCTCTCCAAATTCGCCCAGGGAGCCGCCCAAAATGGCGACGGTGCGGCACGGGCGATCGGCTTCGCCCCACACACGCGGGTCGCTGCCGAAGGCTGTGGCAGCACGGGTGGCAAGATCGCGCAGCGTGCACGGGTCGTTGAGCGTTGCAAGCGCGCCCAGGCCGGTGGCCTCGGGGTCGTCCAAGTGCTCCAGTGAGCTCACGGGTGTGGCACCCAGCAGCTCGCTCAGGCAGACGCGGGCTTCGTGCGACCGGTCCAGGTTAGTGTGGAGCGAGATAATGCTCACGCCGCAACGCGCTGCCTCGTAGAGCGCCGCGCTGCATTGGGGGCGTGCGGAATCCGACGGACAAAACGCCTCGGGCGCCTTGATATAGATGGGATGATGCGTCAGCAGCACGTTGGCGCCGGCTTCTTGGGCGCGGCGAACATTAGTCTCGGTCGCATCGAGCGCGCAGGCGACGCCGGTAATCTCCGCGGCAGGGTTGCCGACGGAGAGTCCTACATGGTCCCAACTCTCGGCATCGGTCTCGGGATAGCGTGCCAGCAGCGCGCGCTCAAGCTCGGCGACGATCATGCGGCACCCACGATCGAGAGCAGCGTCTGGGCAAACTCGTCCAGGTCGGCTGGGTTCACGCGGTCATCGAAAGAAATGCGCAGTGCACCCAGGGCCTGTTCGCGGCCAATACCCATGGCGCTGAGCACATGGCTCGGATCCATGCTGCCGCTCGAGCACGCCGAGCCTGCCGATACCTCAAAGCCACAGGCATCGAGTTTGATGATGAGCTCTTCGGAATCCATGCCGTCAATGTAGATCGAAACCATACCCGGCAGACGGTCGGCTTGCGCGTAGTCGCCCATGGTGGCGTGAATGCGCGGATGGGCCGTAAGCGTGGCGTAGAGCTTGTCGGATAAGGCCTGCAGCGTTGTACGCTCCTGGGCCACGCGGGGCGCCAACGTGCGGGCGGCAGCGGCAAAAGCCAGCTGTGTACGCAGGTCCTGCGTGCCGGCACGACGACCGGCCTCCTGTCCGCCGCCAAAGATGCGGGGTCGCAGTGGGGTGCGGGTCTTAACGTAGAGCGCGCCAGATGCCACAGGACCGCCGATCTTGTGCGCGGCAACGGTCATAGCATCGACGCCCAGCTCGGTGACATCGAGCGGAATATGCAAGTAGCCTTGGATGGCATCGGTATGAAACAGGGCGCCGGCAGCATGTGCGGCGGCGGCCAGCTCGCGGATGGGCTGCACCACGCCGGTCTCGTTGTTGGCAACCATGATGCTCACGAGCGCCACGTCGTCGCCTAGTAGCTCGACAAGCGTGGCGGGCTCAATGTAGCCCATGCGGCAGGGCTGCACCAGGTCGACGCTAAAGCCTGCGGCACGCAGCAGCGGCAGGTTGTCCAGAATTGAATCGTGCTCGATGGCAGATACGATCACGCGGTTACGCTTACGGTCGCGCTGACGTGCACCCTCGGCAAGACCGAGTAGCGCCAGCTGGTTGGCTTCGGTGCCGCCGTTGGTCAGAACAATCTCAGACGGGCGAACGCGCGCGCCAAAGCTGCGGGCGATCTCGCGACGTGCAACCTCCAGACGCGCGGCAGCCTTGCGGCCGAGCGAGTGCAGCGAGTTGGGGTTGACGCCCGCTAGCTCGCTATCGTCGTACTCACGCTGCGCAAGGCGCGCCTCGGCGCGCATGGGCGTCGAGGCGGCGTAGTCAAGATTCACGGGTATGCGGTTTTGACCTGCGGTCATAAGGGTTTATGCCTCCTGTGCAGCCTCGTTGCCCAGCTTCTGCAGCAGCGCAACCTCGGCAGCGGGATCTTCGGACTTAAATACGGCAGAACCGGCCACGAGCACGTTGGCGCCGGCCTTGACGACCTCGGCAATGTTCTTGGAAGAAATGCCACCGTCGACCTCGATGAGGGGCGAAACGCCGTGACGCTCGCACATGGCCTTGAGCTCGTGGAGCTTAGCGATGGTGCCCGGGATAAAGCTCTGGCCGCCAAAGCCCGGGTTCACGCTCATCAGCAGCACCATATCGACGACGTCGATGATGCTCTCGAGCACGCACACGGGGGTGGCGGGGTTGAGCACCACGCCGGCCTTAACGCCGCGCTGTTGCAGATGGGTGAGCGTGCGGTGCAGGTGCGTGGAAGCCTCGTAGTGCACGGTGATCATATCGGCACCGGCGTCGGCGTACCAATCGACCGTCTCATCGGGGTTCGACACCATCAGGTGCGCGTCGACCGGTACATCGGTGGAGCGCTTGACGGCCTTAAGGATGTCAACGCCAAAAGTGAGGTTGCCGGTAAAGTGACCGTCCATAACGTCGAAGTGCACATAGTCGGCGCCGGCGATCTTGTCGAGGTCGCCCTTGAGGTTGGCCATATCGGCCGAAAGGATGGACGGAGCGATTTTAATGGAACCCATGGTAGAAGCCTTTCTGCGCTAGTCGGTGAGTCCGTAGAACTCTTGGGAGGGTACGCGGTCGGTAAGAATCTCGAGCGCCCTATCCAAAGTAACACCGTTGTAGAGCGTTTGCTCCACGGCAAAGGTGAGCGGAATGTCTACGCCCAGTGAACGGGCAAGCTCGCTCACGCTGCGGGCCGCGACGGCGCCCTCAACAACCATATGCGTGCGCGTCTGATACTCGTCGAGCGACACGCCGTGGGCAAACTCGTAGCCAAAGGTGCGGTTGCGCGAATGCTCCGAGGTGCAGGTGGCAATGAGGTCGCCCATGCCGGCAAGTCCCATGCAGGTCATAGCTTGACCGCCGCGGGCGTGCACCAGACGGCTGATCTCTGCCAGGCCGCGCGTCATGATGAGGGCGAGCGTGTTGTCGCCCGCACCGGTGCCGGCGGAGATTCCGCATACGATCGCGATGACATTTTTCATGGCGCCGCAAACCTCGACGCCGGTCATGTCCTGCGACAGGTAGATGCGGAAGGCCGTGGATAGGAGCAGGTTCTTAAAGGTCTCCCCTACCTGCGCGTCTTTGCTGGCGATGACGGCGGCAGAAAGTCCGCCGCGGCAGATCTCCTCGGCATGGTTGGGGCCCGAGAGCGCCGCCACGCGCGTCTCGTTGCCAATCTCGCTGGCGATGACCTCGCTCATGAGCAGGCCGGACTCGGGCTCAATGCCCTTGGTGAGGCAGAGCACCGGGGTATCGGCGGCGATAAAGGGCGCGGCCTGGTGGCACACGCTGCGAAGGTGCGTCGAAGGAACGGCGAAGATGATGGCCTCGGCGCCGTCGAGTGCCTGCACCAGGTCCGTGGTGGCGACGACGTTGCCGGGCAGCTTGTAGCCCACAAGGTAGCGGGGGTTGCGGTGCTCGCCATTGATGCCGGCGGCCGTCTGCTCGCTGTGGGCCCACATGGTCACGCGCTCGGCTCGCGCGGCGGCAAGGCCGGCGACGGCGGTTCCCCAGGAGCCGGAGCCAATCAGCGCAACATTCATGACTCTCTCCTACTTATCGTCGGGCTCGGTGACGCGCTTGGTAAACGAGAGCTTGGACTCCTTACCGGTCATGAGCTTTTTGATGTTCGCACGATGGGCCCACACCACGGTGATGCCGATTATCGCCATGCAGAACTTGAGGCCCAGGCTGCTGTACGGAAAGACCGCGCAAGCAGCGATGGGAAGACCGATGGCCGCGGCAAGCGAGCCCACCGACACAAACTTGGTGATGGCGACGGCCACGATAAACATGCCCAGCAGCGACAGGCCAATTGGCCAATACCAGGCGAGGATGACGCCCAGACCAACTGCGATTCCCTTGCCGCCATGGAAATTGAGGTAGGGCGAGAAGATGTGGCCCCACACCGCTGCCAGGCAGATGACGCCGAGCATCCAGTCGCCGGCGGCGCCGGGGGCCATAATGCTCACGGGGAAGCCATAGCCCAAGTCGGCAATGAGCGGACGCGCGATAAGGACGCAGATGGCGCCCTTAAGGCAGTCGAGCAGCAGCGTGAGCGCGGCCACCTTGGGGCCGGCCACGCGCAGCGCGTTGGTGGTGCCGATGTTGCCGGAGCCCGCCTTGCGAATGTCCGTGTGGTTGAACACGCGGCCCAAGATCAGGCCAAACGGAATCGCTCCGATAAAGAACGAGACCACGGCGCAGATGGCGGTCAGAAGAATCGGATTATGCATCCTTTTGCTCCTTCTTCCTAAAGAAGAGTCGAATGGGCGTGCCGGCAAAGTCGAAGGTCGAGCGCATACGGTTCTCCACGTAGCGCTGGTAGGTGTCGTTGACCAGGTCGCTGTGGTTGACGAAGAACGTAAACGTCGGCGGATTGACGCCCGTCTGGGTCACGTAGTGCATGCGCAGGCGACGCTTGCCGTCCACCACGGTATGACCGAACTCGCGCAGGTCGGTGAGGAACGTGTTGAGGCGCGAGGTGCTGATCTTTTGCGAGCGCGTCTTTTCGGCGGCGTCTACCATTGCCCAGATCTTCTCGACGCTGCGGCCGGTCAGCGCCGAAATGCGCAGGTACTGGGCCCAGGGAGCCATAACGCCCAGACGGCGGTCGATGGTCTCCATGCAGGCCTCGCGCTTGCGATCGTCGTCGAGCAGGTCCCACTTGTTGAGCAGCACCACGATGGCGCAGCCGCGCTCGATGGCCAAGCCCATGACCTTCTGGTCCTGCTCGGTAACGCCCACGGAGGCGTCGACGACGAGCAGCGCCACGTCGGCACGGTCGATGGCGCGCAGGCCGCGGACCATGGAGTAGTACTCGATGTTCTCGTACACGGTGCTCTTCTTACGGATACCCGCAGTGTCGACCATGCGGTAGTGCTTGCCGTTGCGCTCGACGACCGTGTCGATGGCGTCGCGCGTGGTGCCGGCAATGTTGGACACGATGGAGCGGTCGGCGCCCAGGATGCGGTTGAACAGCGACGACTTACCGGCATTGGGGCGGCCGATGATGGCGACGTTCAGCGCGTCGGGGAACTCATCGGCGACCTCGTCCTCTTCCTCCGGAAGCAGGGCCACGATATCGTCGAGCAGGTCGCCGGTGCCGTGGCCGTGCAGCGCCGAGAGCGGCGTGGGCTCGCCGATACCGAGCGAATAGAACTCCCAGATGCTGTCGTTCTCTCGATCGGGGTTGTCGAGCTTGTTCACCAGCAGAAAGACCGGCTTGTCGCAGCGCTTGAGCATGCGGGCGACCGACTCGTCCTCCTCGGTAACGCCGGTGCGGCCGTCGACCACAAACAGGATGACGGCGGCTTCCTCGGCGGCGGCGAGCGCCTGGTCGCGGATGGACGTGGCAAAGACGTCATCGCTCTTGAGCGGTTCGATACCGCCCGTGTCGACGATGGTGAACTCACGACCGTTCCAATCGGCCGTGTGATACGAGCGGTCGCGCGTGACGCCGCGGGACTCGTGGACGATGGCGTCCGAGGTCTGGGCCAGGCGGTTAACGAGCGTGGACTTGCCCACGTTGGGGCGTCCGACGACGGCGACGATAGGTTTCATCTGCACTCCTTTAATGGGTAGGGTCAGTGGAAGTGTTAGAGTCGGCAGGCACAATGCCAAGGAAGTGCTCCAGGGTATCGAGCAGCTCATGCGGCATGGTCGACACCACATGAACCTCGGCGCCGCGACTGGTAAGGCTTGCGAGTAAATCGTCACGATGATACTCGTCAAGCGTCATGCCGTCAGCGTTGAACATGAGCTTAGGCACAAAGAGCATAACCCCCGAGAGGTCCTGCGGCAGCTGTTCCAGAATGTCGCAGGCGACGATGAGGCCGGTCACGTCCACGTTGCCGCCAAAGTAGCGATTCTTGATGGCCGTGACGGTGCCGGCGAGCCCCTGCGGCGATTCCACGAAACGTGCCACGGTGTCGCGTGCGCTGGCGCCCGAGAGGCACAGCAGGTGCTGGCTGCGAGCGGCGATGGCCTCGCGGACGCGGGCCAGTCGCTCGGCATCGGCGGCAAGCACATCGTCCGTCTCGTCTAGGTATGAGCGGATCATGCCGATACCGTCGTAGTACTGCGGATAGCCGTCGTAAAAGTCCGCCTCGGGCGGATCGATGCCGGCGTCCAGGTAGAACTCGTCGCTCATCTGGAAGGTGTGGCGGCCAAAACGCTCGAAGGCGCGGTCCTGGTAGGGACGGATCATGGCAATGGTCTCGCGCGCCAGTTCGGGCTTGTCGCTGTATGACCAGCTAAAGCGGTTCTGATGCTTGGTAAAACCGAGCGGCACAATGCCCAGGCTTGTGATTTGCTCGTGCTCCTCGCAAAAGCGCAGGGTCTTTTCCAGCTCCTCGCCGTCGTTCATGCCGGGGCACAACACGATCTGCGCGTGAATCTCGATGCCGGCGGCCATGATGGCCTCGAGTACGTCCATGCCGCGCTGGGCGTTGCGGCCCATCATACGACGGCGGACGTCGGGGCTCACGGCATGGACCGACACGTTCATAGGGCTCATGTTGCGTTGGATGACGTTTTGCACGTCCTCGTCGGTGAGGTTCGTGAGCGTGACGAAGTTGCCCTGCAAAAAGCTCAGGCGGTAGTCGTCGTCGCGAATATAGAGCGTGGAGCGGCCGCCCTTGGGCAACATGGTCATAAAGCAGAACACGCAGGCGTTTACGCAGGTACGCATGCCGTCGAAGATGGGGCCATCGAACTCCAAACCCCAGTCCTCGCCCGGGAAGCGGTCGAGCTCGACGGGGGTGACGGTGCCGTCGCGCGGGTCGAAAACCTCGAGGTCGACGGTGTCGTCGTCGGCCTCCCAGAGCCACACGATCATGTCGGTGAGCGCCTCACCGTTGACCGTGAGCACGCGCATGCCCGGCTCGATACCCACATCCCACGCGGGCGATTCGGGACGCACGTTCTTTACGAGCGCGCCCTCACCCGGCTCGGGGTCGCGGCTGCGCCCGTAATCGGCCACCTCGGCGGCGTATGCGGGTACGGTCTGGTCCATGATTAGCGGCAAAGCTCCTTGATGCGCTCGACGGCGCGCTCGATGTGTTCTTGCGGGGTGGAGGCTCCGGCGGTGATGCCGATGTGGTGAGCGTCGGTAAACCAAGCGGTCTCAAGCTCTGAAGCTTCCTCGATGTGATGCGTGCGCTCGCAGGCGTCTGCGCAAATCTGCGCCAGGCGGCGGGTGTTGCCCGAGTTCTTGCCGCCCACGACGACCATGCAGTCGCAGCGGTTGGCAAGTGTGGCTGCTGCCTGTTGACGCTCACTCGTGGCGGCGCAGATGGTGTTGATCACACGCAGCTCCTGCACGCGCGGGGTGATAGCTGTCACGACCTCGGCGAGGTTCTGCGCGGTCTGGGTGGTCTGCACGACGAGGCCTACCTTGCCCTTGAACGACAAGGCGTTGGCGTCGGCGGCACAGCTCACGACCAGCGCATCAGTGCCGGCGTGGCCCAGGATGCCCTCCACCTCAGGGTGACCTGGCTCGCCTACGACCACCACGCGGTAGCCCTCGCGCACCAGGCGCTCGGCTGCCATATGGACCTTCTTCACGTAAGGGCAGGTGGCGTCGACGACGTTAAGGCCACGCTCGCGAGCGGCATCGATCACCTGCGGCACCACTCCGTGCGCGCGAATGATTACGGTGCCCGATGCGGCGTCGTCCAGGTTCTCGGCCAGGCCAACGCCTGCCTCAGCAAGCTCGCGCACCACGATGGGGTTATGGATGAGCGGACCCAAGGTATGAACCTGAGTGCACTCCCCTGCCTGCGGCGCGGCGGCTAGCGCCATATCGAGCGCACGCTGTACGCCGTAGCAAGTACCGGCGTGGGCGGCGATCTCGATGGTAGGCGCGGTTGCCTGGTCGGACGCAGTCGCGGCGGTGTTCGTCACATTCTCGCTCATGGCTAGAACCTGCCCGGATGCTCGGCGCACAGCTCGTCTCGCATAGCGTAGACGCGGTTCATGGCCTCGGACTCAAACCATTCCAGGCGCTCCGTGCGTTTAAGCCCGGCCGGTGCGTCGGAAAGCGAGACGGCCTTGCCGGCGCGGATCCAGCACTTCTTGGGGCGCATGAGCTTTTTGCCCGCAGGCGTAATATCGGACCAGCCGCAGATGGCGAGCGGGTTGACGGGCGCCTTGCCCATCTGGGCGATGAGCGCAAAGCCGCCGTGGACCTCGGGCTTGATATCGCGCGAGCGGATGCGCGTGCCCTCGGGGAAAATCAGGACGTCCTCGCCGCGCTGCAGCGCATGCTGGGCGGCGCGCAGGCACTTCATATCGGCAGTACCACGCTCCACGGGGATGCCGCCAACGCGGCTGAAGGCCCAGCGCACAATCTTGCTCTTGGCGAACTCGGACTTAAAGATGGGACGAATGCGGCGGCCCCCAAAGAACAGCGTCGTCTCCACGGCCAAGAGCTCGGCCATCGAGGTGTGGTTGCAGATGACCACGCTGCCGCGGCCTTCCTGGCGCTCAAACAGAAGATCGGCGTCCTCGACCTTCCAGCGCCACATGAGCTTGGAGAAGGCCCAAAGGATGGCCATGACTACGACGACGGTGCCGCGGATGAGCGCGGGAAACTCGGCATACGGGGCGTTGTAATAGTCCTCGGGCGTCTGCTTAAACAGGCGCATGGGCTACCTCCTTTGGTTGATGAGGTCCTCGATTATCGAGACGACCTCATCGATGGTGTGGGCGGTGGAGTCAACGTGCACGGCGTCCTCGGCGGGCACGAGTGGGGCGACCTCGCGGCTGCTGTCGAGCTTGTCGCGCTGCTTAAGGGCGTCGAGGGTCTCGTCGACCTCGGCCTCGAGCTGCTCGGACGTGAGCGGCTGGGCGTCGTTTTGGTGACGCTGCAGCACGCGGCGGCGGGCGCGCTCACGCGGGTCGGCGGTCAGGAAGACCTTGACCTGCGCGTTAGGGAACACGACGGTGCCGATGTCGCGACCCTCGGCCACGATATCGCGGTCCTCGGCGGCGCGGCGCTGGTGGATGAGCATGGCGGCGCGCACGCCCGGATAGGCCGAGACCTTGGACACGTTGGCGTCGACCTGCGGGGTGCGGATGGCGGCCGAAGCGTCTTGGCCGTCGATGGTCAGGCGCGTGTCCTCGCCGGTGCCGTTGGTAAAGCGGATCTCAATCTGCTCGGCGAGAGCGTCGATGGCCGCCTCGTTATCCAGATCGATGCCGCGGTCGAGCGCGGCGAAGGTGACGGCGCGGTACATGGCGCCCGTGTCGATCTTGTTAAAGCCCAGCTGGCGGGCGATCTCCTTGGCGATGGTGGACTTGCCGGAACCGGCGGGGCCGTCGATGGCGACGATCATGCAATGCTTCCTTTCGATGGTTGACGTGCTGGTATGGTTCGCGGGCGTTGGGGCGTGGCGGGTTGCCTAGCCCGTGTAGCGCTCGCGGTAGGTGTTGCGCTTGGGTGCGGAGCCGTGGCTGCCGTGGTGACGCGTGCGGCTGGCGGGCGTGTCTTGGGGCTTGTCGCCGTTGCGCTTGGCGCTCGCCTGCTTAGGCGGGATGCCGCCGGACTTGAGGATCTGCACCTCGCGGTCGGTGAGCTCGCGCCACGAGCCCTTGGCCACGCCCTCGAGTTCAAGGCCGGCAAAGTTGCAGCGATGCAGACGGATTACCGGATGGTGAATCTTGCTCAACATGCGCTTAACCTGATTCTTGCGACCCTCGCGGATGATGACCTCGACGGCGGTGGTGCCGGGCTTGACGCCCTGGGGAGCTACAGCCTCGGCCTCGCGTGCGGTGATGACGCGGCAGATCGCCGGCTGGCATAGGCCGTCATCGAGCTCGATGCCACGGCGGAGCGGTTCTAGATCGCGGTCGGTCAGCTGCCCGTCCACGAGTGCCTGGTAGGTCTTGTAGACGTGCTTGCTCGGGTGCAGCAGGTCCTGCGAAAGGTCGCCATCGGTGGTAAAGAGCAAGAGACCCGTGGTGTCGCGGTCCAGGCGGCCCACCGGGAAAAGTCCCGGAAAGCGGTCGCGGGGGACCAGGTCGGCCACGCAAGGGCGCTCCTGCGGGTCGCTCATGGTGGTGAGG
>CABRID010000069.1 GCA_902470895.1 uncultured Collinsella sp.
AGATCAGCCTCGGTCTCGTGGGCTCGGAGATGTGTATAAGAGACAGGCCTGGGCGTGCTCGGCGATTGGGACAACCCCTATCTGACGCTCTATCACCAGCATGACGCCGCCGACATCGAGGTTTTCAAGGCCATGTTCGACAAGGGCATGATCTATCGCGGTCACAAGCCCGTTCACTGGTGCAAGCACTGCCATACCGCACTTGCTGAGGCCGAGATTGAGTACTCCGACGAGACGAGCCCGTCCATCTTCGTGCGCTTTGAGATGACCTCCAAGCCCGCCGGCCTCGAGAACTTCGACGGCCCGGTTGACTTTATCATCTGGACGACCACGCCGTGGACCATCCCCTCCGACCAGGCAGTTTCTCTCAAGCCCGGTGCCGCCTACGTCGCCGTTGAGCACGACGGCCGCGCCGAGGTCATGCTCGAGGACCTAGCTCCCAAGTGCTGCGAGGAGTTTGGCTGGGAGTACACCCCGGTTGTGGTCGACGGCAAGCCCTATGTGGTTCCCGCCGAGACCTTCCATCACATTCACTATAAGCAGCCGATCTTTGACGGTGTCGAGGGCGTTGCGCTGTTGGCCGATTACGTCGGTGTCGATGACGGTACCGGTATCGTCCACAACTCGCCCGGTCACGGCGTCGACGACTACTTCGCCTGCCTCAAGGAGGGCATCACCGACATTTGCATGCCGGTCGATGACGACGGCAAGTTCTACACCGGCGAGGAGTTTGGCACCGGCGGCCCCTTCAGCGGCATGGATACCGACGAGGCCAACCCGCACATCATCGAGTTCCTGCGCGAGCGCGGCACCCTGGTCCTCGAGAAGAAGATCACGCACAGCTATCCGCACTGCTGGCGCTGCAAGCACCCGGTGCTCTTCCGTGCTACCGACCAGTGGTTCGTCTCGATGGACAAGACCGGTCTGCGCGAGCAGGCTGGCAAAGAGGTCCGCGAGAACGTCAAGTGGTATCCGGCTCACGCCGCCAACCGCATCGGCGCCATGGTCGAGCAGCGTCCCGACTGGTGCATCAGCCGTCAGCGCAACTGGGGCGTGCCTATCCCCAGCTACACTTGCGCCGACTGCGGCGAGAAGGTCATGAACGACGCCACGCTCGACGCCGTCATCAAGCTCTTCCACGAGAAGGGCTCCGACGCCTGGTTCACCGACGCTCCCGAGAGCTACCTGGGCGAGGCTTGCGTTTGCCCCAAGTGTGGCGGCCATCACCTCAAGGCTGATAAGGACATTCTCGACGTGTGGTGGGACTCCGGCGTGTCTTGGAAGGCCGTCTGCGAGTACCGCCCCGAGCTGGAGTACCCGGCGGATGTGTACCTCGAGGGCTCCGACCAGCACCGCGGTTGGTTCCAGAGCTCGCTGCTCACCTCGGTGGGCGCCAACGGCTACGCTCCGTACAAGGCGGTCGTCTCGCAGGGCTTCACCCTCGACGGCCAGGGCCGTAAGATGTCCAAGTCGCTCGGCAACGTCATCGACCCCAATAAGGTCTGCGACGAGATGGGCGCCGACATCATCCGTCTGTGGGTTGCCTCTGTCGACACCAGCTCCGACGTCTCCATCGACCACGAGATCCTTGCTCGTACGTCCGATGCCTACCGTCGCTTCCGCAACACGCTGCGCTTCCTGCTCTCCGAGCTCGAGGGCCAGTTTGAGCCCGAGACCGACGGCGTCGCCTTTGTCGACCTGCTGCCGCTCGACAAGCTCATGGTTGCCCGCCTGACCCAGGTCCAGGCCGAGGTCGACGATGCCTACGCCAGCTACGAGTTCCCGCGCGCCTACCGTGCGCTCTACGACTTCGTGGTTACCGAGCTTTCCAACGTGTACCTCGACGCCCTGAAGGATCGTCTGTACTGCGATAAGCCCGGTTCGCTTGAGCGCCGCAGTGCCCAGACCGTGCTGGCCGAGCTCTTCTCGATGCTCATGCGCGATCTGCAGCCGATCCTGTCCTACACCGTCGACGAGGCCATGGCCTATGCGCCCGCCGGCTGCGTCGACCACCAGAAGTACGCCGCGCTGCTCGATTGGTACAAGTCGCCCATCACGGTCGATGAGGCCAACGAGTTTGAGGGCGTGCTCGAGGCTTCACTCGAGCTCCGTAGCGCCGTGACCAAGGCCCTTGAGGATGCCCGTTCCGCCGGCACCTTCACTAAGAGCCAGCAGGTCCGCGTCAAGGCGGTCGTTCCCGCCGAGATGTACGCGCTGCTGACCGGCGTCAAGGCGGTCGACCTGGCCGAGTTCTACATCGTCTCCGATGTTGAGCTGACCCAGGGCGAGGAGCTCTCCGTTGCCATCGAGGCAGCCGAGGGCGAGTGCTGCGACCGTTGCTGGAACTATCGCACCACCGTCGGCGAGTACAACGGCCACGCGCATATTTGCAAGCGCTGCGCGGAGGCGCTGAACTAGCCGTTGGGGACGTTCTTAAACGACTGTCAAACAAGAACGTCCCCAACGTCAACTTTTGTCACGTCCAAGCGGCATTCTGTTTTTCGGAATGCCGCTTTCGTTTTTAGCTGGTTATTTCGCTAGCGTTGGTGAATATGCTGCGCGTTTGGCGTTTGTCACTATAAGATGATTACTTGCATTAAACGGAATTCGATGTTCTTGAGGGTAGGGGATTGATTTGGGTCGTACTGGGGATATGACGCCGCCTTTGCGTTGGCGGTTGGGTGTTGCTGGTGGGGTGGCGCTCGTTGTGCTGCTTGTTGACCAGCTGACCAAGCTTGCGGTTCGTGCCGTGGGCGACGCATTGCATGTGACCGTCATCCCCGGTGTCATCGACTTTATGTTTGTCCGCAATATCGGTGCTGCCTTTAGCATGGGTGAGGGACATGGCATCGCGTTTGCCGTGCTGGCGTTGGCGGTCATTGTCGCCATTGTCGTGTACCTCGTTCGCGCGCCCCAGCTTGCCCACCTGGAGGTTGTGGGCATGGCGATGGTTGCGGGCGGTGCCATCGGCAACGCTATCGATCGTTTGGCTCTGGGCTTTGTGACCGATTTTATTGCCACCACCTTCATCGATTTCCCCGTCTTTAACGTGGCGGACATCGGCATTACCGTGGGCGTCGTGCTTGCCCTCTTTGGCTACATGTTCTTGAGCCCCGCGGCCCGCGAAGTCGATGCGACCGCCGAGCTCAACGCCCGTGACGAGGCCCGCGCCAAGCGCAAGGCTAAGCAGCGTGGGGAGCGTGCCCGCAAGATTCGCGAAAGGAATGAGCGTTAATGGCCGACATCCATATTCTTGTTGCCGACGATTCCGCTGGTCAGCGTCTTGACGCCTATCTAGGTGCCAACGATGGCTGCCCCACGCGCTCTGCCTGCGCGCACTTAATCGAGGGCGGAGCCGTTGCCGTCAATGGCGAGACCTGCCTATCCAAAAAATACGCCGTGCGTGCCGGCGATCGTATTTCGGTCGATCTGCCCGAGCCGCACGATCCCACCGATGTGATTCCCGAGGCCATCCCGCTCGACATTCGCTATGAGGACGACTATCTCATTGTGCTCTCCAAGCAGCGCGGGCTGGTGTGCCATCCCGCCCACGGCCACGAGAGCGGCACGCTTGCGAACGCCTTGGTCTACCACTGCGGTATCGATCATCTTGGTACCGTGCAGGGTGAGGACCGCCCCGGCATCGTGCATCGCCTGGATCGCGATACCTCGGGCCTTATGCTCGCGGCAAAAGACGACGACACCCAGCGCGCGCTTCAAAATCTCATTCGCACGCGTACGCTCGACCGCCGCTATATCACGCTTGTCCACGGGCACATCGCCATGGACGAGGGCACCATCAATACCGGTATCGCCCGTTCTACGCGCGACCGCGTCAAGATGGCGGTTTCGGACGACCCCTTTGCCCGTCAGGCCATTACGACCTTTAAAGTCCTCGAGCGCTTTGATTCCACGCGCTTTGACGATGGTTATACGCTCGTTGAGTGCCATCTGTTTACCGGTCGCACGCACCAGATTCGCGTGCATATGCGTCATATCAACCACGCCTGCGTGGGCGATCCACTCTACGGCAAGTGCGATGCGCGCGCCGACCAGGGCCTGACCAGGCAGTTCCTTCATTCCTGGCGCGTGGCGTTCGACCATCCCGTGACGGGGGAGCGCATTGAGTGTCGCGACGAGTTGCCGTGGGATCTCGCTGCTGTTCTCGACGATCTGGCTCCGCGCTCGCTCGGTCGCACGGCCGTTGGAGATGAAATCGTTCCGCAGCTCGGTCTTCTCGAAGCCTAGCCAGTATTAGGTGGTTTCTTGAACTCGGTAAGCCTGCGGTAAGATATACGATTGTTTACGTTACGCGTTGCTGGGAGCCTGCATGCTCGCCTTTTTACAAACCAACACATTCATCGTGATCTTCAACCAGATTGTCGTCACGCTGCTCACGGTCTGCTTTCTGTACCAGGTGGTCTTCTTTGTCATTGGCGCTCTTCGTGGCGAGGTCGCGCCTCCCAAGGCCAAAAAACTCCATCGCTATGCCTTTTTTATCGCGGCGCATAATGAGGAGGCCGTGATCGCCAACCTCGTTCGCTCCATCAAGGACCAGGATTATCCGTCCGAGCTCATCGAGGTTTTCGTGGTCGCCGATGCCTGCACCGACAACACGGCGCAGCTCGCGCGCGAGGCCGGTGCCATTGTTTACGAGCGCAATGACCTGGCCCGCAAGGGCAAGAGCTGGGTCATGGACTTTGGCTTCGACCGCATTCTCAACGAGTATCCCGACACGTTTGAGGGCTACTTTATCTTCGATGCCGATAACGTTATCTCCCGCGATTACGTTTCCAAGATGAATGATGCCTTTGACCAGGGCTTCCATGTGGTCACGAGCTATCGCAATTCCAAGAACTTCGGCAGCTCGTGGATCTCGGCTGCTAATGCCACGTGGTATCTACGCGAGGCGCGCTTCCTCAACAACGCGCGTAATATCTGCAAGACGTCCTGCGCTGTTTCGGGTTCGGGTTACCTTATCTCGTCAAGCGTTATCGAGGGCATGCACGGTTGGCAGTTCCACACGCTGACCGAGGACATTCAGTTCACTACGTTCTGCGCTATTCACGGTATTCGCATTGGCTATGCGCCGGCGGAGTTCTTTGACGAGCAACCCGTGACGTTCAAGGCATCCTGGAAGCAGCGTATGCGCTGGACCAAGGGCTTTTACCAGGTGTTCTTTACCTACGGTAAGCATCTGGTCAAGTCGACGTTCCGCTATCATCGCTTTGCCGCCTACGACATGTTTATGACGATCGCCCCGGGTATGCTGCTATCGCTGATCTCGATGCTCGCTAATGCGACGTTCTTGATTGTGGGTGGCCTTTCGCATGGTTTCTTGGCTACCGAAGTCGAGATGCAGGCGTGCGCCGCTTCGCTCATTATGACCTTCGCCATGATGTATCAGACCTTCTTTATCCTGGCGCTGCTCACGACTATCTTTGAGTACAAGCACATTCACTGCGCGCAAAAGTGGCGTCTGGTGACTAACCTGTTTACCTTCCCGATCTTTATGTTCAGCTATATCCCCATCACGGTGGCCGCGCTGTTCCTGAAGGTCGACTGGGTGCCGACGCAGCACGCCGTCAACGTTACCCTTGACGAGGTCATGCAAGGCGCCAAATAACCACCACCAAAACCACCGCAAAGGGGACAGGCACCTTTGTGGTGGTTTTTGCTTTTGCGATGCAGCTCGAGGAGGAGTCCGATGGTCTATATCCCGTTTTGGATTTGCATCTTTGCCGGCGTGGCAATTGATGCCCGAGAGCGACGGTTTCCCAATGGGCTTGCCGGCGCATGTGCCGTGGCGGCGTTGGCGGGCGTTTGGCTCGACCTCGATTTGAACACAGCGCTTGACCACGCCGGTCTTGCGGTCATCGTCTACCTTGGCCTTGTGCTTACCGAGTCGCTCTGGCGTAGAGTTCGCCACGCTCCTGGCATTGGCATGGGGGACGTCAAGGCACTCTTTGCCCTTTGTACCTTCGATCCCCTGGGCGGCGTTGTCGCGTTTGCGGTTGCGCTCCTGACCCTTGCCGTCGCTTGCCTCTTCACAAAATCACGCTCCCTGCCATTGCTCCCGTTTTTGGTGCCGATTTTTGCCATAATCGAGGTCGTGGGCTGCACTTTGTAACCGATTGCGCATCCTTCTTAAGGAGCATGCCATGGCAATTAATCAAGAAACGGCCGTCATTAAGGCGCGCATGGACCGTATTCCCTCGGCGTTGTCGCCCGAACTTGTCGAGCGCATTTCCGCCGATCGTGCTTCGGGGCATGTCAACCCGTATCGTTGCAACGACGATCAGGTCATTCGTCGTATTGATCGCGCCGCCGACAAAGGCACGCTTATGCGTCCGGCGTTTATGCGCGATACCGAAAAGATACTTCATCTTCCGGCGTACACCCGTTATGCAGGCAAAACGCAGGTCTTTAGCTTCCGTAGCAATGATGATCTTTCACGCCGCGGTTTGCACGTACAGCTTGTCTCCCGCATTGCGCGCGATATCGGTCGCGCCCTGGGGCTCAATTGCGATCTGATCGAGGCGATTGGCCTGGGTCACGACTTGGGACACACGCCTTTCGGCCATGCCGGCGAGCGCTTCCTCAACGATATCTTTCATGAGCGTACGGGGCGTTATTTTTTCCATAACGTGCAGTCGGTCCGCGTGCTCGACGCGTTGTATGGCCGCAACGTGTCGCTCCAGACGCTCGACGGCGTGCTATGCCATAACGGCGAGTACGAGCAGCGTGTGTTTGAGCTCTCGGACATGGGCTCCTTTGACCAGTTTGACCAGACGGTTGAGGATTGCATTGCCACGGGCTATAGCGCAATTGAGCATCTGCGTCCCATGACGCTCGAAGGCTGCGTGGTCCGCATCTCTGATATCCTTGCCTACGTTGGGCGCGATCGCCAAGACGCCATTGCGGCGGGCCTGCTTTCGCCCGACGCTTTTGATGATGGCCGGGGCGGTGCCTACAACAGTTGGATCCTCACGCATGCCTCCATCGATATCGTTGAGCACAGTTATGGTAAGCCGCGCATCGAGATGAGCGAGGACCTGTTTGAGGAAATTCGCCGAGCCAAGCACGAGAACTACGAGAAGATCTATAGCAAGGGCGGTATCGAAGGCGATTCCGAGGCGGAGCTGTGCGAGGCATTCGAAAAACTCTACGACCGTTGCCTGCAGGATATAAACGAAGGCGACGAGTCTTCGTATATCTTTAAGCACCATATTTCGCGCATTGAGCAGCAGCTTTCCTATTACGATCGCACCTACGCTTGGCAGGACGACAAGGATCAAGCCGTGGTGGATTATATCGCGAGTATGACGGACGGTTATTTCTGCGAGCTGACGAGCAAGCTGTTCCCGGGTCTAAAGTTTCCGCATCGTACCTATATTAACGAACGGTAGTTCGTATCATTTCGGTATACTGTTGGTCAACAACGATTTTGATTGATGCACGGGATGGCTATGGACGACCTTTTTTCTGCTTCGACGCGCGAGCGTTCCTTTCAGAATGCGCCGCTTGCGGTGCGCATGCGCCCCAACACGCTTGATGAGTATGTGGGCCAGCAAAAGGCCGTCGGTAAGGGCTCATGGCTGCGTGCCGCGATTGAGCATGACGTGCTGTCGAGCGTGATTTTGTACGGGCCGGCCGGTACGGGCAAGACGACGCTGGCCCACATTATCGCCAACCATACCAAGAGCGAGTTTGTCGAGGTCAGCGCCGTGACGGGCACCGTGAAGGACTTGCGCCGCGTGATTGATGAGGCCAAGACGCGCCTGAATACCTACGACCGTCGCACCATTCTATTCATCGATGAGATTCACCGCTTCTCTAAGTCGCAGCAGGATGCCCTGCTGCATGCGGTTGAGAACCGTACCGTCATTATGATCGGCGCCACGACCGAGAACCCGTACTTCGAGGTCAACTCGGCGTTGCTCTCGCGCGGTCGCGTGGTGGAGCTTGAGCACCTCAAGGACGAGGATATCGCCATGCTGATCGAGCGTGCGCTCGAGGCGCCGCAGGGCTTGAACGGAAAGTTCTCTGCCGATGATGATACGGTCAAGACCATTTGCACGCTGGCCGCGGGTGATGCTCGCTCGGCGCTCACGACGCTCGAGCTGGCGAGCGAGATTGCCGTCACGCGTCCCGATACCGAGGGGACGCCGGCGCCGGCGGCAGGGGAGCGTTATCCCATCACCGTCGATGACGTGAAGATTGCCAACCCACGCCGCGGTTTTTCGTATGACAAAAACGGTGACATGCACTATGACATTATCAGTGCGTTCATCAAGTCCATGCGCGGCAGCGACCCCGATGCCACGATCTATTGGCTCGCGCGCATGATCGACGCGGGGGAGGATCCTAAGTTTATCGCTCGCCGCATTATGATTCAGGCTTCTGAGGATGTTGGCAATGCCGATCCGCAGGCACTTTTGGTGGCGCAAGCCGCGTTTAAGTCTGCCGAGGTCATTGGCTATCCCGAGTGCCGAATTAACCTGGCTCAGGCTGCACTCTATGTGTGCTTGGCGCCTAAATCCAACGCGTGCGAGGCTTCGATCGATGCGGCGCTGGCCGATATCCATAGTAGCGGATTGCGCGAGGTGCCCAGTTATCTTCGCGATCGTCACCGTCCCGGCAGCGACGAGTACGGTGTATACAAGTACCCACACGATTATCCCGAAGGTTGGGTCGACCAGCGCTATTTGCCCGAGGGGCTGGAGCGTGGCGCGTTCTGGCAGCCTGCGGGCCGCGGCTGGGAAGAGTGGCGCGTAGAGCAAAGCGAACGCGACCGTAGCGGCAACGCGCCCAAGTAGGTCCTTGGCACCTCGCACATTCCCTTTGGGTATCTTCCCCCTTCTTTGGGGTACCATGAAAGGCGTCTGTATTTCGATTCCTTCGGGAGGCTTGTATGAGTCCCATTCAAATCGCCCTGCTGGTGCTTGCCATTGCCGGCGTGTGGGCTATTGTTGAGCTCGCGCTTACCCTGCGCAAGACCCGCAACGTTGTCGACTCGCTCGATAAGACCGTGAACGACCTCAATAACACCATCGCCGAGGCGCAGCCGGTGGCGGCAAAACTCGACGGCGCTGTCGACGAGCTTACGCCGGCACTTGCCCAGATGGAGCCGCTGCTTAAGTCGAGTAAGACGGCAGTTGATGCCCTTACCTCCAATCTCGTAGAGGTCGAAGCCGTGGTTCGCGACATTTCTGAGGTCACCGGTAGCATGGCTGAGGCCAGCAATGCTGTGTCGAGTGTGACTGATTCTGCCGCCGGTGCTGTGCAGAGGCTCTTCAATAAGGTGAAGGCTCCTGCAGCTGACGCCGAGCGCAAGCTCGCCGCTGCCGCTGCGGAGGCTGAGCAACCTACCGAGCGCGTCCTAATTGGCGAGGACGAGGCCGCCGCGGGCGACGATGATGGCCAGAAGTCTGTAGCCAAGCCGGCTCAGTATTACACTTACACGCCCGCCGAGACCTCTGAGGAGTCCTGCGATGAGTAGCGAAGCAACCTGTCCTATCACGCTGACCGTTGCCGGCGACCCGCGTCTCGCTCGCCTTGTGCGCATGACGGCAGCCAACGTTGGTGCCCTGTGCTCTATGTCTGTCGATCGCATTGAGGACATCCGCATGGCTGCCGAGGAGGCTTTCATCTTTGGGTGCACCGCGGTCGACTGCGACGACATCACCATCAAATTCGATGTCGATGAGACCCACGTTGGCATGACTATTACCTTTGGCGATCAGGCTACGGTCGATGAAGACGACCAAGCTGCGGTGTATGCCGAGCTCATCCTCGCGAGCGTGTGCGACTCCTACGAAAAGACTGCGGCGCCCCTGACGCTTTCCCTCGACCTCAAGGCGGATATCTAATATGACCGAACGTTCCCGGAGCGGTAAGACCGCTTGGGACAAGGAGAAAACCCGCGAGCTGTTTCGTCGCTACAAGGAGACCGGTGACCCGGACGCACGCGAGCAGCTCGTCATGTCCCACATGAACCTGGTAAGGTTTCTTGCCAACAAATTTAAGAACCGCGGCGAGCCGCTCGATGACCTTATGCAGGTTGGCTATTTGGGCCTGCTCAAGGCTATCGACCGCTTTGACCCTGAGCGCGGACTCGAGTTCACCACGTTTGCCACGCCTACCATCTTGGGCGAGATCAAGCGTCACTTCCGCGATAAGGGCTGGAGCGTGCGCGTTCCGCGCCGTCTGCAGGAGCTCTCGGCCAAGGTCAACCAGGCTACTGACAAACTTACCAACGAGCTGCAGCGTTCGCCCAAGGTTGAGGAGATCGCTGAGTATCTAGATGTGACCGTCGATGAGGTCCTCGAGGCTATGGAATCGTCTTCGGCCTATACCTCGGTGCCCATCGAGGCTCCTGGTGCGTCCGATTCCGACGATGCCCCCTCGATTCTCGACCGTTACGCCGACGACGACAACGAGCTCGACTTTACCGATGACCGCTTGGTGATTGAGGAGGCCATCCGTGATTTCTCGCCGCGCGAGCGCGAGGTGATCGAGCTGCGCTTTGTAAAGGGCATGACCCAGATCGAGATCGCCAAGAAGCTGGGTATATCGCAGGTCCAGGTTTCGCGCCTGCTGCGCCGCACGCTTAAGAAGATTCAGGACAAGATCGACCCCGACGGAGTGATGATTCGTTCATGAGTGAACACCCCCAACAAACCGATCGCGTGCTGCGCGACACCCGCATTCTGGCGCTGCGCATTTGGGCTGTTGTCGGCTGCATTGTCATCGCCGCTGTCATCTTTAACCTTATGGGCATCCTGGCACCGGTTATCGAGTTTCTTGCCGTCGGCTCCATCATTGCTTTTGTGATGTCCCCGATCACCAACTGGCTCGAGCACCATGGCGTGAATCGCGGCATCGGTTCGCTTATCGCGCTTATTGTTGTCGTTGCCGTGCTCGTCGGCGTCGTTTGCATCTTGTCGCCGATTCTTTTTGGTCAGATCATGGAAGTCCTGAGCCGCCTGCCCGAGCAGCTTCGTGTTGCGGGCGGCGATCTCAATGAGATGATCTCGCATGCCAAGACGCTCAACAACACCTGTCTCTTATACACATCTCCGAGCCCACG
>CABRID010000070.1 GCA_902470895.1 uncultured Collinsella sp.
GCTCTACGGTGGTCGTTACTCGCTGATTATCGGCTTTGGCGCCACTGCCATGGCTCTGGTCTGCGGCTCGGTCGTGGGCGCCCTTGCGGCGGTTTCGCGCAAGGCCGTTTCAGAGACGATCATGCGTATCCTGGACATCATCATGTCCATCCCGGGCATCGCCCTCGCGGCCGTCTTCGTCTCCATCCTGGGCAACTCCGTGCCGTCGATCATCTTCGCCATCGGCTTTATGTACACTCCGCAGATTGCCCGTATCGTGCGCGCCAACATCGTGTCCGAGTACGGCGAGGACTATGTCCGCGCGGTCATCGTTTCCGGCGCCAAGGCTCCGTGGATTTTGATCAAGCATGTTCTGCGTAACTGCATCGCCCCGATCATGGTCTTCACCGTTACCCTGGTCGCCGACGCCATCATCTTCGAGGCCTCGCTGACCTTCATCGGCGCTGGTATCCAGGAGCCCACCGCTACCTGGGGCAACATCCTCGCCGACGCCCGCGGCGGCGTGCTCGCCGGCCGTTGGTGGCAGGCGCTGTTCCCGGGCCTGGCCATCATGATCACCTGCCTGGCGCTCAACATCCTCTCCGAGGGCATTACCGACGCCATGGCCGCTGCTCCCTCCGCCGCCCTGGATCCGACCGATTCCTCCAAGCGTCGCGAGGCCGACCTGCTGGTCTCCGACCCCGTTCGCGCCTACAAGGAGCAGGCCCAGTCCCTCTCCGCTCGCCTTGGCGCCCTGCGCGATGTCGAGCTCAAGCGTGACGATCGCCATGTGCCCGACGAGTCTGTCGAACCGATTCTCTCGGTCCGTGACTTCTGCATTCAGTTTGAGCATCACGGCGATATCAACGTCGTCGACCATGTCAACTTTGACGTCCGTCCTGGTCAGACCATGGGCCTGGTGGGCGAGTCCGGTTGCGGTAAGTCCATCACCACGCTGGCCATCATGGGCCTGACCGACGATGACGAGCACCTTTCCGGCCAGGTCCTCTGGGAGGGCCGCGACCTGCTCAAGATGAGCAAGAAGGAGTGGTTCGGCCTGCGCGGTACCGATATCGCTATGGTCTATCAGGACGCCCTGTCCTCGCTCAACCCCTCCATGCTCATCTCTGCCCAGATGAAGCAGCTCACCAAGCGCGGCGGCACCCGCAGCGCCGAGGAACTCCTGGAGCTCGTGGGCCTCGACCCCAAGCGTACGCTCGAGAGCTACCCGCATGAGCTTTCCGGTGGCCAGCGTCAGCGTGTCCTGATCGCTATGGCCCTTACCCGCGACCCCAAGCTGGTCATCTGCGACGAGCCCACGACCGCTCTGGACGTTACCGTCCAGAAGCAGGTCATCAAGCTGCTCAACGACCTTCAGGCCAAGCTCGGCTTTGCCATGATCTTCGTCTCGCATGACTTGGCGCTGGTCGCCGAGGTCGCCCATAACATCACGGTTATGTACGCCGGTCAGGTTATCGAGCAGGCGCCCACCAAGGAGCTGCTCGCTAACCCGATCCACGAGTACACCCGCGGTCTTCTGGGCTCCGTTCTGTCCATCGAGAGCGGTTCGGGCCGCCTGCACCAGGTGCCCGGCGCCGTTCCGAGCCCGCGCGATTTCCCCAAGGGCGATCGCTTCGCGCCCCGCTCGAGCCATCCGCGCATTGGCCTGGACACCCGTCCGGTCTTCAAGCGCGTGCCCGGCACCGAGCACTTCTATTCCGAGCTCCCCGACGAGGTGCTCAAGGCAAATGGTTTGACCCCTCACGCGGAGGTGATGTAGATGAGCGAGACCGCAGTCAACGGCGTCGAGCCGATCATCTTCCTTGATGACGTCCACGTCACCTTTAGGACCCGTACCGGCTCGATTCTGCACCCCAACCTGGTTCACGCCGTCCAGGGTGTAACGATTAGGCTCATGCCCGGTCAGACGATCGGCATCGTCGGCGAGTCCGGTTGCGGTAAGTCCACCACCGCCAACGTCATGTGCGGCCTGCAGGCCCCCACGAGCGGCAAGGTCTACTTTAAGGGCAAGGACGTAACCAAGCGTACCGCCGAGGACCGTCGCCACATGGGTCGCGTCATCTCGGTCGTGTTCCAGAACCCGGCCACGGCGCTCAACCCCCGCATGGTCGTTCGCGAGCAGCTGCTCGATCCCATGCGCGTCCACAATCTGGGCACCGAGGCCGAACAGGAGAAGCGCGTCAAGGAGCTCCTGGAGCTCACCGGTCTGCCCAGCTCTGCCGCCGAGGTTCTTCCCGGCCAGCTTTCGGGCGGCCAGCGCCAGCGCGTCGCAATTGCCCGTGCCCTGT
The DNA here is from genome assembly GCA_902470895.1 of uncultured Collinsella sp. GTDB lineage: Bacteria > Actinomycetota > Coriobacteriia > Coriobacteriales > Coriobacteriaceae > Collinsella. The sequence goes on from CABRID010000070.1 coordinate 2,289, forward strand.
CGTTGAACCCCGATGCCATCATCGCCGACGAGCCCACCTCGGCTCTGGACGTTTCGGTCCGCGCGCAGATTCTGAACCTGCTGACCGACCTTAAGAAGGAGCTCGGCCTGGCCATGGTGTTCATCAGCCATGACATCCAGACGGTCCGCTATATCTCTGACGACATCATCGTTATGAATGGCGGCAAGATCGTCGAGCAGGGCGAGGCCAAGCAGGTCTTCCAGCACCCTCAGGACCCCTACACCAAGATGCTGCTCGGTGCTGCGCCGTCGCTGCTGCATCCCAAGCTCGGCGAGTAGCCTCGCTTTCCCTCCCGTGCGCCCGGTTCCCTTGCCGGGCGCACCTCCGTTGCGATTTCGAAAGGTTGGGTTCACGAGCCATGCCAAGTGCTCAGGAGCTACAACAGCAATTTGGTGGGTATCGGGGCGCCATGCCCCGTCCATCAGATTTCGATCTCTTTTGGAAGGACCGCATGGCCGAGGCCGACGCCGTCGGGCTTGACTATGCGATCGAGACGGCATCGGTCACCGATGCCGTGACCTGCCAGCTTTTCGACCTCTGGTATACCGGCATGTGTGGCGCTCGCCTGCATGCCAAGTACCTTAAACCCGTCTCGGACGAGCCCGTGCCATTGGTACTTCAGTTCCATGGGTATCCGGGTGCAAGCCGCAGCTGGTTTGAGCAGGCGTCGTTTGCGGGCATGGGCATGGCACTCATCGCCCTCGACTGCCCCGGCCAAGGAGGTCCCTCCGAGGACATTGGTGGATTTGAGGGCACAACGGTCGCGGGCCATATCGTCGCCGGTATCGACGGCGATCCGGCCAACCTCTACTATGTCCGCTTGCACCAAGATATTCGCATCCTGTGCCGCATCGTTCGCGAGCTCGAGGGCATCGATCTTGCCCGTGTGTTTGTGAACGGCGCGTCGCAGGGCGGCGGTTTGGGCATTGCGACCTGTGCGCTTAATAGCGAGCTTATCAATCGCGCCGCCATCCTCTATCCCTTCCTGTCGGATTTCCGCCTGGTCTGGGATTTGGATGCCGATGACATCGCCTACGAGGGCCTGCGCTATTGGTCTCGCTGGTTTGACGAGGACTCGACTCGTATTGACGAAGCCTATGCCAAGCTGGCGTACTTCGATTCCAAGAACTTTGCCCCTATGGTCAAATGCCCCGTGCTGTTTGGCACCGGCACAGCCGATACCGTCTGTCCGCCAGCGACGCAGTTTGCGGTCTATAACAACCTGACCTGTGAAAAGCGTCATGAGTTCTTTGAAGGCTTTGGCCACGAGGAGATTCAGGATTTTGACGATCTGATCATTCCGTTTTTCTGCAAGGGAGGGGAGGCTCATGTCTAAGTGCGAGAGCAATGTCAATGAGCTGATTGTCTCCGACCTTGTGGGGATTCCCGGAACGGTCTCGTCAAGGCTCGCTGATTTCCGGGATTGGCGCGGTGATGCTTCTGCGGATGTTTCCGAATTAGAGATAGCCGCTTCGGACCTTGAGGTTTGCGGGCCGAGTATTACGGCGATCGATTTCGCCAATCCGTATGCCCGCTACTCCGAGGTTTCCTTTGAGCTTGGTGGCGATGTGGTCCACGCACGTTTGATCGAGCCTGCCGGTCGCGCCCGAGCATCCGAGCTTGTGCCGCTATGTCTGATGTTCCACGACATCGATCGGCCTGTGCGCGGCTGGCATCACATGACGAGATTTGCCGCCATGGGGTATGCCGTTCTCGCGCTGGATGACGATGTTGCTGGTGCGGACGACCTGCGGCGGGGGATTGCTTCGCCCGCTTTTGTCGAGCGCGTCCGTTGGGGTTGCGCGCTGGCGAAGGTGGCGCGCAATCTTGATGGCATGGACCCCGACCGCATCTTTGCATGGGGCGAGGGCCTTGGCGGCGGAGTCGCGCTGGCGGTTTCTGCTCTGGACGAGCGGGGCCTCGCCAGCACGGCGGTTGCCAATCCGCTTCCTGGTGGCCTCGAGGCGCTGTCGTCTCGGGTGCGCGGATCGGTGCTCATGGGCACATCGCTTATGGATACCGTGAGCGATCCCAAGGATCAGTTTGCCGTATGCAACGGTCTTGAGTGTGACCGGAGGCATATCATCTATGCAAAATACGCTCACGAGCGCATCAATGCGTTCGAAAACGAAGTCGTCGACTTTTTTAACCAAACGTTCTACTCGTGTTCTTTGGCCTAGACGGCCTGGACACTGCCAACAAGAGTGGGTGGCATAGGGCCGCCCGCCAGACAACTAAGGAGATTCTTGTGGCAACTCAGAAATTCACCGGCGTTATCCCTCCCGTCGTTGTTCCCGATACCGAAGATCACCAGCTCGACGTTGCCTCCTTTGAGCGCAGCATCAACCGCATGATCGATGCCGGCGTCGATGGCCTGTTCTTCTTGGGATCCTCGGGCGAGGTCGTCTTCTCCACCGACGAGCGCCGTCGCCAGATTATCGCCGAGGCCGTTCGTATCGTCGACCACCGTGTGCCCGTTCTGGTCGGCATCATCGATACCGAGACCGAGCGCATGATCGAGCACGGCAAGGTCGCCCAGGAGCTGGGCGCCGATGCCCTCGTCGCCACCTGCCCGTTCTATGCCCTGCAGGGCATGACCGAGGTCGAGGAGCACTTCCGTATCCTGCACGAGGAGCTCGACCTGCCCATCTTCGCCTATGACATTCCCGTCTGCGTTCACACCAAGCTCCCCTGGAAGCTCCTTGCCAAGCTCGGCGCCGAGGGCGTCCTTGCTGGCGTCAAGGATTCCTCGGGTGATGACATCTCGTTCCGCTACCTCGTTCAGGAGAACGAGAAGAACGGCCATCCGATGAGCATCCTCACCGGTCACGAGGTTGTTGTCGACGGCGCCTACCTCGGTGGCGCCGACGGTTCCGTCCCGGGTCTCGCCAACGTTGAGCCCGAGGGCTACGTGCGTCAGTGGAAGGCCGCTCAGGCTGGTGACTGGGCTACCGTCAAGGCCGAGCAGGATCGCCTCAATGAGATTTCGCACATCTGGGATGTCACCTCGGGCGTCCAGGGCTATGCCGGTGGCGTCGGCGCCTTCAAGACCGCTATGAACCTCATGGGTATCTTCGACAGCCCGACCATGCCGCGCCCGGTGAAGGCCATGACCGGCGAGAACGTCGAGGCGATTAAGAAGGTCCTCCAGGACAACGGTCTCCTTTAAAGCTTTTCCAGGCACCCGACCTCGCCGTTCAACCGTGCGGCCATGACCCATTAGGTCAATGGCCGCACGGTTTCTCGGCGATCTCGGGCACCTGGAAAACCTTTACCGCGCTGTGACGGCTAGCCTGACGGCGCATTTCCTGTAGTTGTTTTTTATCTCCTAAGGAGAGCGACATGGAGAACAAGTACGTCTGCTCTGTCGATATCGGCGGAACTAAGATCGCGACTGCCATCATGGAGTACCCGGCTGACGGTAGTGTGCCCCATCCCGTTTTTGAGGCCGAGGTTCCCACAGAGGCCCAGGAGGGCGGCGAGGCCGTCTTCCAGCGTATCGAGGCGTCCATCAAGGCTGCTCTCGAGGCGAATCCCGATGTCGAGGTCCTTGGCGTCGGTATCGGTGCCGCCGGCGTCGTCGATCCCAAGACGGGCGCCATCGCGTATGCCAATGAGATCATGCCCGGCTGGTCCGGCGTTCAGTTGGGGCCGCGTCTGCGCGAGGACCTCGGTCTTCCCGTTGCCGTCGTAGGCGACGTGCAGGCTCATGCTCTGGGCGAGGCCCACTGGGGCGTCGGCAAGGGCAAGTTCTCCGTCTTGTGTCTTGGCATCGGTACGGGCATCGGCGGCGCATATGTCGAGAACGGCCGCGTGATGCAGGGCTTCCATGGTGCTGCCGGCCATATGGGCCACATCGAGTGCTCGGCTGCCGCCGGCATTCCCTGCGCCTGCGGGCGTTCCGGCCATCTGGAGTCGGTTGCTTCGGGCACTTCCATTGGTCGAATGTACGATGAGCGTTTTGGCCGCGTCGACCCCAGCCGTCCTTCGGTCGGTCGCGATGTGAACGACCTGTGCCGTGCGGGCGACGCAAAGGCGACCGAGGTCATCCATGACGCCGGCTTTGCGCTGGGTGCCAGCTTGGGCTCGCTCGCTAACATCCTGGACCCTGAGGTCATCGTGCTTTCGGGTGGCGTGATTCACCAAGGTCCCGATTGGCGTTCACAGACGTGGAAGGATTCGGTGCACGAGGGCTATGCCAGCCAGGCGCTCGATCCGCTTCAGGACACGCCGATCCTCATCGGTTCTCTGGAGGGCGATGCTCCGCTCATCGGTGCCGCCGAACACCTTCTTGCATCGTTGAAGTAAACATAACTACCAAGTGCGCCTTCTGAGGTGCCGCAGATTGACGTGAAAGAGGAGCGAAGCGTACTTCGGTACGCGAGCGACGGTTTGAACTTCAAGGTGCGGTGTCTCAGAAGGCTGTTTTGAGAAAGGTTGAGTCGAACATGACCGTTGATCCTTTGATCCAGTCCCTGAAGGGCAAGCTCGTCGTGAGTGTTCAGGCGTATATGGGCGAGCCGCTTCGTACGCCCGAGACCATGGCTCAAATGTCTCGCGCCTGCGAGCTTGGCGGCGCCGCCGCTATTCGCTGCCAGGGTCTTGCCGACATCGCCGCCATTAAGGGCCGCTGTGAGGTCCCCGTCATCGGCTTGTGGAAGGATGGACACGAGGGCGTCTACATCACGCCGACGCTGCGTCATGCTCGCGCCTGCGTTGCTGCGGGTGCCGACATCGTGGCAATTGATGCCACTGATCGCCCGCGTCCTGATGGCAAGACCGTCGAGGATACCTTCCGTCCGCTGCACGAGGAGGGTGTGCTCCTGATGGCCGACTGCGCCACCATCGAGGACATTCGCCGTGCGGTTGATATGGGCTTTGACCTGGTATCCACTACGCTTTCTCATGGTGTCGCCGCCATCGACTGCACCATGGCCGATGGCCCCGATCTGCCGCTCCTGCGTCAGGCGACCGAGGAATTCCCCGGTCTTCCCATCATCTGCGAGGGCCGCGTGCACACGCCCGAGGAAGCCCGCGCCGCGATTGATGCGGGCGCCTGGGCCGTTGTCGTCGGCACCGCCATCACGCACCCCACGAGTATTACAAGTTGGTTCAAGGCTGCGCTTGAGGCGTAAGACAGGCCTCGTATCCGCTTGGGGCGGTATACTCAATAAAGGCAATTGATCGCGCGGGATCCGCTGGCCGGGTCCCGCGCTTGTTTTAGGAGGCACACATGCAAAAGGGAGATGCCATGGATGCGGCGGAGCGCTCGGAGCGCATCCCCGATATCGTCATCATCACCGGAATGTCCGGATCGGGCCGAACGCAGGCCATGCATGTGTTCGAGGACATGGGCTATTTTTGCATCGACAACTTGCCTCCGCGTCTGATCGCCCAGCTTGCCGAACTCGTCGGCATCAATACGGGCGTGGGCAGGCATCTTGCCGTCACCTGCGACCTGCGCAGCCAGGGCTTGTTCGATGAGCTGCTCGATGCCGTTGCCGCGCTCGAGGAGCGCGAGATGAGCTGTGACATCGTGTTTCTCGAGGCCTCTGACGAGGTGCTGATCCGTCGTTATAGCGAAAACCGCCGCCGCCATCCCATTGCCAAGCCGGGGGAGACTACGGCCGATGCGATTCAGCGCGAGCGCCTGCAGCTGCAGGGCGTTCGCGACCGAGCTGACATGATTATCGATACGAGCCGCCTGCGCACCTCTGCCCTACGCAACAAATTGCGCATGGCGTTCTCCGAGTTGTCCGACCAGCAGCTCATGGACGTTCACGTGTTCTCGTTTGGCTTTAAGCACGGTATGCCCGTCGAGGCGGACATTATGATCGACGTTCGCTTCCTGCCCAATCCGTTCTACGATCCCGAGATGCGCACCATGACCGGTCTCGATAAGAAGGTCTCCGACTTTGTTCTGGATCATCCCAAGACCCAGGAGTTCTGGAAGGCCTGGACGCAGCTGCTCGATACGGTCATGCCCGGCTATATCGCGGAGGGCAAGCCGCAGCTTTCTATTGCCATCGGTTGCACGGGCGGTCAACACCGCAGCGTTGCCATCGCCGAGGCCACGGCACGTTATTTGGAAGGCGCCCAATATCACGTGAGCATTTCCCATCGCGACCTGTCGCGCGCCAACACGAAAGCATAGGCCTGCATGTCGTTTACCGCCGAGGTGCGTGACGAGCTCGCGCGCTGCGAACCCGAATGTGAATACTGCGATTTGTCGACGCTTGCCGCCCTGACACGTGTGAGCGGTACGCTTTCGCTGGCCGGCTCCGGGCGGTATCGTTTGACGGTCGCGACCGAGACGGGTGCCGTCGCGCGTACGATGATCACACTGACGCATCGCATCCTTAAGCTCAAAACGGAGTTCACGGTCCGCAAATCTGTATTGCATAAGGTTCGAAACTACCTCATCACCTTGCCCGATCAGCCCGATTTGGATAAGGCTCTGGTGCTGCTGGGTATCCTCGACCGGAGGGGAGGACTTGTCGCCGGCGTGCCCCGGCATATCGTTGCCCGTCCTTGCTGCAGACTTGCCTATATCCGCGGCGCGCTCATCGCGGGCGGCTTCGTGGCCGACCCACGCGGCGATTTTCATTTGGAGATCGCGGTGCAGGGCGAGCAATATGCCAAGGGGCTTTGTGACCTGTTGGAGCAGATTGGGGTTCATGCGCGTGTTAATGCACGGCGGGGGTCTTATGCCGTGTACATTAAGAGCGCCGAGGAAATCGAGCAGCTCCTAAAGCTGGTCGGCGCCAAGCGCAGCGTTGCCGAGATCGAGGAAGCGCGCGCGGTCAAATTGGTTAAGAACGACGTAAACCGTCGCGTGAACGCCGAGCTCGCCAACCAGACCAGAAGCGCCGGTGCCGCCCAGCATCAGCTTGCGTTGATCGATGAGCTCGAGCAGCGTGGCCTTCGCGATGCGCTTCCGGATGCCTTGGCGGTCTTTTGCGACCTGCGCGAGCGCTACCCCGATCTGTCACTGCGTGATTTGGGGGAGATGGCTGACCCTCCCTTGTCGAAGTCGGCCCTCTACCATCGTGTTTTACGGCTTGAAAAGCTCATTGAAGCAAACAGGTAGTTTGAAGTATCGACTTATATATGGATTTAACTGCTATTTTAGTCTTTAAAACGTTTTAACGAAAATTTGATTTTCAATTTCGAGCATTCTCGTGAAATTCAAGTCAAAAAAAAGGTATATTAGGCGAGTGGTTAGTTTGTGGGCCTCAACGGCGGGCGCTGTAGCTCGCGGGGGCCTTACGAAAGGAGACACAATGGCAGTAAAGGTTGCTATTAACGGCTTCGGTCGCATCGGTCGTCTGGCTTTCCGTCAGATGTTCGGTCATGAGGGCTCCGAGATCGTCGCTATCAACGACCTCACCTCTCCCGATATGCTCGCTTACCTGCTGAAGTACGACTCCACGCAGGGCAACTACGCTCGCGATCACGAGGTCGTCGCTGGTGAGGATTCCATCACCGTTGACGGCAAGGAGATCAAGATCTACAAGGAGGCCGACGCCAACAACCTGCCTTGGGGCGACCTCGACGTCGACGTCGTGCTCGAGTGCACCGGCTTCTACACCAGCAAGGCTAAGGCTCAGGCCCACATCAACGCTGGCGCCAAGAAGGTCGTCATCTCCGCTCCGGCTGGCAGCGATCTGCCCACCATCGTGTACAACGTCAACCATGAGACGCTGACCGCTGAGGACAACATCATCTCCGCTGCTTCCTGCACCACCAACTGCCTCGCCCCGATGGCCAAGGGTCTGAACGACTTCGCTCCCATCGTGTCCGGCATCATGACCACCATTCACGCCTGGACTGGCGACCAGATGCCGCTCGACGGCCCGCAGCGCAAGGGCAACAAGCGTCGTAGCCGCGCCTGCGCCGTCAACATCGTCCCCAACACCACCGGTGCTGCCAAGGCTATCGGCCTGGTTCTCCCCGAGCTCAACGGTAAGCTCATCGGTGCCGCCCAGCGCGTCCCGACGCCGACCGGCTCCATCACCAACCTCTACGCTGTCGTTGACAAGAAGGTCACCGTCGACGAGGTCAACGCCGCTATGAAGGCCTACGCTGCCACCATCTCCGAGACCTTCGGTTACAACGAGGACGACATCGTCTCCACCGACATCATCGGCGAGACCCACGGCTCCATCTTCGACGCCACTCAGACCATGTGCTCTGACCTCGGCAACGGCCAGACCCTCGTTCAGGTCACCTCTTGGTACGACAACGAGAACTCTTACACCTCTCAGATGGTCCGCACCATCAAGTACTTCGAGAAGTTCGTTGCTTAATTTAGCTTTTAGCGAATAGCTCGTTGAGCGTCTAAAGAAGGGCGCGGCCTTATAGGGCTTACACCCTAGGGTCGCGCCCTTTTTATAGGAAATCGTCTGCCGTAATGGGAGGCAGACACGTACGAAAGGTAGAAGCAAACATGGCCTTTACCAAGAAGACCGTCCGCGACATCGATGTCGACGGCAAGCGCGTTCTCGTCCGCGTTGACTTCAACGTGCCTATCAAGGATGGCGTCGTTGGCGACACCACCCGTATCAAGGCTGCCCTGCCCACCATCAACTATCTCGTTGAGCACAACGCTCGCGTCATCCTCATGAGCCACCTCGGCCGTCCCGATGGCACCGGCTTCCAGCCCGAGCTGTCCCTCGAGCCCGTCGCCAAGAAGCTCGCCGAGCTCTCTGGTCTCGACGTTGCCTTTGTCGCCGACACTTACGGCGAGAAGGCTGTCTCTTATACACATCTGA
>CABRID010000071.1 GCA_902470895.1 uncultured Collinsella sp.
ACACAAGGAGTATCGTCGGCAGCGTCAGATGTGTATAAGAGACAGAAGGAAAGCACTTAATGTGCTTTCCGTCTTGCGCAGGACTGTAGAGCAGGAAAGTTCATATGCGCCGCCCGGCTCCCGCGGCTCTCAGGGGCATCTCTCATGCAAAAACTGTCGTGAGGTAAAGTCCGAGGTCAGTGGCGTTTTATACCGAGAAATCCAAAAAAGTTGAAAATTCATTACAAATTTGCGTTGACTTTAGGTAACTAAAGTTTCATACTCCTTTTCAACCACTGGGGGATGTGAACACGCACGGATCGTTCGCATCATGATTGAAGAGGATTTCTTAGACATGTTCACGCATCAGCTAAACATTATCAGCGTAGTAATTATCTGATGCGGGTTAGCACATACAGCTAGCCCGTACGATAACGGGCGGCTGATGAAGATGAGGGCCGTCGAGCGCAACCGACGGCCCTCATTTTTTATGTCTGGGAAGTTCTTTTTAGAGGAGGAAATGTAATGAACGGAGTTTTGCTCATGGTTGTGGCCGCGGCGGTGCTCGCCTGCGGCTATCTGGGCTATGGCCGATGGCTGGCCAACAAGTGGGGCGTTGACAAAGAGGCCCTCACGCCGGCCAAGCGCATGAAGGACGGCAAGAGCTTCTCGCCCGTCTCCGCCTTCACCGCGTTCTCGCACCAGTTCAGCTCGATCTGCGGTGCTGGCCCTGTCACGGGTACGATCGTCGCCATGGCCTTTGGCTGGCTGCCCGTCGTGCTCTGGGTCCTCGTCGGCGGTATCTTCTTTGGTGCCGTCCACGACTTTGGTGCTCTGTACGCTTCGATGAAGAACAACGGCAAGTCGCTCGCTCAGCTCATCGAGAAGTACATCGGCAAGACCGGCCGTCGCCTGTTCCTGCTGTTCTGCTGGCTGTTCTGCATCATCGTCATCGCCGCCTTCACCGACATGGTCTGCAAGACGTTCATGTTCACCCCGGCCGTTGACGCTTCTGGTGCTGCTACCGGTGCCATCGACTTCACCAAGTCCTATGCCGCCGGCTGCGCTGGTACCATTTCCATCCTGTTCACCTTCGTCGCTATCGCCTTTGGTTGGGCCCAGAAGAAGTTCAACCTCACCGGCGCTGCCGAGTTCGTCACTGGCGTTGTCCTCATGGTTCTCATGTTCGCCGTCGGCATGCAGTTCCCGGTCTACCTGGATAAGTTCCAGTGGTTCGCCGTCGTCATGGTCTACCTGGTCTTCGCTGGCGCTATGCCCATCCAGATGCTCAAGACCCCGCGTGACTACCTCACTTCCATCATGATGATCGTCATGATCGTCTGCGCTGTCCTCGGCATCGTCGTCCTGGGCGTCAACGGTCAGGCCACTATCACCGCTCCGGTCTTCACCGGCTTCTCCACTGCCTCCGGCATGATGTTCCCGGTCCTGTTCGTCTCCGTTGCCTGCGGCGCTCTCTCCGGTTTCCACAGCCTCGTTTCTTCCGGCACCTCTTCCAAGCAGGTCGAGAAGGAGCAGGACGCCGTCAAGGTCGGTTACGGCGCCATGATCGTCGAGTCCTTCGTCGGCATCCTTGCCATCATCGTCGCCGGCATCATGTTCTCCGACATGAACACCGCCGGTACCGGCGCCCTCAACGCCGGTGTCGCTTCCACCCCGTTCCAGATCTTCGCCGCTGGCATCTCCCGCGGTATGCAGGCCTTCGGTGTTGACGGCACGCTCGCTACTGTCTTCATGACCATGAACGTCTCCGCTCTGGCCCTGACCTCGCTCGACGCCGTCGCCCGCATCGCCCGCACTTCGTTCTCCGAGTTCTTTGCCCAGACCAACGACGCCCTGGCCATCGAGTCCAAGGCCGGCTACATGAAGGTCCTCGGCAACCCCTGGTTCGCCACGGTCGTCACCCTGCTTCCTGGTCTCGCCCTCGCTTTTGGTGGCTATGCCAACATCTGGCCGCTCTTTGGTGCTTCCAACCAGCTGCTCGGCGGCATGACTATGATCACCCTCGCCGTGTTCTGCAAGTGCACCGGCCGCAAGGGCTGGATGCTCTACGTGCCCGTCGCCTTCCTGCTCTGCTGCACCTTCACCTCGCTGGTCCAGAGCGCCATGGGCTGCATGACCGCCGTCCAGGCCTACGGTTTCTTCGGTACCATCCCGGCTACCGCCACCACGGCCGCCGTTTCCGTCGCCGCCACCAAGGGCCTGCAGCTCGTCTTCGCTGTCCTGCTGATGGTCCTGGGCCTCATCGTCGCCGTCAACTGCCTCAAGGAGTTCTTCGGCAAGGAGGCTGGCTCCATGCCCGACGAGGAGCCCGAGTGGTCCGAGATGGGCAAGGCCGAGTACGGCCGCGCCGCTGCCGCCGAGGCTCCTGTCGACGCCGAGGCCGCCAAGGCCTAGTCGGTCGGACGGGTTGAATCTCCCATCCATTTGACTCGGAAAGACCGGGTCCGCGACTTCGCGGGCTCGGTCTTTTTTCATGCAAAAGCGGGTGACGCTCGAGTGCTCTCGCAGATGTTTTGCGTGGATAAGGGCGCGCGTTGTACCATATAGACGTATATGTGTGCATATGAAAGGGGCCCCGTGGCCAAGACGGTATATTCCGATAACCAAAATAATGTCGATGCCCTGGCTGAGCGTCTGAGCAGCCAGACATCGCTTTCTGCTGAGCGTGCCAAGCTGGTTGCCTACGACCTGCTTTGCCGCAAGGCACTCAAGATTAAGTCGAGCGCGCTGGCGCAGATTTTCCGCTCCGTCGATAAGGAATGTGACACCAAGGCGATGCGCGATGAGCTTATCGCGGCAAATATCGTGACCAAGATCGAGGGTAGCGGCATTAACGGGCGCCCGGCGTTCTATACCATCAATGCCGAGATCCGCGATGCCCAGGAGCAGCCTGCCGAGTCCGTCGAGGATTTTGTCGTCGAGGATTCCGCTGACGTGCCTGCTGTGGAAGAAACTGCTCCGCGTGAGCATGTCGATACCGATGAGTTGCTCGATGAGAACGTCGTGCGTGCCTTTACGGCCAAGGCAGGACGCGGCGGTTTTGGTGGGGGTGGCAAGCGCGATGCGCAGCGCCGCGCCCAGCAGGAGCGCTTCCGTCGCGCCGTTGCTCAAAAGGGCGAGACGGATGCCGAGGCTGTTGAGACCGAGGTTGCTGCCGAGTCGCAGAAGCCCACGAAGGAGCAAAAGCCCGTGGAGGCCCAAGAGCCCAAGCGCCGTCGCGGTGCTCACTTTAAGGCTGCACAGCAGGATGCCGCGCGTGAGGTTGAAGAGTCTTCTGAGGTTGCAGACGATGTTGAGGAGTCTGTCAAGAAGGCTCCGGGTTCATGCCGTCCCGGACGTGGTTTTGCGGGGCGCGCGTATCCCGTAAGGCGTCAGGAGAAGAGCGAACCGGCTTCGACCACTCAGGGCGAGAAGGACGAGAAGGTCGTTGAGCCGGCGGCTCGCGAACAGAAGCCTGTTGAGCCGCAGCTTGAGGTTGATGCCGAGGCCAAGGGCCAGCAGCCTACTGATGAGCAGACGGAGCAGGGCGCGTCGAGCAAGCCTCGCCGCCGTCGCCATCGTGGGGGCCGCAGTTCCCATGCCGAGACTGCGGCCGAGAAGACCACGCCGCAGAACGAGGATGCGAAGGCCGAGGTTTCTTCGGGGCAGCCTAAGCGCCAGCCGGCGAAGGAGAGCAAGTCCGTTCGTCCGCAGAAGCAGGCGTCTATGCCGAAGCGCGAGCGCAATTCCCAGGGCGATTCTAAGCGCAAGTCTCAGAGGAAGCCGGAGTCTGCCGCAGCAGATACTGCTGCCCAGCAGCCCAAGTCGGCCGTTCACGGCGAGGCCTCGGCGTTTGCTCTGGCCCGTGTCCTGGGCAGGCAGCTGCTCAAGGTCGTTCCCACGCCAATGGCGCTCTCCAAGATTAAGGAGCAACAGACTCAAATCGTTAAGGTCGAGGGCAAGGACGGCAAAAAGGCTCCGCAGCGCACTCAGCACAACGAGATGTCCAACCGCAAGATTGCCGAGGAAATCGCAATCATCCAGGCTTGGATCGAGCAGAACCGAGGTGCCGATACGCCGGTTGCCTCGCGCCGCCAGCGTGCCTACCAGATCTTTAACGACGAGAAGGCTTTTGACGGCAAGCACGGTGAGCGCCTGATCAGGCGTATGACCGAAAAGGGCATCAGCATGCAGGCGATCAAGGTCGCTCCCAATCGCCCCGTGCACTTTACGGGTTTCTTTACGCTGGGTGCCGACAAGCCGTTCATTATGGTCGAGAACCTGGACACCTACGACGAGATCGTCAAGCTGCTGCGTGGCCGCAAGCACGCCAAGCTCTTTGGCATCAAGGTGGGCGGCGTGATTTTTGGCGGCGGATGCAAGGCAAGCGTCTCGCATGCCCTGGACGATTATCTGGCCGAGATTGGCTATCGCTTTAACTACGTCTACTATGTGGGCGATATCGACCGCGAGGGCGCGCGCATCGTCGAGCAGGCTCGCAATGCCAATGTGGTTGAGATTCGCCTGCATGCCGGCATGTACCGCGCCATGCTCGCCGAGCATAGGCGTCGCGTGAAGGCCGGCGGCGCGTGCGAGCCCGCTGCTGCCAACCAGGGCGTGCCGCAGAACCTGGCGGCGACGATTAAGGATCTGCCCATGGTTACGCGCGTGCAGTTCCGCAACGTGCTGCGCGAGGGCGGGCGTATTCCGCAGGAGATCCTGATGACCGCCGACTATCGGGATGGCGACTCGGGAAGCTTCGACCGCATGCTCAACAACTAGGGCGTTCGGCCCCGGGAGAGTGGGGACACCGGCTTAGGTTTCCTGCTCTACAGTCCTGCTCACGACGGAGGCCACATTAAGTGGCCTCCTGTTCGTGCGGAACTCGCGATAAACCTAAGCCGGTGTCCCCACTCTCCCGGGGCCTGTGGTTACTTGGTTGTTGCATGCGGCTCGCTTTTCGGAACAGGGCTGATAATTCTAGATGCAAGGCGCTCTTGGTCGTTATGGGCCTGGGGCGTCTGTCTTATATAGGTAGATTCCTTGCGGGTTCGAATCCCTCCGCTTGCTCACAAGAAAAGCCTCCCGATCGGCTATGCGTTCGAGAGGCTTGTTTCTTTGGCTGGGACGGAGGGATTCGAACCCCCAACAGCCGGCACCAAAAACCGGAGTTCTACCGTTGAACTACGTCCCAATGTGTGGTGTTGCCCAAAAGCAACTCGTTTAGTTTACCTAATCTGCGAGGGCATCGCAAACACCATCGAGCAGGCGTACGGCGAGTGTCTGCGCGTCGCTGGCCGTGAAAGTGCCGTTGTAGCGCGTCATGCCCGTGAGCTCAATGCGAATGCGTGCCGGCTTCTGCTGTGCGGCGACATTGGCAGTGCGGATGCGCTGGGCTAGGTTGTGGCACTCGGCGAGGGCAATCGTGGCGCGCGGTGCGGCGTCGGCGGGCAGCTCGTCGCTTGCGATCTCGAGCACCAGGTCAACGTCGGTTGGGACCTCGGAGTCGCAGAGCATCATGCCGCTGTTGTCGGTCGTTGCCGTGGCGATATTCCACATACGCGACGCAACACTGCGTGCGATGGGGTCCTTGCCGATAACGGCAATCTGAAAGCGCTCGAGCACGTTGGCGGCGCGAGCAAAACCGATGCGGGACTCGGCTTCGGTGACCGAGGGCTTGCCCTCCCACACATGGTGCAGGCGGTTGATGTAGGCGTAGGTGTCCTGGAAGGCCATGCCGTCGGCAAACAGGCCGACATTTTCCTGGAACTGCTGCAGGGCGGCCTCGGTATGCGGACCAAAGTAGCCGTCGTCTTCGCCACAGGCAAAGCCCAAAACGTTGAGAGCGCGCTGCAGGGCCTGCACATCGGCGCCATGGAAATTGGGCATGCGCAGATAGAGGGTGCGGTCGCCCAGCTTATACGAAGCGTCTACAAGGGCGCTCCAACAGGGGATATCGACGGCATGACCGGCAGCAAGGCCGCTGTCGAGCCTGAAGGTGCTGACGGCCTGCTCAGTGGTGGCTCCAAAGTACTTGTCGGTGACTTCGGCGGCATCAATCGTGTAGCCGAGCTGCAGGAGACGAGACTGCACGTCCTCGACGGCTGCTCCTTGCATGCCCGTTGTAATAGGTTCCATGAACGAACCCCTTTCGGCGTACCATTCGTACTATTTGAGCGTCTGTCGGATAGACAACGCAAAGGGATGCATAAACATGCACTCAACAGTGTAGCAAGTTGTGCCTAAATACGCTGCTGACAGGTTTTATAACCCCCGTTAGTTAAGGCGCTCCACAAAGAAATCTGCCATGGAGAGGAACAGCTCGCGTGCGTGCGGATCAAGCTCAACGTTCTCGATGGCCGCTTTGGCCTTAGCGGTCAGGTCGAGCGCGTAAGTGTGGGCGTAATCGATGGAGCCGGTCTCCTGGAAGATCTCCACGGCGCGTGCGAGCTGCGCGGGATCATCGGTGCCCGAGGAAAGAATCGCCTCGACCTCGTCGTGGTGGCGCTCATCAGAGAGGGCGTGTACGGCGACAAGCGTGCGCTTGCCCTCGGTGATGTCGGTGCGGAAGTCCTTGTTGGCGGCTTCCTTAGTGCCGACAAGGTTGAGCAGGTCGTCCTGAATCTGAAAGGCGAGGCCTGTGTGTAGGCCAAAGGCGCGCAGCGCTTCGATTTGCTCATCGCTGCCGCCGCCGATAATGGCTCCGGTGGCAAGCGGCGTGGCTCCGCTGTAAAACGCGGTCTTGTGCGTCGCCATGTCCAGGTAGTCATCAACCGAGATATCAAAGCGCCCGTCACGGACCCAACCCAGGTCGAGCGCTTGGCCCTCGATGGTGCGGACGATCATCTCGGTAAGCTCGTGGAGCACGCGCAGCTTCACGTCGGACTCCAGCGTAGGGTCGTCGAGAACCGTCTTGGTGACCATGGTGAGCGCCAGGTCGCCACAATTGATGGCAAGGCCCGTGCCCTCGGTAAGGTGCATGCAGGGCTTGCCTCGACGAAGCTGTCCGTTGTCGGCGATGTCGTCGTGGATCAGCGCGCCCGACTGGAAATGCTCGATGGCTGCCGCGGCGCTGCGGGCGCTCTCAAAGCTACCGCCCACTGCGGTTGCGGCGAGCATGCAGATAAGCGGGCGGTGGCGCTTGC
Source organism: uncultured Collinsella sp. (assembly GCA_902470895.1). Lineage (GTDB taxonomy): Bacteria > Actinomycetota > Coriobacteriia > Coriobacteriales > Coriobacteriaceae > Collinsella. The sequence continues at coordinate 7,125 of CABRID010000071.1, forward strand.
CGGCGTTGGCCGTAAAAGCCGAGAGCGGCGCATACAGGTAGCGCTCGATATCGGCAGAGGTCGCCTGTCCGTCAAAGAACGTGGCCAGATAGTCGTTAATCTGGTCAAAGTGCTGGGCTAAAAAGCTGGTAAACGGACTGGACACGGGTTCTCGCATTCTTTCTGAGGTTGCATTGATGCAATATGCAGACAACATATTGCCACATCAGGGCGTTTGGCGCGGCAGTTTTGGCGATTTAGGACAACGGGCGTGCGTTTGATGGAGCGCGCCTAAATCAGCCTAAAATGCTCGAGCGCCGCAACGACACCGTCGTGATCGACGGTGTCGGTCACGTAATCGGCCTTATCCTTGAGATAGTCCGGTGCGTTGCCCATCGCAATGCCGACATCGACGGCGTTCATCAGCGAGACGTCATTGCTGGCGTCGCCAATGCCGTATACGGTTCCGTGGTGGGGGTCGAGGGCGTCGAGTACAGACTGGATGCCCCCGCGCTTCGTGCATTCGCGGGGCGAGATTTCGGTTACCTCGAGTTCGAGCTCGTTAAAGCACAGCAGCGGCTCAAGTGCCTTATCTTGAGCGATGTGGTTGGCGAGCGATGTAGACATCAAGATCTTGTAGACACTGTAATGTTGCAGCTGCGTGACTGCGTCGCCCAGGGTGCGCGCGTATCCGGGGGCATCGGGGGCATCGGCACTCATGCGCACGACGCCGTTGAGGCCCTCAAAGCGGATGACCTCGCCCGATTGCTCAAGATAGGGGGCAAGATGCTGCAGCATGCTGGGCGTCATCGACAGATCGCGAATTGCGTGTCCGTTGATCTCGGCGTAACCGCCCGCAAGACAGACGATGCCGGTCCAAGGCAGCTCAAGAAGTTTGGGGTGGATGCAGCTGAGGGTACGTCCCGTGCAGATAAAGGCCATGTTGCCGTTGGCGACAAACTCGCGGATTGCCTGCGAAACCGCCTCGTTGGGATAGGGGGAGAGGTCCCGCTCGTCTTCGGGAAGGTCTTGGGCGAGCCTGGGGTCTTGCCAGGCGAGCGTTCCGTCGATATCGAAGAAGCAGATATCGCCGCGCTTATGGGCTGCGCTGGCGGCAGGGGAGGCCGAGGTGGTGGGCACAAATCCCGGCTCGAGGCCCATGATCTGGTCAAAATGCTCTTTAACGCGGGGAACGGAGATGCCGATGATCACCTGGGCGGTCTTGCCCGTAATGATGAGGCCCTTGGCGCCCACCGCGACAAACGACGCGTTATCTGCAACGATGGAAGGGTCTGCGACCTCGACGCGCAGGCGCGTGGCGCAGTTGGTTGCGCCCACGATATTGCCAACGCCACCTAAGAGCTGAATTACCCGCTCAGCGAGGACGTGATCTTGATCGGATCGACTATTGACTTCGTCATTGGGAGATTGCTCTTTGGCAAAGTCGCTTCCCGTTAAACGATCGATTGTCGTGCGATTGGCGACATGATTCTCGCGGCCCGGCGTCTTAAGGTCATAGACCAAGATGAGTGCTCGAAAACTAACAAAGAAGATGAGGCTAAAGGCAAGGCCGATGCCGAGCGCCAAAAGGTAGGAGCCGGCATGCATTCGCATGAGTGGGATGAAGTTGAAGGCCGTCATTTCCATGAGACCGCCCGAGAAGATGCCGACGATGCCAAAGAAGTTCATGGTCATGGCAAGGCAGGAGGATAGGACGGCGTAGAGCAAAAAGAGTCCGGGATAGGTGAACATAAAGAGAAACTCGAGCGGTTCGGTGACGCCGCAGACCACCGAGGCGACGATGGCGGGCAAAAGGATGACCTTAAGGCCGGCGCGGCGTTCGGGTTTGGCGGTGAAATAGAATGCTGCCGCGATGGCGGGAAGGCCAAAGAGCTTGCCCCAGCCGGTGGCGGTAAAACCTGCCCAGGGTGCAAGTTCATTTAAAGGGCGCGTGCTATGGGAGAGAATGGGGAGCAGGTTGGTCCACGTGGCGTAAATACCGTCGTGAATGACCAGATTGTCGTAATAGATGGGCATATAGAGCAGGTGGTGCAGCCCCATGGGCTCGAGTGCTCGCTCCAAAAACACAAAGATGCCCACGCCGAAGGGGCCGACGCCTGCAAGTGCGTGGCGCAGCGTTTCGGTCACAGCGTATGCGAAGGGTACGATGGCGGCCGAGATGGCGGCAAGGGCAAACACGGCAAAAAAGCTGATGAGGTAGACCAGTGAGGAACCCGAGAAGGTGCCGAGCCAATCGGGAACCTTGGCATCGTAGAAGCGATCATGGATGGCGACGACGGTTGCCGATACCGCCAGCGGGCCGATAATGCCGGTGTCGAGCGTCTTGATGCCGTCGATGACGGTGATGCCGCTGGCGGGGGTCAAAGATGATGGGTACTTAAGTCCAAGGTTGTCGCCGCTCAGCTTAATGATCTCGCTCAAAAAGAAGCAATAGGCAAAATAGGCGACGAGAGCCTCGAGGCAGCAACGAGCCGGTTGCTTTTGGGCAAGACCGATAGGCAGCGCTACGGCAAAAAGGAGCGGGAGACGTTTAAAGACCGTCCACGAGCCGCGCTGGATGATGGTCCAGAAAACGTACCAAGGGGTTCCGTATACGGCGAGATCGCCGACGATGTCCGCAGTCGTTGCGAGAGCGGAGATGCCGACCATGAGGCCTGATATAGAAAACAGCATGGCGGGCGCGAACATTGCCCCGCCAAAGCGTTGGATTTTTTGCAGCATGTTCTGCCTTCCGAATATCGAGGCGCGTTGCGCGTGGGGAAACGTTTAAACAATGGATTCATTGTAGAGGACCAGACGAGTGTCGTACCGGCAGTTTTGAGCGAAACCGATTTGGGCATGACAGAAACCGTCAACGGCTAAATCCTGTCGCTTCACCGATATTCGGTTTAAACAACTTTAAGAAATGCTATCGTGCCTAGCCGGAAATGAATAATGTAGAGGTGAAACAATGCCAAAAGCGATATACGAAGGAATCTACCGAGAAATACGCTCGCGCATCATTAATGGGACCTATGCGTTTCAGGAGATGCTGCCAACCGAAGCCGAGCTGACCGCGGAATTTGGCTGCACGCGCAATACCGTCCGCCGCGCTTTGAGCATGCTGGCCGACGGGATGTTTGTGCAGCCCATACACGGCAAGGGCGTGCGCGTTATTTGGCTTAAGGGCGAAACCGACATGTTGGGCGCACTCGAAGAGGTTGAGTCGTTTGGCGAGTTTGCAAAGCGCAACAATGCCGTTGCATCGACGGACGTTAAGTCTTTCGAACATCTGGTTTGCACCGAGCAACTCTCTCGTCACCTGGGCTTTAAGGTGGGCGAGGAGTTGATTCGCGTAGTGCGTGTCCGAAGCCTCAACGGCAACGCGCGCCAAGTGGACCATGGCTATTTTTTGGCGTCGATCGCCAAGGGCCTGACTCCCGAGATCGCGGCAGATTCTATTTACGGCTATCTGGAGCACAAGCGCGGTGTCAAAGTGATGGCGAGCCGTCGTACGGTGAGTGTCGAGCTCGCCAACGATGAGGACTGCAGCTATCTTGACCTCGGCAAATACAACTGCGTTGCCGTCATGGAGAGTCAGTCGTACACCTCGGATGGCATCTTGTTTGAGGTGACGCACACTCGCACACACCCCGAGATCTTCCATTACCGCGTCAATTCCAAGCGATAGCCGGCTAGCTCGCAGCCTGACGAGACTCATGGCCTCAAAGAGAAAACGCCCGGTCAAACCGACGGTACATCGGCTTGACCGGGCGTTTTCCTGTCTCTTATACACATCTCCGAGCCCACGAGACCGAGGCTGATCT
>CABRID010000072.1 GCA_902470895.1 uncultured Collinsella sp.
CCTGTCATTCTCGCTCATTCCCCGCTTAAACGCTGCCGGTCGCATGGCCGATCCAAAGCTGGCGCTCGACCTGCTGCTTGCCCGCAATCCCATCGAAGCAAGCACGCTGGCGGCTGAGCTCGAGGAAATCAACCGCCAGCGCCGTGAGATCGAGGCGGAGCTCACGCGCGATGCCATGGCAAAGGTCGAGGAGACCTATGACGGCGGACGCGCGATCGTCGTGGGCGGCGAAGGCTGGCACGAGGGTGTCAAGGGCATCGTGGCAAGCCGTCTGACCAACCGCTATCACGTGCCGGCGCTGCTGTTCTCGATCGAGGACGGTATCGCGCGTGGCTCTGGTCGCTCGGTGGGCAAAGTTAACCTGTTTGACGCCGTCGAGCGCTGTTCCGACCTGCTGATTCGTCGCGGCGGACATGCCGGTGCGGTGGGTGTGACCATCGAGGCATCCAAGCTCGATGAATTCCGTCGTCGCCTTTCCGCTGTGCTATCGGAGATTCCCGCCGAGGACTTTGAAGACATCGACGAGGTTGCCGCCACGGTCGACCTTTCCGAATTGAATATCGAGACCATCGAGCAGATTTCCCGCCTTGAGCCGTTTGGCCAGGGTAATAAGGTGCCGCTGCTGGCTGCCGAGGGCGTGACGATGTGTGATCGCGCCGTGGTGGGTAAAACCGGCGAGCATATGCGCTTCGTGGCGACGGATGGCGCCGCGAGTGTGCCGGCCATCATGTTTCGTGTACCGCAAATCGATAAGCTCATCAACTGCGATAGCGCTGTCGACTTGGTGTTCGAGGCCGTTGCCGAGCATTGGCAGGGTCGTGTGAAGCCCAAGCTCATGGTCAAGGATGTTCTGGTCCGCGATACCACGCTGCCCAGCGTCGACGATCCGGCATGCGAGCTTCGTCGTGGCGTGCAGCCGGCGGATTCCGGCCTGCGCCTGGAGTCGCGCAAGCGCGAGACGCTCGCCCAGCTTTCCTATACCGAGCTCACGCGCTCGCTTATCCATAGCTTTATCGGATCGAACCAGCCGCACCGCGCGCAGGTTGAGGCGCTCGACGCCTTGGCCGATCACCAGAGTGTCTTGTCGGTTATGGGAACGGGCCGCGGCAAGTCGCTCATCTTCCATGTGCATGCCGCGCGTGAGGCGGTGCTTCGCGGACGTGCGAGCATCTTTGTCTATCCGCTGCGTGCGCTTGTTGCCGACCAGGCCTATCACCTCTTGTCGACGATGGCATCGCTTGGCATTGGCGTTGGCGTGCTGACCGGCGAGACCGTGGAGGCCGCACGCGATGACGTGTTCGCCGGCCTAGCTTCGGGCCGCACCGGTATCGTGCTCACGACGCCCGAGTTCCTGTCTATCCACCGTGACCGCTTCGCGCGTTCGGGCCGCATCGGCTTTGTCGTTATCGATGAGGCGCATCATGCCGGTCTTGCCAAGGGCGGCGACCGCAGCGCCTATCTCGACATGCCCGATATCCTCAAAGCCCTGGGCGACCCGGTCGTTATGGCTGCGACGGCCACCGCGACGGCTCCGGTCGTGGCCGAGCTTGCCCGCATGCTGCCGATCACTCGCACGGTGGTCGACGAGACGGTGCGCGAGAACCTGCAGCTCGAGGACGACCGTGATCTTGCAAGTCGCGAGAACCGTTTGGTGTCGATTGTGGCGACGGGGGAAAAGACCGTCATCTACGTCAATTCGCGCGACCAGTCCGTGGCGCTCGCCAAGACGTTGCGCAAGCGTGTGCCCGATTGCGCAACCCATATCGCGTTCTATAACGCGGGGCTTGCGCGCTCCGATCGCCGCCGCGTGGAGGAAGCATTCCGAGACGGAAGCCTCAGCTGCATTGTTTCGACCTCTGCCTTTGGCGAGGGCGTCAACCTGCCCGATATCCGCCATGTTGTGCTCTACCACATGCCGTTTGGCGCCATCGAGTTCAACCAGATGAGCGGACGTGCCGGCCGCGATGGCCAGCCCGCCGTGATCCATCTGCTCTATTCGTCGCGCGACGCCCGCATTAACGAGCGCCTGCTCGACTGCTATGCGCCCGAGCGCGACGAGCTCGTCACGCTCTATCGCGCGCTGCAGACCATGTGGCGCTCCAACCGCGGCAAGACCGGGGACGATTCCTTTAGCGCGAGCGATATCGACATCGCGCAGATGTGCCTTGCCATCGATGCTCGCACGCCGGTCGACGAGCGTTCGGTGGAAAGCGGCCTGGGAATCTTCGAAGAGCTTGGTTTCTGTCGAGTTTCGGGGTTTGACGACACCCGTCGCATCGCGATGGCCGAAAACCCCGGCCGCGTGCAATTGAGCAGGTCAATTCGCTATTTGGAGGGCTTGCGCTCGCGCATGGAGTTCTCGGCTTTCCGGAGCTGGGCGCTCGATTCGTGCGCTTCTGATATGCTAGCCAAAGTTAACCGCCCGATCGTACCGCGGGCCTAGGGGAAGGGGACCTCGATGGATGCCGCAGCCCGTACCGCCCATGATTCCACCCTCCAGCCGTTTTCGGAGATGGAGCACTATAAGCATGCCGATGAGCTGCCGCCCGAGATTATGGCGGACAGCTACGACAAGCTGGAGCGTCTGTGTCTCAAATATATGAATGAGGATGACTTCTCCAAGGTGGAGCAGGCCTACTGCTTTGCTGCCGAGAAGCATTGCAACCAAAAGCGGCGCTCGGGTGAGATGTACATCAACCATCCCGTCGAGGTTGCCATCATTTTGGCCGATCTCAAGATGGACTGCGATGTGGTGTGCGCCGCGCTGCTGCACGATACCGTCGAGGATACTGAGACCTCGCTCGCCGATGTTTCCGGCCTGTTTGGCGATACGGTGGCCGAGCTCGTCGATGGCGTGACCAAGCTCACCAACATCGAAGTCGACAGCATGGACGAGAAGCAGGCGCTCACGCTGCGCAAGATGTTCCTCGCCATGTCCAAGGACATTCGCGTCATCATCGTTAAACTTGCCGATCGTCTGCACAACATGCGTACGCTGGCGGCCCTGCGCGAGGATCGTCGCCTGTTTAAGGCTCGCGAGACCATGGACGTGTACGCGCCCTTGGCCGACCGCCTGGGCATGAGCTCTATTAAGTGGGAGCTCGAGGACCTGTCCTTCTTCTACTTGGAGCCCGATGCCTACCAGCGCATCGCGCGCATGGTAGCCGAGTCGCGCGAGGTTCGCGAGCGTTATCTGGCCGAGACCATCAAGACGCTCACCGACGAGCTCAATCGCATTGGTCTTGAGGGCTTTCAGATCAACGGTCGTTCCAAGCACTATTGGTCCATCTATCAAAAGATGAAGCGCAAGGGCAAGGAGTTCTCCGAGATTTACGACCTGGTGGCGCTGCGCGTCATCACTCATTCGGTGCGCGATTGCTACTCCACGCTCGGTGCGGTGCATACGCTGTGGCATCCCATGCCTGGTCGCTTTAAAGACTATATCGCCATGCCCAAGGTCAATAACTACCAGTCGCTCCACACGACGGTCATCGGCCCCACGGCTCGTCCGCTCGAGATTCAGATTCGAACCTATGAGATGCATGAGCAGGCCGAGTACGGTATTGCCGCCCACTGGCTCTATAAGAAGTCGGGCGGATCGTCTGCGTCTAAGACCAATGATGCCCAGCGTCTGGACGACCAGATTAACTGGCTCAAACATTCGCTCGATTGGGCTGCGTCTGATGAGATCACCGACGCCAAGGAATACCTGCATTCGCTGAAGGTCGACCTCTTCGATCAGGAGATCTTTGTCTTCACGCCCAAAGGCGAGGTCATGGCTCTTCGTGCCGGCTCCACGCCGCTCGACTTTGCCTATGCCGTTCACACCGAGGTGGGAAACCATTGCGTCGGCGCCAAAATCAACGGTGCGGTGGCTCCGCTCACGCACGAGATTAAGACGGGTGACCGTGTCGAGATCCTGACTAACAAGAGTTCCAAGCCGTCGCGTGATTGGCTCAAGATCGTTAAGACACCTTCCGCCAAGTCAAAGATCCGCCGCTATTTTGCCGCTGCGACCAAGGACGACGACGCTGCCGCCGGCCGCGATATCCTGGCCAAGGACCTGCGTAAGCGTGGCTATGGCATTTCTACGCCGCGCTCCACGCGTGCGCTCAACGCCGTGGCGGAGCAGTTTAACTTCAAGCAGCTCGAGGACCTGTTTGCCGCCGTCGGCGCCGGCAAGGTTGCCCCGCGCGCTGTGGGTAATAAGGTCGAGCAAATCTTGGACCCCAAGCCCGAGGAACAGCTCACCAAGGCCGAGGCTATCGCCGAGGTCGTGAAACAGCCGGCCCGCGGCTCCAACCGCAAGCCGCAAAAGCGTGGCAAGAGCGCAAGTAACGGCATTATCGTCAAGGGCGAGAGCAACAGCGGCCTGCTAGTTCGTCTAGCGCATTGCTGCAATCCGGTGACGGGCGACGATATCGTCGGCTTCATCACGCGTGGCCGAGGTGTCTCAGTGCATCGCGCCAACTGCCCCAACGTCAAGGGCCTCATGGAGCACCCCGAGCGCATGATTGACGTAGAGTGGGATGGTGCTGCCGACACTCTCTTCCAGGTCGAGATCGTGGTCGAGTGCCTGGACCGCATGGGCCTGCTCAAGGACGTCACCATTGCCATTGGCGATGCAGGCGGCAATATCCTTTCCGCCGCCACCTCGACCAACCGCGAGGGTATTGCGACCCTGCGCTTTATGGTCGAGATTTCGGATGCGAGCGGCCTGGACCCGCTGCTGGCTTCCATCAGCAGTGTCGATTCGGTCTACGACGCTCGCCGTCTTATGCCCGGCGAGGGCGGAGCGCAACTCAAGCGCCGTGTGTAGGTGCGAGAGCCTCTCAGCATCATAGATATTGGTTACGCTCGAGGCATCGTTTGGTGCCTCGAGCGTATTTTAGAAGGAGGGTATGCGCATGGACGATATGACTTTGGACCTGACACCCCGAGGCACGGCTTCGATTGAGGCGCTCGTCAACGGTCCGATTCAGACCAACAGCTACGCCGTGATTTCGAATGACGAGTGCTTAATCGTCGATCCGGCGTGGGAGGGCGAGCGTCTTGTGGAGCATATCCGCACCGCGCATCCCGAGGTGCGCGTACTCGGGTCTGTCTGCACGCACGGTCATGCCGATCATGTTGGCGGGGTTGCCGGGGTTCGAGCTGTTGTTGGCGACAGCGCACTATATGAGTTGTGCGCTAAGGACGTGACGGTACCTCGCGCAAATATCGAGGAGCAGCGCGCCATGTGGGGTATCGAGACGCCCGATCCGGGTGAGCCGACGCGTTTGCTTGCCGAGGGCGATACAATCGAGGTGGGCGACGTCTGCCTGCAGGTGATCGAGACGCCGGGGCATACGCCGGGCGGCATCGTCCTGTTCGCCGCGACCGAGCAGGGAAACATCGCCTTTGTGGGCGACACGCTTTTCCCGGGCAGCCACGGTCGTACCGATCTTTCCGGCGGTGACGAGGCGGCGATTATGCGCTCGCTCTCCAAACTTGCCAAGATGCTTCCGCCCGATACCGTTTGCTTGACGGGCCATGGCGATTCGACCACGATGGCGCGCGAACTTATGCAGAACCCGTTTATGCAGATGTAGGCTCGAAGCCGTCTTTCGAACCACGAAGACCGCTCAATCGTCAAGCTATTTTCCCCAGTGGGTCGATTCTGTGGGGCAAACGGTCAAAATTTGTCCAATCGGATGGTATTCGTGAACAAACGAACGTTTATGCTCGGGTATGTCGTGGTAAAATCTCAGGCGTTATCGGAGCAACCTTACAGGAGGTTTCTTTTATGCTCGTCAACGCAGCAGACATGCTCAAGAAGGCCGAAGCCGGCAAGTACGGTCTCGGTGCCTTCAACACCAACAACCTCGAGTGGACCCTGGCTATTCTTCAGGCCGCCGAGGAGGCCAAGTCTCCGCTGATCCTTCAGTGCACCGCTGGTGCCGCTAAGTGGATGGGTGGTTTCAAGGTCTGCGCCGACATGGTCAAGGCTGCCGTCGAGGCCACGGGCGTTACCGTTCCCGTCGCCCTTCACCTCGATCACGGTTCCTACGAGGACTGCTTCAAGTGCATCGAGGCCGGCTTCACGTCCATCATGTATGACGGCTCTCACGAGGAGACCTTCCAGCTTAACCTCGACCGCACCAAGGAGCTCGTTGAGCTTGCCCACTCCAAGGGCATGTCCATCGAGGCCGAAGTCGGCGGCATCGGCGGCACCGAGGACGGCGTGACCTCCAGCGGCGAGCTCGCTGATCCTGCTGAGTGCAAGCAGATTGCTGACCTGGGCGTCGACTTCCTCGCCTGCGGTATCGGCAACATCCACGGCGTGTACCCTGCCGACTGGGCTGGCCTTTCCTTCGAGCGCCTGGGCGAGATCAAGGCTCAGACCGGCGACCTGCCCCTCGTCCTGCACGGTGGCACCGGCATCCCCGAGGATCAGATCAAGAAGGCCATCTCCCTGGGTATCTCCAAGATCAACGTCAACACCGATCTGCAGCTCGTCTTCGCCAAGGGTGTTCGCGAGTACATCGAGGCCGGCAAGGATCAGCAGGGCAAGGGCTTTGACCCCCGCAAGCTCCTCAAGCCTGGTCGCGACAACATCGTTGCCCGCACCAAGGAGCTCATGGAGGAGTTTGGCTCCGTCAACAAGGCGTAAGTAGCGGTTTAACTTCCCGCCGGAGGCCCCGTTTCCCCTACGCTGTTTCCCTCGCGCTCACCTGGCTTCGCCAGAAGTCGCGCGACGGAATCAGCTCCGGGGAAACGGGGCCTCCTTCGTTAACTCGCTACAGGGTTACTGGGCTGAATTCATTTTCATAGGTACCGTTTATCGGTGTTGAGAGTTCCTTTATTGGGGCTTTCTTTTTTATCTCGCTACAATGGGCTTCAAGCGTTCTAGTGACTTGGAGTTTTGGTATGGCTGTTGTTAATGTGTTGCCTTCGGATGGGAAGGTTATTGACGAGGGTCCTGTTGGTTGCTCTGTTGATGTTTGCTGTGATGATTTTCGTCATCTCGATATTGGACTGCCGCCCGAGATTCTTCGTCTCAAGGATGCCGGATATTTGACGCAGGCTGTTGCGGCTTGTGATCGTCTTTTGGGGCAGAATCCCGATCCCTCGTTGGCCGCTTGCGTTCGTGCCGAGCGGTATCGCATGCTTGAGACGCCGCTTCATTTTTCGGTGTCGCGCGATCGAGCTATTGCGATGATTCGCGAGGAGTGGCCTGAGTTTACCGAGGAGCAGTTTAACGATCTGATTGACCGTAAGCGTATTGACTGGCGCTTTATCGATGGTGAGCTGTTCGTTCTCGACAACTTCCTCGATTCGCTTCGCGTATATCCCAAAGAGGTCCCCGGCATGCGTCCCGATTCTACGGACGGAATTGCGCTGCGCAACCAGATGCTCGAGGAGATGGAGACGCAGGGCGGGCTGTCTCGCACCATCACGCTTAAGGCATGCGTGTCTGTCCCCGGTGCTTTGGAGGGGGAGACCGTTCGCGCGTGGCTTCCCGTTGCTGCCGCCTGCCGTCAACAGTCTCAGGTCGAGATACTTGATATGACGCCGGAGGGGACCATTGCTCCTGCGAGCGCCTCGGCGCGTGCTGCCTCGTGGGTCTCCTCGACTGATCGCTCATTCTCGGTGACCTATCGCTATCAAATCGATGCCGCTTATCGCGATATCTATGGGGGTGCGCTTCTGGCGCATCCATGTATGGACGCGCCTCTGCCCGAGGATATTTCCGAGGACCGTCCGCACATTGCATTCACGCCGTATCTGCAGCAGCTGACGGCCGGTGTTGTTGACGGACTCGAGGATCCGCTCGATCGCGCCCGTGCTATCTATGATTACCTGACGCAGTATATCGACTATCGCTATCAGCCGCCGTACTTGCTTTTGGGATCTATTGCCGATGACTGTGCGCATTCGCTTCGCGGTGATTGCGGTGTTATGGCGCTTACGTTTATCACCATGTGCCGTATTGCCGGTGTGCCCGCCCGTTGGCAGAGCGGCCTGTATGTTGCGCCCGATTCGGTGGGGTCGCACGACTGGGCAGAGTTCTATACGCCGCAGACCGGTTGGCTCAACGCCGACGTGTCATTTGGATCTTCTGCTCGCAGGATGGGGGAGGAGTGGCGCCGCCGTCACTACTTTGGCAATCTCGACCCGTGGCGTATGGTGGCCAACAATCGATTCCAGGCAGAGTTTGAGCCCTCTTTCGACGGCATGCGCGAGGATCCCTATGACAACCAGATGGGCGAGGCCTCGGTTGACGGTCGCGGATGCCGTCGGCGCGAGATGCTCCGCACGGTCGAACTCATCGAAATGCTCGAAGTTCCATTTTCGGACTAATCGATAGCAAGCTGTGATAAACTAACTCACGCATTACGTGCCCGAGTGGCGGAATTGGCAGACGCAGTGGACTCAAAATCCACCGTTGGCAACAACGTGCGAGTTCGAGTCTCGCCTCGGGCACCATACATGCAAGTGAGCGTTCAAGGGGGTCTAGGCCCCCTTTTTCGTGCCGAACTCGCGTGAGCGCGCGGAGCGTTAAGCAAACAGGCCTGTGGCCTGTTTGTAGCGGAGCGTGGCGAGGGCGCTGCGCGCCCGAAGCCCGGGGCTTCGCGAAGCGAAGACCCTTCGAGTCTCGCCTCGGGCACCATACATGCACCTGCGCTTCAAGGGGGCTTAGGCTCCCTTTTTCGTGTACGTAATGTGATAACGCGTCGAACGTGTTATTATCGCCAAGGCGTTGTTTCCGCAATGCCCTAAAGAGGAACCCGAGGGTTCCCACCTTTTGGCGCCAATGAGCAGCTGACTGGTCATACAACTTAGATTCCCTTCCTCATATCGAGGATGTCTATGTGTACGACCTGGTTGCTGAGAAGCGCCGGGTTATTTTTTTATGAATGGAGGTAGGGAAAATAGCTAAGTCTGATGACACCCGCATCAACGACGAGATCACTGCATCTTCGTGCCGTTTGATTGGCGTCGATGGCTCTCAGCTCGGCCTGTTCGCCATCCGCGATGCCCAGCGCGTCGCTGACGATCAGGGTCTCGACCTGGTCGAGATCGCTCCCAACGCGGAGCCGCCGGTCTGCAAGGTCATGGACTACGGTAAGTTCAAGTACCAGCAGGCCATGAAGGCGAAGGCCGCTCGTAAGAACCAGTCCAAGGTCGAGGTCAAGGAAATGAAGTTCCGACCCAAGATCGACGTTGGCGACTACGAGACCAAGAAGGGCCACGTTCTGCGTTTCCTCAAGAAGGGCGCACGCGTTAAGATCACCATCATGTTCCGCGGCCGTGAGATGGCTCACCCGGAGCAGGGTCTTAACGTTCTCGAGCGTCTCGCCGAGGATCTCAAGCCTTACGCTACGGTCGAGTCCAAGCCTAAGATGGAAGGCCGTAACATGCTTATGCTGCTCGCCCCGATTAAGGGCGCCTTCGATGAAGAAAAAGCGGCAAGCGATACCAAGTAACTAGTGTTCTGTAACCGATTAAGGAGTATTTCATGCCTAAGATGAAGTCCCACAGCGGCACCAAGAAGCGTTTCCGCAAGACTGGTACCGGCAAGCTTATGCGCGCCAAGGCTTTCAAGAGCCACATCCTGAGCAAGAAGTCCACCAAGCGTAAGCGTGGCTTCCGTCAGGAGACCGAGATCGCCGCTGCCGACCGCAAGGTCATCAAGTCGCGTCTCGCCTAAGTTCGCGTTCCCGTTTTTCGTTTTACCGTCTAGGAGTTGATAGAACATGGCACGTATTAAGCGCGCTGTTGCCGCCAAGAAGAAGCGCCGTACCGTTATGCACCGTGCGAAGGGTTACTACGGTGCCGCTTCGCGTACTTACAAGCATGCTAAAGAGCAGGTCCAGCACTCCCTGCAGTATCAGTATCGTGATCGCCGCAACAAGAAGCGCGAGATCCGCTCTCTCTGGATCACTCGTATCAACGCTGCTGCTCGCCTGAACGACATCTCTTACTCTCAGTTCATGCACGGCCTGAAGGTTGCCGGCATCGAGCTCGACCGTAAGGTTCTGGCTCAGATGGCTTACGAGGACATTGAGTCCTTCAACGAGCTGGCCACCATCGCCAAGAAGGCTCTCGAGGCCTAATAGATTCTCTTGAATCGCTAGGGGAGTGTCGCGTTGTACGCGGCGCTCCCTCTTTTTATCTGAAGCGCGGTTTACATTGCTAAAAGCGCGGGTAGATAGACACTTACAGGTGACCGATCTCTATATATTCCTGAACCAAAGGGTCATCATCTGATACGTGCGGAAGATCCGCACCAGTCTTTCTATTAGCTATAGAAAGCAATATGTTGTGTAGGACTTGTGAAGAGTGGAATTGACGTCCCACAGAGCTTCGCGGTCTGGCAATATATCTCCTTGCCGCGCGGCCCGGTGGAACCGGATCAGCCGCGGGGCGTGCACCTTGAGAACCGGATACTGCGAGGATGGACACACCAGTTGTGTCGCATCCGGGCAGACATCGAACCATTTGAAATGGTCTAACTTGGATTTGTT
>CABRID010000073.1 GCA_902470895.1 uncultured Collinsella sp.
CAGCCTCGGTCTCGTGGGCTCGGAGATGTGTATAAGAGACAGTCTTTATCCTGTGCCTGGTTTTGGGTATCGTGCCCACGGCCATCTTTGTTTCCGTCATGAGCGGTCTGTGCTGCTATGAGTTTTTCCGTATGACAAGGCTCGATGGCAAGATGGCTAACGAGCGCATGGGCATCGCTGCCGCCGTGCTCTTTCCGCTGTCGGCGCTGGGCGATTCGATGCTGCTGAATGCCCTGCTTTTTGCCCTGATGCTCGCTGTGGGCATTTGGTATGTCTGGTCGCCGCGTACCCGCATCTCTGATGTGGCCGTGACGCTCATGGGTCCCATCTACACTGGCTTTATGCTGTCGGCTATCGTGCTGCTGCGCGATGCCGTGCCCGGTTTTGCCGGCGCCTTGCTTTCGGTGGGCGTTTGCGCGTCCCTTTGGGTCTCCGATTCGTTTGCCTACATCGTGGGCAGCCGTATCGGTAAGCACAAGATGGTTCCCAAGATCTCTCCCAAAAAGAGCTGGGAGGGGTTTGTCGGCGGCATCCTGGGCTCGGTTTTGATTTGGCTCATCCTGTGGGCGACGCACTTCTACAAGCTCAGCCTGCCCTATGCGCTGCTGTGCGGCGTGGTCGTGTCCGTCCTGGGCGTTATCGGCGACCTCATCGAGTCGCGTATCAAGCGTGGCGTGGGCGTCAAGGATTCCGGCAACCTTATCCCGGGCCATGGCGGCATGCTCGACCGTAGCGATTCGCTTATCTTCGGTTGCATCACCGCGCAGCTGATGCTGATGATCGGAGGCGTGCTGTAATGTCCTTCCAGACGACGTATGGCCCCGATGGACGCCTCCGTGTTGCCATCCTGGGTTGTACGGGCTCCATCGGCACCCAGGCGCTCGATGTGTGCCGCCAGCTTTCCGATCGCCTGCGGGTGACGGCGCTGTCCGTTAACTCCAGTACCTCCGAGCTTGTTGCCGCTGCCCGCGAGTTCTCGGTTCCGGCGGTTGCCGTGGCCGATGTCGCTCATGGCGATGACGCCGTGCTGCAGGAGTTGCCCGAGGGAACGAAGCTCGGTGTTGGCGCGCAGGCGGTTTGCGAGCTCGCGCGCCGCGACGATGTCGACTGCGTGCTCGTCGCTATTGTGGGCGCCGCCGGTCTCGAGGCGAGCCATGCGGCCTTGACCTCAAATAAGCGCCTTGCCCTTGCCAACAAGGAGTCCCTCGTCGTCGGTGGCGACTTGCTTATGCCGTTGGCGCAACCGGGCCAGCTTATTCCAGTCGACTCTGAGCACTCCGCCATCTACCAGTGCTATCTGGGGGAGAACCCGCGCGAGGCTCATTGTATTTGGCTCACCTGCTCGGGCGGTCCGTTCTTTGGCCGCACGCGCGACGAGCTAGATCGCGTGACGCGTGCCGATGCCCTCGCACATCCCACGTGGGCCATGGGTGCTAAGATCACCATCGACTCCGCCACCCTCATGAATAAGGGCCTGGAGCGCATTGAGGCCATGCATCTGTTTAACTGCGACCTCGATTTCATTAACGTGGTCGTGCAGCGTCAGTCCAAGATTCACTCTATGGTCGAGTTTGCCGACGGCTCCGTGATGGCGCATCTCGGTGCTTCCGACATGCGTATTCCCATCCAGTTCGCGTTCTCGTATCCCGAGCGTTGGGATACCCCGGCGCCTCGTATCGATTTCCGTGAGCTGGGGCAGCTCACGTTTGATGCTGCCGACATGGATACCTTCCGCTGCCTGGCACTGGCCGAGCGTGCCGGCAAGACGGGTGGCACCATGCCGTGCGTGCTCAATGCCGCCAACGAGGTCGCCGTCGATGCCTTCCTGCACGATGGCTGCAGCTTTACCGATATCGATCGCATTGTGGAATCCTGCATGGATGCCCACGATATGCAGGCGGTCGACTCGTTTGAGCAGCTTCGCGACATCGATGCGTGGGCGCGTGAAAAGGCTGCGCAGGTGCTCGCCGCAACCCGTTCCTAACCCATAAGGATTGCTTTTTCGTTTTATGGATACTGTTCTGAGCGTTCTCTCATCGGTCTTTTGGGGCCTGCTGATGCTTTCCGTCCTCGTGTTTTTGCACGAGGGCGGCCACTTTTTGGCGGCGCGTGCCTGCGGCGTCCGTGTGACCGAGTTCTTTTTGGGCTTGCCGTGCCGCTTTGACATCCATTACACGTCGCGTCGCATTGGAACCAAGTTTGGCGTGACCCCGCTGCTGCTGGGTGGCTACGCTGCCATCTGCGGTATGGATCCGACCGATGTCTCCTGCGCCGATCGCGTGCTCGCGGCTATCTATCGTCATGGTCGCGTGACCGTGGCCGACCTTGCTGTCGAGCTCGAGCTATCCGAGGAGGTTGTGCTCGAGGCATGCGCCTTGCTCTTGGGTTGGGGCTCTATCGCGCCTTGGTATGAGGAAGGGGAGAAGCCCTCGCCGAGCTACTATCCCACCAAGTATCAGACGCTGCCGCGAGACGCGGCGGGTTACACCACCTTTGACGGCCGCCGTTTCGATCGAGAGCATGCGACTACCGAGGGCGATGTGTGGGAGCTGCCGTGCGGCGAAGCCGAGTTCCTTGCGCAAGAGCGTTCGCATACCTATCTGGGCCAGGGTTTTCTCAAGCGCGCCTTTATGCTGCTCGCGGGCATTCTCGTCAATATCCTGACGGGCTTTTTGCTGCTTATGAGCATCTACTCTATTGCGGGTGTCACCGTGCCGATGGATACCAACGTGATCGGTCAGGTTGACGAGGGGTCTATTGCCGCCAAGGCGGGTATCGAGGGCGGCGACGCGATACTTTCGGTTGACGGAGTATCGTGCTCTACCTGGATGGACGTTTACGATGCCATCGGCAAGGCCGCCGGTAAGGACGATATCGCCATTGAGTATGAGCGCGACGGCAAGCAGCATTCGACCTCGGTTGCGCTCAAAGAGGACGAGCGCCTAGGTGTGTATGCCTCTACGCAGGTGGTCCGTTTAGACCCCATCACGTCGGCTCGCCTTTCGTTCTCCTATGTCGTGCAGACAGCGGAGGGCGTGATGCGCCTGCTCCAGCCGCAGCATACGATGGAGATTCTCGATCAGTCTTCTTCGATCGTGGGCATTAGCGTTATGTCCTCACAGGCTGCTGCTGCCGGCCCGGCCACGTTCCTTTCGTTTGCCGCCCTCATTTCGTTCTCGCTTGGCTTTATGAACCTGCTGCCCATCCCACCACTCGATGGCGGCAAGCTGGTCATCGAGATCATTCAAAAGATTGCTGGCCGCGAGCTTCCGCTCAAGGTCCAGACGATTGTGAGCTATGTGGGCATCGCGCTCTTTGCGCTGCTGTTTGTCTATATGCTTCGTTCCGACGTCCTTCGATTTATCCTGTAGGGGAGTGTTTGGATTGTCTTTATCCCATCCTTTGCCTCGCGAGTTGACGCGCCCCGTGCATGTGGGCGGTGTGCAGATCGGTGGCGGCGCGCCGGTGGTGGTCCAATCCATGACCTGCACCGATACCGCTGACGCCCAGGCAACGCTTGCGCAAGTGTGCGCGTTGGCGCAGGCTGGCTGCGATATCGTGCGTGTGAGCGTGCCCACCGAGGCCGCGCTTGAGGGTTTCCGCACCATCTGTGCCGAGTCTCCGGTGCCGATCGTCGCCGATATTCACTTTAACCATAAGCTCGCCATCGGCGCCGTCGAGGCTGGTGCCGCCAAGCTTCGCATCAATCCCGGCAATATCGGCGATTGGGCTAAGGTCGATGCCGTGATCGATGCCGCGGGTGCCGCTGGGTGCGCGATTCGTATCGGCGTCAATGCCGGTTCGCTCGAGCAGGATATCGCCGAGCGCGACGACCTCACGCAGCCCGAAAAGCTCGTGATGTCGAGCGAGCGCTTCGTCAAGCACTTTGAGGACCGCGGTTTTACGAACATTGTGCTTTCGGCCAAGGCCCATAGCGTGCAAACGACGCTTGATACCTATCGAGCCCTGTCGCGTGAGATTCCCCACGTTCCGCTTCACCTGGGCGTGACGGAGGCGGGGACCAAGCTCCAGGGCACCATCAAGAGCTCTGTAGGCTTGGGTATCTTGCTTTCCGAAGGCATTGGCGACACCATGCGTGTGTCGCTCACAGCCGATCCGGTTGAGGAGCCGCCGGTTGCCTGGGGTATTCTGCAGTCGTTGGGCCTGCGTCGCCGTGGCCCCGAGATTGTCTCGTGCCCCACATGCGCCCGCTGCCAGGTTAACCTTATTCCCATTGCCGAGGAGGTTACCGAGCGGCTTAAGAACTATTCCGCGCCGCTTTCGATCGCTGTGATGGGATGTGCCGTTAATGGCCCCGGCGAGGCATCTGATGCCGATCTGGGCGTTGCTTGCGGACGTGGTCAGGCCTTGCTCTTTTCGCATGGCCAGATCATTGGTAAAGTAGCTGAGGACCAAATTGTCGACGCGCTTATGGCCGAGGTCGACAAGCTTATTGAGGAGAAATAAATGACCCGAGCAATGTATATGTCTAAGCTTTATGCGCCGACGCTTAAAGAGGATCCGGCGGACGCTGAGCTCGCCAGCCACCGTCTGCTGCTCCGTGCCGGCATGATCCGTAAGGAGGCCGCCGGTCTATATTCCTACCTGCCGCTTGCTTGGCGCTCGATTCGCAAGATCGAGAACATCGTGCGCGACGAGATGGACGCCGCCGGCGCCCAGGAGCTTATGATGCCTATCATGGTCGATGCCGAGTTGTGGCGTGAGTCCGGCCGCATCGACGCCTATGGCAAGGAGCTTGTGCGCTTTGACGACCGTCACGGTCGCGAGTTCGTCCTGGGCCCCACGCACGAGGAGACCGTCACGGCCCTGGTGCGCAATGAGCTGCGCTCCTACAAGCAGCTACCCGTTAACCTCTACCACATCCAGGATAAGTTCCGCGACGAGTTCCGCCCCCGCTTTGGCCTGATGCGCGGTCGCGAGTTCATCATGAAGGACGCCTACAGCTTCTCCGCCACGCAGGAGAGCCTGCAGGAGGAGTATGACAAGATGAAGCAGGCCTACGCTAACATCTGCGAGCGCTGCTATATCAAGGCCCTGCCCGTTGTTGCCGACTCCGGTGAGATCGGTGGCGATACCTCCGTCGAGTACATGGCTTTGGCCGACGCCGGCGAGGCTTCGCTCGTCTACTGCGACGATTGCGGCTTTGCTGCCGATGACGAGGCGGCAAGCACCAAGGTCGTCGTGACCGAGGGTCCTGGTGACGGTACGCTCACCAAGGTTGAGACTCCGGGCATGGGCACCATTGAGGCAGTTGCTAAGTTCTTTGGGTTCCCCGAGAACGGCACTCGCAAGTCGCTGGCACTCATCGACGCCGAGGGCAAGCCGGTCGTGGCCATTGTTCCGGGCGATCACGAGCTCAACGATTGCAAGGCCGAGCACGTCTTTGGCAAGGGCTATCGCATGATGACCGACGAGGAGCTTCAGGCGAACGGTCTGCACAAGGGCTTTATCGGACCGGTTAACCTGCCCGATGGCATTCGTCTGGTGTGCGACGAGAGCCTGCGCGATTCCAAGCAGTGGGCCTGCGGTGCCAACGAGGTCGATTATCACTTTACCGGTGCCTGCCCCGAGCGCGACTTTACCGTCGATGAGTGGGCCGATCTGGTCACCGTTGTCGCCGGCGACCCCTGCCCGCACTGCGGCAAGCCGTTCTCCGCTGCCCGCGGCATCGAGGTCTCTCAGGTCTTCCAGCTGGGCACCAAGTATTCCGAGGCCATGGGTGCCACCTTTATGGACGAGGACGGCAAGGAGAAGCCGCTCATCATGGGCTGCTACGGCGTTGGTGTGTCCCGCTCGCTCGCTGCCGTCGTGGAGCAGCACAACGACGAGCACGGTATCGTCTGGCCGGTCTCCGTTGCCCCGTACGAGGTCGCGGTGATTCCGCTCGATCCCAAGAAGGAGGAGTGCGCTACCGTCTGCGAGCAGATCGTTGATGGCCTGTGCGCCGAGGGTATCGAGGTTGTCGTCGACGACCGCGACGAGCGTCCCGGCTTTAAGTTTGCCGACAACGACCTTATGGGCTTCCCGTATCAGGTGGTGCTCGGCAAGCGTGGTCTTAAGAACGGCACCGTTGAGCTCAAGGACCGTGCCACGGGCGAGCGCGAGGACGTGGCGATCGACGAGGTCGTTGCCAAGGTTGCCGAGCTTGTTAAGGCAGCCCGCCGTTAATTGACGATTTCGCTTGTAGTTCGATATGTGGGACGGCCCCGCATTTCTCCAGATCGGGGAGATGTGGGGCCGTCCTTTTATCTTTTAGCATCCTTGATATCTAAAAGGAAAACCCCACAGCCCATGCGAACTGCGGGGTTTTCCATTGTGCCTCCGATGCGAAATAAATCGCTCAGATATTACTGATAATCGACGACGTCGATCCAGTTCTTCAGGAACTCATCGTTCACGTTGCGCTTACGAGCGAGCTCGGAAGCGGCGACGATGCTCGTCCACTGACGCACGACCTGCATGGGCATGTCGGCACGGTCGCAGTAGAGCTCCAGGTAGGCCTCGGCCTGGTCCTTGCTGTTGAGGGCGAAGAGCAGGTAGGTGGTGGCAACGTCGGCAGCAGGGGAGCCCTGGGTGGCGTGTGCCCAGTCGCACACATAGAGCTGGCCGTCGTCGCCGACGATGACGTTGGAGGGGTTGAAGTCGCCGTGGCAGACCTTGAACTCCTTGGTCATGCCGTCCAGACGCTCCTGAAGGTTGTAGCGCGTGGTGGCATTGAGCTGATCAAGGCTGTCGATCATGCGGGCGAACTTGTCGCGCTGACGGTTGAGCAGCGGGGAGGTGTAGCCGTGGATCTCGATCTGGAGGTCGACGAACATCTCGAGGTACTCACCAAAGCGCTGGGGCTCGGCAGTCATCTTCTCGGCAAGGGTGGTGCCCGGAACCTTCTCGGTCACGAGCGCCCAGCCGTTGGCGTTCTCGAGCTGGGAAACCTCGAGAGCCTTGGGGCTGCGGATGCCGCACTCATTGATGCGGGCAAGATTCAAAGCCTCGTTGAACACGTCGGAGACAGGCTTGGTCTCGTTAAAGACCTTGACGATCTTGTCGCCCAGGTCGTAAACGACCTTGTTGCCACGGCGGACGAGCTCGGTCTTGGAATCGGGTAGCAGCATGGTTGCATCCTTTCAACGATGCGATAGAAGCGACGGCGGGGGTGTGTGAAACACCCGTGCACCCCCGCCGCAAAAAACCGTGCTAAAAACTAGCAGACGGCGTAGTCCTGGGGCTCGCGGCCGTAGTAGGCGTCCAGGTAGAGCTCCTTGATCTCGCTCATGAGCGGGTAGCGCGGGTTAGCGCCGGTGCACTGGTCGTTGAATGCCTGCTCGGTCATCTCGTCGAGGGTGTCGAGGAAGTACTGCTCGTCAACACCGTAGTCGGCGATGGTCTTCTTGACACCGATGAAGTCCTTGAGCTCCTCGAGCTTCGTGATGAAGTTCTCGAAGACCTCCTTGTCGTCCTTGCCCTCGATGCCGCAGTACTTGGCCATCTCGGCGTAGTTGTGCAGCGCGTTGGGGTAAGGATACTGGGAGAAGGTACCCATCTTGACGGGAGCCTCGGCGGCGTTGTAGCGCATGACGCGGGTCAGGATGACGGCGTTAGCGATGCCGTGGGGCAGGTGATGGAAAGCGCCGAGCTTGTGAGCCATGGAGTGGTTGAGGCCCAGGAAGGCGTTGGCGAAGGCCATACCGGCCATGCAGGAGGCGTTGTGCATCTCCTCGCGGGCGTGCGGGTCCTTGGCGCCGTTCGTGAAGCTGGAGGGCAGGTTCTCGAAGACGAGCTTGGCAGCGCGCTCGGAGAGGCCCTTGGTGTAGTCGGAAGCCATGATGGAGACGTAGGACTCGATGGCGTGGGTCATGACGTCGATGCCGGAGGCAGCGGTCAGGCCGCGCGGGGCGGTCATGCAGTTGTCGGCGTCGACGATAGCCATGTTGGGGAGCAGCGCGTAGTCGGCGAGCGGCCACTTGATGCCGGTCTCCTTGTCGGTGATGATGGCGAACGGCGTGCACTCGGAGCCGGTACCCGAAGAGGTCGGGACGGCGACGAAGTAGGCCTTCTTGCCCATCTCGGGGAAGGTGAAGATACGCTTGCGGATGTCCATGAAGTCCATGGCCATGTCCTCAAACTTGCACTCGGGGTGCTCGTACATCATCCACATGATCTTGCCGGCGTCCATAGCGGAGCCACCGCCGACGGCGATGATGACGTCCGGCTCAAAGAGAGCCATCTGCTTGGCGCCGCGACGTGCGCACTGCAGCGACGGATCGGGCTCAACGTCGTAGAAGCAGTCGTGGGCGATGCCCATCTCGTCGAGCTTGGCCTCGATGGCGCGGGTGTTGCCATTCTTGAAGAGGAACTGGTCGGTGACGATGAAGGCGCGCTTCTTGCCCATGACGTTGCCCAGCTCGTCGAGGGCGACGGGCGTGGAACCCTTCTTGAAGTAGACCTTCTCGGGAGCGCGGAACCACAGCATGTTCTCACGGCGCTCGGCCACAGTCTTAACGTTGATCAAGTGCTTCACCCCAACGTTCTCGGAGACGGAGTTGCCGCCCCAGGAGCCGCAGCCCAGGGTCAGAGACGGCTTCATGCCAAAGTTGTACAGGTCACCGATGCCGCCGTGCGAGGACGGGGTGTTGATGACGATACGGCAGGCCTTCATGACGTGCTCGAACAGGCTGATCTTCTCGGCCTGGGCGGGGTGCACGTACAGAGAGGCGGTGTGGCCCGGGCCACCGGCGAGCACCAGGTGCTCGGCCTTGTCGACGGCCTCCTGGAAGTCCTTGGCGTGGTACATGGCCAGGACCGGGGAGAGCTTCTCGTGGGAGAACTCCTCCTTGGCGGGGTCGGTTGAGGTGACCTCGGCGATCAGGATCTTGGTCTTGGCGGGAACCTCGATGCCGGCGAGCTCGGCGATCTTGGCAGCGGCCATGCCGGGGATGCGGTGATCGAGAGCGCCGTTCTTGAACATGGCGGCACGCAGGGCCTCCATTTCGGCACCCTGCTTGACGAAGTAACAGCCGCGCTTCTGGAACTCGGCCTTAACCTGGTCATAGATGCTGTCGATGACAGTCACGGACTGCTCGGAAGCGCAGATCATGCCGTTGTCGAAGGTCTTGGAGTGGATGATGGAGTTGACGGCGAGCAGCACGTCGGCGGTGTCGTCGATGACGACCGGGGTGTTACCGGCGCCAACGCCCAGGGCGGGCTTGCCCGAGGAGTAAGCGGCCTTGACCATGCCCGGGCCACCGGTGGCGAGGATGATGTCGACGTCGCGCATGACCATGTTGGTCAGCTCGATGGAGGGGACATCGACCCAGCCGATGATGCCCTCGGGGGCGCCGGCCTTGACGGCGGCGTCAAGCACGAGCTTGGCGGCGGCGATGGTGCACTTGGCGGCTGCCGGGTGCGGGGAGATGATGATGGCGTTGCGAGTCTTCAGGCAGATCAGCGTCTTGAAGATCGCGGTGGAGGTGGGGTTGGTCGTCGGGATGACGGCGCCCACGATGCCGATGGGCTCGGCGATCTTGGTGATGCCGTAAGCCTCGTCGCGCTCCAGGACACCACAGGTCTTGGTGTTCTTGTAAGCGTTGTAGATGTACTCTGCGGCGTAGTGGTTCTTGATGACCTTGTCCTCAAGAACGCCGCGGCCGGTCTCCTCGATGGCCATCTTCGCCAACGGGATACGAGCCTTGTTGGCGGCCATGGCGGCCTCATAGAAGATCTTGTCGACCTGCTCCTGCGTGTACGTAGCAAAAAGCGCCTGGGCCTCTCGCATCTGAGCGAGCTTAGCCTCAAGCGCCTCTACGTTGTCCACAATTGCGGGAGTAGTGTTTTCCGGTGACTTTTTCACCATTTGTGTCTCCTTGCGATCGGAGATTTACCCTACGCCTTGCATGATAGCAAGAAATAATTCGGTGAACGGTCAGATTCCTGTAAAAGGCACACTAAAACGCTTCAATAAACTGAAACGTTTTAACTAAAACTATCTGCCTGCTGCATCGCCCCACTCATTGGGGACAGACTTACATGAGTGGGGGGTGCGGACAAAAAGTTGGACCGAGTCCGGTCCAGATTGGAGTCCGCATGGG
>CABRID010000074.1 GCA_902470895.1 uncultured Collinsella sp.
GTTTCTCAACAATTCATCATAACTGCAGGTCAAAGCCAAAGCCTCAAGTTCAACTTGACCCTTTGGAACCTTTAAGGTTCAAGTTGAGGTCGAAAGCAGTAGTAGAATACCGTTCGAACCATAACCTACGATTGATTGCAGAGGGACTGGATGCAGCATTCGAATCATCGCACCGCAGCGCTCATTGCGTCGAAGCCGGCTCGTATCATCACGAGCGCCGTGCTCGCCGTTGCGCTGACGGCCACGCCGATGCTCTCCCCCGTTGCGGCGTATGCCGCCTCGCAGGCAACGCAGGACCAGCTTTCCGCAGCCCAGCAGAAGATCGAAGCCGCCACGAGCGCCTACAACGACGCCCGCACAAAACTCGATGACCTGCAAAAGCAGATTGACTCCAATGAGGCAAGCATCGAGGAAATCGAGGCTAAGCTTCCCGAGCAGCAGGCCAAGGCAAGCTCTGCCATGCGCGATCTGTACAAGTATCAGAAGGGCACCAATCCCATCGTGAGCTTCCTGGTCAACGCGCAGAGCCTGGGTGAGTTCATCACGACTTGTAAATACACCAACCAGATCACGAGCTCGAGCGTCGACGAGATCGAGCAGCTCAATAACATGCAAACCGAACTCGAGCAGAACAAGGCCGAGCTCCAGCAGGCCAAGTCTCAGCTTGAGGCAGAGCAGAAAAACGCCGAGGATGCGCTGGCGCAGGCCCAGCAGCTTCGCAGCGAGGCACAGGCAAAAGCCGAGCAGGAAAATGCCGCCGAGCTTGCCAAGCTTGAGGCCGATAAGGCCGCTGCCGCCGAGAAGCTCTCGGGCGAGGGCGTAAGCGGCAGCAATTCCAGCAGCCAGGCCACCAACACCAACACCACCATCGACACCACGGTGAACAACGCCAATACCGGTAGTTCCGATTACGATTCGTTCATTAATGAGTGGACGAGCCGCATCGACAATTATCTCGCCGGCTCCCCCATGGCAGGCCAGGGCTATAACTTTGCCGTCGCCGCTTGGAATACCGGTGTCGACCCCCGTTGGTCCCCCGCCATCGCCTGCATCGAGAGCACCAAGGGTGCTTATTGCGCCAATTCTTACAACGCCTGGGGCTGGAGTGCACGTGGCGGCGGTTGGCGCAGCTTTGGCAGCTGGAGCGAGGGTATCTCCGCTCACGTTGCCTATCTGGGCGCCAACTACGGCTCCACCCTTACCCCGGCTGCGGCCAAAAAGTACTGCCCGCCCACGTGGCAGGACTGGTACAACAAAGTCGCCGCTCAGATGAACCGCATCTAAGTGCAACTGCAAAGGGCCCCAACGGGGCCCTTTTCTTTTAGGTAGCGGAGGTATCGACGACGCCGGTCGCATTGGCAACCGCGACTATGACGATCATGCATAGGAGCAGCACACCCAATGCCTTGAGCCAGAGCTTCGCGAGTTTCTTGCCGCGATAGCTGTCGAGCAGTGCGAATCGCCGACGAAGACGGCGCTTATCGAGCAGCGCAAAATGCATAAGCACCATAAGGCCATCGACAAAGAAAAAATACTCGATTATGAGAAGCCACGTCGGGTAGCTTTGGTTTGCTCCCGTGGGGTGAAAGACGGCAAAGTGACTTCCGGCAAAGAACACAAGTAGCGAGAAGCAGACAAGCGTATTCCAAATGCGCCCCAGAGACTCCGGAACGCGAGAGAGCAGACCGCATGCAGCGGAGGCGGCAGGTCTAGGAAGCCCTGCGGGGTTCTGGAGCCCTTGGAGCGTCAACACCGTCTCCGGGACAGGCGCAGGTGTAGGAGGCCGCACGGGGCGGCTCAGATCGTATGCCGAGCGCGTCGCCCGTCCCAACGCTTCCGCACTCGCAAAACGCTTGGCCGGGTCGAGCGCCATCGACATGCAGACGGCATCGGCAAGTGGGGTGGGAATGCCACGCGCCTCGCATTGCTCGCGCATGTCGAGCCCTGGTTTAGGGTCGGCTCCCGTCAAGCAGAAGAACAACAGGGCGCCAAGTGCGTAGACGTCGCTGCGCACACTCGTCTGCCCAAACCCATACTGCTCGGGCGGCGCATAGGGTCGCGTGCCAAACTTGACGGTGTCGGCATCGGCGCCTTCGCGCCAAGCGCGCGCGATTCCCAGGTCAATAATCACCAGCGACGAGAAGGTCATGCCGGCATCGGCGGCATATCTCACGCCCGACACGATGATGTTCGAAGGTTTAAGGTCGCGATGGATAATCGGAGCCGGCGCTTTCCCCACCTCGCCAAATCCAGCATGGAGCTCTGCCACCGCATCACACAGGGCCGGAAACAACCCGCGCGCATAATCGGGGGTCGCACCCAAACGTCCCACCAAGGCCTCGAGCGTCTCGCCTTCAATGTATTCCATCACCACGTCAAGCTCGTCGCCCGCACGGCGGCAATCGACAATCCGGGGCAGGTGCTCAAAACGCCGTCCGGCACGCTGGGCCGCAAACAGGCGCTCATATGCCCCGCCAATCTGGGCCGAAGCATCGATGCGTTTGCGGACAAAGGGGCCGAGCGACCCTCCACCAGAACCCTCAAAGCACACGAGTTCGGTTGTCTCAACGTCCGAGCGCTTTAGCACGCGTTCCACGCGATAGCTGTCATCGCGGTCAAACGACGCCAGGTGCTCGGCGAGCGCGGCAGTCAGCTCATCATCGGAATATGTTGGGTTCTGAGTATCCATAGCGTCCATCATAGCGCAGGGCACAGACGCCCTGTAGCACCCGTGCCCTGCACGTTTGAAATATAGCGGACGGCCCTGCCACCAACAGTCAGCCGTTAACTCACCGTCTCCTCGCCAAAGCGATACAGCTCCTCATTGACCTTTTGCAGGCTGCAGCCACGATCGATGCAGAAGATGATAATCGCATCACGACGGTCCTTGCAGTTGAGGACGTTTGCCCCGGCAGCCGTAAGTGCGCGGTTGGTCTCCTTCATCGATAACGCCATCGCGAATGCAATCTGCAGCACTTTATTTCGACTCGGGTGGCGCGCGCCCGTAAAAAACTGATAGCCAAACGTTTCGTTGAGGTCGGCCATACGCACCACGCGCGAACGCTCCAAGCCCTTTTCCTGCAGCAGTTGCTTAAGGTAGTCCGAAAGCGACGGGGCGGCAAAGTCGTGCTCCCTGATATAGCCGTCGATACTCGGCGCATCGAGCAACTCATTGAGCAGTTCCTCCGTCAACTTCTTATCGGGCATACGGCTTCACCCCCTATGCGACGCAACGGCAGCGACATACTAGGCCAACACCCAGCTTGCGGTGGCAGACTTATCAAACATGTTGGCAAAGTACAAAGCCTTTTTGATGTCGCCGTCAAAATAGATATTGCCCGCAACAGTACCGCCGGCTGCAAGGGTGCCCGACTGCAGCTCTTCAGAGCCTTCGCTGTAGTAGCCCTGATTCTGCTGAGCACCGTTGGCGTCCTCGCCCTTCCAGTCGTAGACATTGTAATCCGCGCCCTCATCGCCGTTGTTGACGTACGTGACGTGAATGCCCGTCATAGTCGAGCCGTCATAATTGGTAAGACCTGTCTGGACGGAATCGACGACAACGGAAAGGCCGGCGGCCGTGGTCACGGTTGTGCCAACAGCCAGGTCAGTCGTGGGCTGCTCTTCTTTTTTCGGCTCTTCCTTCTTATCGCTATCGCCAGCATCCTCGGTGACCGTCGCCTTGTCATTGCCACAGCCAGTCAGGAGACCGGAAACACCCAGGACAACGGTCGCGAATGCGCCAAGCGCGGCGCGACGGCTCAGCAGCACTTCATTTTCGAGCTTTTTCATTATTCATCCTTCCTACGATCCGGCTACCGTGCCGGCACACAGCACATCGTAGAAAGGATTGAACTTGAATTCAATAGCTCAGAGCTAAGGCTACGGTAAACGGTCAATGCAGTTGTCCAAGCGCCGAGCAAACGCTCTTTACGCGACCGTCAGCAGGCAGGATCAACCCACTGTGACGGATTCCCCGGTAAAGGCGCTGATCATCAACAGGACAAAGAACATAAGGTAGCTAACGCTCAGCGGGTATGCGATAGCCAAAAAGACAATCCATCCCACATTGGTTTTGCCGTCGGCGCGGCGTTGTTCGCGACAACGATAGAGCCAGATCGTCGCGCCAATGGCGACAATCAGCAACACGAGCGCCGCCGCAGCCAATCCGGCAAGTGCAAACATCATGCCAATGCTCAGCACAACAACCGGGAGCAGTAACAAACCGCACCCGCAACCACCCGGACTATATACAACAGATTGCCGACGTCGCTTCATCGTCACTCCATCACAAGCAGTCGTTTGTAGACATCAAGGCCTTTGAGCAGGATTTGCTCGTCAAAGAGCATGGTATCGGTATGCAGGGCGCTCGTGGCATAGGCGGGGCAGCCGTCCGAATCGTTCGGATTGCCTTGGCCGGCGGGCACGCCCGTACCCAGCAAGAAGAAAACGCCCGGCAGATGGCGCTGGTAGAAGGCGAAGTCCTCGGCAATCAACAGCGGCTCGTCCACAAGCTGCAGCTCGGGCAAGGCCGGAGCAATGTGGGCGAACAGCTCGGGGTCGTTATCGACCGGCGGATAACCCTCGGCAAAGTCGAGATCGTACGTGCAGCCCGTTGCGGCGCATGCCTCGTCAAGCACACGGCGCACGCCCTCGCGCGCGCGGTCGAACATATCGTCCGTAAACACGCGCAGGCTACCGGCGACATGGGCCTCCCCCGCTACCGCGTTGCAGACGGTGCCTGCCTGCAGCAGACCAAACTTGCCGATGCAGGGCTCGTCGGCACCCAGCTCGTCCATCAGCTCGCGCTCGGCAACCAAGAACTTGGCCGCCGCCAGTGCGGCATCGTGGGATTCCTCGACCGGAACGCCATAGGTCTTGGCGATATGGATACTCGCGCCATGGATATGAATGTGCGTCTCGCTCGAGCGCGCCAGCAGCGGACCGGAACAGCTCGCCAACGTGCCGGCGGGCAGATCGGGCCACACATGGAAGCCGAAGATGCGATCGGCCCCGGAACGCTCAAACACGCCGCTCTCGCATACCGTCTTAGCGCCACCGGTCGTCTCCTCGGCCGGCTGGAACACAAAGAGCACGTTACGCTTGATGGCGCCCGGCTGCTCACGAATCGTACGGTCGACAAAAGTCGCCGCCGCGAGCGCCATGGCCATGTGGCCGTCGTGACCGCACGCATGCATCTTGCCGGGCTGCGTCGAGGAGAAGGCCACGCCCGTTGCTTCCACGATGGGCAGGGCGTCCATATCGGCGCGAATCGCCGTGGCGTGCGTAGCGCCCACACCGGCATCGAAGAAGGCACAGACGCAGCTCGGACACGGATGGGTCACCTCGCAGGCAAGCGGAGCGAGCGCGCCCTCGATATAGGCGATAGTCTGCGGAAGATCGAAATCGAGCTCCGGAATGCGATGCAGGTCGCGACGATAACGACGGAGTTCTTGGAGCTCGGTCATGGGGATTCCTTTCATGGGACAACTAGTTGTCCCCTATTGTGACGCAGGATTGTGGCGCCCTTGTTTCTAGCATCATGCTGCATTTTTTAAACGTTATATACGAATACTCTTGTTTGGTAAAGTGCAACGTGGTAGGGTCTTTACCACTTGATAGAGGCGCGGGCACGAAGATCCGCGGGCGAGTCGGCAGACTTTGACCCCGCGGGGAGGCGAAACCCGCCGAACTGGGTTTTTCGGGCACGAACAGCCTGGTGGGCCTGCGGGAAACACCCGCAGGACTGTCTGCAGCAATGCGGGAGCGCTATCCGGACATTGGGTCCACGCTATGCGGATTCGATGCGCCGATGGCGCCGTCTGGATAGCGAGGTTTACGGGACATGGCACTGACCCCCAACGAGGCATATGCGGCAAAGCGGCCGTTTGTGGACAAGGAGACGCTCGAACACATCGTCGAGCAGTTCCCCACGCCGTTTCATCTATACGACGAGGCGGGCATCCGTCGCAACATGCAAGAAGTACGTGACGCCTTTGCGTGGAATCCGGGATTTAAGGAGTACTTTGCCGTCAAGGCCAATCCCAACCCGGCGCTTATCTCCATTCTCAACGAATACGGCTGCGGTTGCGACTGCTCGAGCTATACCGAGCTCATGATCGCCCGCTCGCTGGGCATCACCGGCCATGACATCATGTTCTCGTCCAACGACACGCCGGCAGCGGACTTTGAGCTCGCCGATAAGCTGGGCGCCATCGTCAACTTTGACGACATCAGCCACATCGAGTTCTACGAGCGCGTCGCGGGCCCCATCCCCAAGACAGTCAGCTGCCGCTTTAATCCGGGCGGTCTGTTCCAGCTTTCCAACGGCATTATGGACAACCCGGGCGATTCAAAGTACGGCATGACCACTGAACAGCTCTTTGAGGCCTTCCGTATGCTCAAGGCCAAGGGCGCCGAGAATTTTGGCATCCATGCCTTCCTTGCCAGCAACACCGTCACCAACGACTACTACCCCAAGCTCGCGCGCATCCTCTTTGAACTTGCCGTGCGTCTGGAGCGCGAGACGGGCGCGCATGTCGCCTTTATCAACCTGTCCGGCGGTGTGGGTATCCCCTACCTGCCCGGGCAGCAGGCTAACGACATCCACGCCATCGGCGAGGGCGTACACGCGGCCTACGACGAGATCCTGGTTCCCGCCGGCATGGGCGATGTGGCGATCTGCACCGAGATGGGCCGCTTTATGATGGGCCCCTACGGATGCCTGGTCACCAAGGCCAT
Organism: uncultured Collinsella sp.; assembly: GCA_902470895.1. Lineage (GTDB taxonomy): Bacteria > Actinomycetota > Coriobacteriia > Coriobacteriales > Coriobacteriaceae > Collinsella. The sequence continues at coordinate 6,739 of CABRID010000074.1, forward strand.
CCACGAAAAGCAGATTTACAAGGACTATATCGGCGTGGACGCAAGCGCCGTCGACCTGATTCGCCCTGCCATGTATGGCGCCTACCATCACGTTACGGTGATGGGCCAGCCGGGTGGCCCCGACAAATCCACAGCCCCTGTCACGAACAAGTACGACATCACGGGCAACTTGTGCGAGAACAACGACAAGTTCGCCATCGACCGCGAGCTGCCGCAGATCGATATGGGCGACCTGCTCGTGATCCACGATACCGGCGCACATGGCTACTCCATGGGCTACAACTACAACGGCCGTCTGCGCTCCGCCGAGGTTCTGCTGCGCCCCGATGGCTCGGCCGACCTCATCCGACGCGCCGAGCGCCCGGGCGACTACTTTGCCACGCTCGACGTGCTGCCGTGCGGCCGCGAGTTGCTGGCCAAGTCGCGCGCCGAAAGCGCCCGCCGTCGCGCTCAGGACGAGCGCCTAGCCGTCGCCACCCAATGGAACAAACGCATCCAGATCGCAGAAGCGAAGGAGAAGAATATGGACGTCCGCAACCTCGAGGGCTCGATCGTCGCCCTCGTCACCCCGTTTAAGAAGGACGGCAGCGTCGACTTTGATGCGCTTGAGCGCCTGGTCGATTTCCACCTGCAGAATGGCACCGACGCCATCCTCACCCTGGGCACCACCGGCGAGAGCGCCACGATGACCGATGACGAGGACAACTCCGTCGTTGCCGCCGTGGTCAAGCAGGTCGCAGGCCGCATCCCCGTCATCGCCGGGTCGGGCTCCAACTCCACGCAGACCATGCTCACCAAGTCGCTCACCTACCAGGGCCTGGGCGCCGACGGCCTGCTGCTCATCACCCCCTACTACAACAAGTCCAACGAAGAGGGCATCTACCAGCACTTTAAGACCGTGGCCGATGCGGTGGACATCCCCTGCATCTTGTACAACATCCCCGGTCGTTGCGGCTGCGGTATCAGCGAGCGCAATGTCGAGCGCCTGGCCGCACACCCCAACATCATGGGCATCAAGGAGGCCTCGGGCAACGTCGCCTATGCCGCCAAGATCGCACACCTGCTGTCCAACGACTTCCGCATGTATTCGGGCGAGGACGCGCTCACCGTGCCGCTCATGAGCCTGGGTGCCTCGGGCACCATCAGCGTTTGGGCCGACGTGCAGCCGCAACTCGTGCACGACATGTGCCGTGCCTACCTGGACGGTGACGTGGAGCGCGCCCGCGAGATCCAGATTGCCGGCCAGCCGCTCATCAACGCCCTCTTTAGCGAAGTCAACCCCATCCCCGTTAAGGAAGCGCTCGCCCAGATGGGTATGATCGAGGCCAACTATCGCATGCCGCTGTGCCCCATGGCAGACGACACGCGCACCGCACTTACCGATGCTCTGAAGGGAGCTGGTCTGCTTGATTAAGACCGTCATTATGGGAACGGGCCGCATAGGCTCGCTCATCCGCACCACCGCCGAAAGCATCGTTGGTGCCGCCGGTCAACCCGTTTTCGACATCGTCGCCCAGATCGGCTTTGACCTGGCCGAGCTCGAGAGCGCTCCGGCTGCCGATGTGATCATCGACTTCTCGAACGTCGCGACCTTTGATGCCGTCGTTGCCTATGTCGAGCGTACGGGCGCCGCACTTGTTTCCGGCACCACGGGCTACACGCCTGAGCAGATGGACCGCCTGCGCGAGCTGGGCCAGAACGCCCGCGTCATGCACTCGGGCAACTACTCAATCGGCATCGCCGCTCTGCGCCATCTGGTGGCCCAGGCCACGCGCGAGCTGCCCGGCTTTGACTGCGAGATCGTCGAGACGCACCACAACCAAAAGGTCGATGCCCCCAGCGGCACCGCCAAGCTACTGCTCGACGCCGTGGTCGAGGCCGAGCCCGAGGCCGGCTATCACCCCGTCCACGGCCGCGAGGGCATGTGCGGCGCGCGCGACCCCAAGGAGATCGGCATGCACTCGCTGCGCGGCGGCACCGTCGCCGGCGTGCACGAGGTGAGTTTCTTTGGGCAGGACGAGGAGGTCACGCTCACCCACCGCGCCACAAGCCGTCAGATTTTTGTCAACGGCGCTCTGGCCGCCGCTCAGAAGCTCGTCGTCCGTGATCCCGGCTTCTACACCTTCGACCAGGTCATGTTCGCCTAGCCAATCATTAACCAAGCCCGCGTAAAGGAGAAACAAGATATGAGCAACGCAGCCGAGATGGATGCACAGGAGATTATCAACTACATCGCCACCGCGCCCAAGAAGACGCCCGTCAAGCTGTATGTGCGCGAGAAGCCCGGCATGAAAGTCCAGTGGGGCGATGCGCACGTCTACGGCGGCCGTCGCGGCAAGACCGTCTTTGGCGACTGGGATGAGCTCAAGGCCATCCTCGACGCCAACGCCGATTCCATCGACTACTACGACGTGGAGAATGACTGCCGCAACTCCGCCGTCCCCATGCTCGACCTTAAGGGTATCAACGCCCGCATCGAGCCGGGCGCGATCATCCGCGACCGCGTCGAGATCGGCGACCGCGCCGTCATCATGATGGGCGCCATCATCAACATCGGCTCCGTTATCGGCGAGGGTTCCATGATCGATATGGGCGCCGTGCTGGGCGGCCGTGCCACCGTGGGCAAGAACTGCCACATCGGCGCCGGCACCGTGCTTGCAGGCGTCGTTGAGCCCGCGAGCGCCACGCCCGTCATCATCGAGGACGATGTCATGATTGGCGCCAACGCCGTGGTCCTGGAAGGCGTGCGCGTGGGCAAGGGCGCCGTCGTGGCTGCAGGCGCCGTATGCGTCGAGGATGTCCCTGCCGGCGCCGTCGTGGCCGGCGTTCCCGCCCGCGTCATCAAGATGCGCGACGAGAAAACCGACAGCAAGACCGGCCTCGAGGAAGGCCTGCGCCAGCTGTAGAGTTACGCGGGTATCAAACGGCATATCGACGCATAGCGCAATTCATCCAAAGCAAAAAGGCCGAAGCCCAATCCGGGGCTTCGGCCTTTTTCATCTTAAGGTTCCGTCATATTCAACCATGGCGGGATGCTTCGACAAACGATCGGCAGCCGTCTTATAGACCTCTGAACGGTCGCGTCGACCTATTGCAACGATCTCGGCAATCTCAACCGTTCC
>CABRID010000075.1 GCA_902470895.1 uncultured Collinsella sp.
ACCGCAGGAAGCTTGGATACGCCTAGGCGCGGTCCAAGAAATCGTCCGCACCCCCGGGAGGGCGAAACGTAACCCAAAGGCCCCGAATTGTTTCCGTTGTTCCCCACGTCGCGATTTTCTATTCAACAGGTGTAGAACATTGCGGCCCTGTTCGTTATTGCCTACGTTTTAGGTTAGATTTTCCTAAGAACAATTGCCCGAAATTGGGGGTCCCTATGAACGAAACAGTTCCCGCGGCGCCGTCGAGCGCGGAGTCGATGGCAAAGCAAGGTTGCGAAAAGCTCGGCCTGGACACGTTTGACGCTCTGGTCCGCCGCGCCCGCACGTGCCGCCGATTTGACGAGTCCATGCGCGTGCCGCGCGAGTTTTTGCTCGAGCTGGCGGAACTGGCGCACCTGGCTCCGTGTGGTGCCAATGCTCAGCGTCTTCGTTTTCATGTGGTGAGCGGTGCCGAGGATTGCGCGCGTGTATTTGATGAGCTTGCGTGGGCCGGCGCGCTTAAGGATTGGCCGGGTCCTGCCGAGGGCGAGCGCCCGACCGGCTACATCGCGATTCTGGCCGAGCGCGCCGTTTCGGGCAAGCCCGCCGCTCCCATTACCGAGGTCGACACGGGCATTGCCGCGCAGACGATGATGCTCGCCGTCCGCAGCGCCACGCCCGAGGTGGCTGCCTGCATGTTCAAGGCCTTTACGCCCCACGCGATCGATGCCATGGGGCTCGATAACGACAAGTATGAGCTCAAGCTGATCATGGCGTTTGGCGTTCCGGCCGAGACGCAGGTAATCGATGCGATCGATTCCAACCCCGACGGCTCCATCAATTATTGGCGCGACGAGGCACAGGTGCACCACGTACCCAAGCGTTCGCTCGCTGACGTGCTGGTGTAGTTGTGCGTCGTTGCGGCGCAATCCGGCGGCAAAATCACCACAAAGACTCCTGTCCCCTTTGTGGTGGTACGAGGGGAGGGTGTGTGGCAGATCTGTATTTGGTGCGGCATGGGCAGACTGAGCTCAATGTGCAGAGCATTTTGCAGGGCTGGCACGATTCGCCGCTTACGGCGCGCGGGCGCGAGCAGGCGCTGACGGCGCGTACGGCGTTTGCGGCGCGTGGCGTGGCCTTTGATCATGTGTATTCCTCGCCGTTGGGCCGGGCGCGGCATACGGCCGAGCTTATCGTTGGCGAGGGCCGTTCCATTGAGCTGGTCGATGACCTGCGTGAGTGGCATTTTGGCTCGCTGGAGGGCACATCAAATCGCGAGATGCCGCCGCGGCCCTGGGGCGATTATCCGGTGGCCTTTGGCGGCGAGTCGGAAGTGCAGCTTCAGTCGCGCATGGTCGCGGCGCTGTCCCGCATCATGGCCAGGCCGCAACACGACTGCGTGCTGGCGGTTTCCCACGGCTCAGCCTGCCAGGAGTTTCTTGAGTATGTGACTGGCGAGGGAGAACTACCCGACAACGGTGCCGTGCTTCATTTTGGCTATTGCGACGGGGCGTTTTCGCTCTTGGGTTGGTAACGAACGAAAGGACCCCTATGAATAAAGATCTGTATCTGGTCCGTCATGGACAGACGATATTCAACCTTAAGCGCATTATTCAGGGCTGGAGTGACTCGCCGCTTACGCAGTTGGGTTGCGACCAGGCGGCGCGCGCCGGCATGTTTTTACGTGCGCGCGGCATTGAGCCCGATCATGCCTACACCTCCACGCTTCATCGCACCGAGCAGACTATCGCCAACTTGTGGCCGGGCTTGGCGTGCGAGCGCCTGGACGGCCTGCGTGAGTGGTTCTTTGGCGACTTTGAGGCCGAGCGCGTGGTGCTCATGCCCGAGCGCCCGTGGCGCGACTTCTATCGCCAGTTTGGCGGCGAGGGCCAGATGCAGGTGCGCGAGCGCATGGTGGCGACGTTGACCGAGCTTATGCAGCGTCCGGACCATACGTGCGTGCTCGCGGTAAGCCATGGCTCTGCCATCAAGGAGTTCATGGACCACGTGAAGGGCGCGGCGGCCGACGAACGCGATCGTGTGCCGGGCAACTGCTCGGTGCTGCACTTTGCGTTTGACGACGAATCCGACACGTTTGAGCTGATTGAGATTTTTACGCAGGAGGATTACGCGCGCGAGCTGGGGCTTGAACCGCTTGTGGCTACTGCAGGTCCGCAGCGCGGATAACGCGAGCGCGGCGGCACGGGTCGCCGGCATAACTTCTCGACGCAAAAGGGGCGGAGATGCATGTACCTGCTGCATCTCCGCCTCCTGTTTGTTGAGCTGCCGATTTTGTGCTGGGCGGTCTGGTCTTGCTAGAACCGCGCGACCTGGTGCGTGAGCAAACCCGTCGGAACTCGCGGCGCGCCGCTGGCGACCTGCGCGGCGGGGAAGAGCACGGCAACGGTAAAGTTGAACGGCTCCTTGCCGGTGTACGTTCCGGCGGAACGGGCCTCATCGGCCAGCAGCTGCGACGCCCCGGTCAGCGCGGCAGCGTAGGCGGGGTCGTCGGCCAGTGCCGGCTCCGGTGCTTGGTCGAGCATAGCGCGGATGGCCCCGACGGCGTCCTCGCGCTTGACCTCCCACGCGCGGTGCGTAATGCCCGCGGGGTCGGTGACGGCGTAGAGCGACGCGCCCTCTTTGGCGGCGCCCAGGATGATATCCATGACGGGCGAGGCCTCGTAGGCGAGCGACACGGGGCGCGGCTGAACTTTGAGTTCAGCGATCGCGTGCGCAGCGGCGAGTGCGTCGACGCTCTCGGCAGCAGCCTCGTCGCTGCCCGTCAGCACGTTAACCGGGCAAATCGCCACGACACCCGTCACGCGTCCCGGCTCGCCCGAGCATTCGTACACGTAATACGCCGCACCCGGGTCCTTGAGCATCAGACCATCGGCAATGGCTCCGCCCAGAGCATCGTTGCCGCTCAGGATGCTGCCCATTGCAGGCAGCGCCTCGAGCACGCGGTCCTGAGCCGGGCGGATGCAGGGAAACGGAAGTGCTTTCATGAGCGGTCCTAACGCACGAGTCGGTTTGTTCGCGGCTTATTATGCCCCAACTTGGCCGCTCGCGTCCCAGAGCACGTTATCGGCGAGCGCGATGAGCACGTTCTGACAACGAACGATATCGGCGTGGGGCACATATTCGTTGGGCTTGTGCGCGAGCGCGAGCGACCCGGGACCGTAGCTCATGCAATTGCGGTTACCTGTCTTGCCGGCAATGACGGCGGTGTCGGTGTAGCCGGTAAAGAAGCCGACGGTCGTGTCCGCGCCCGTCACGTCATCGGCGGCACGCTTGAGCACTGCTAGAAGGGGAGAGTTTGGGTCGCGCTCGATGGCGGGGCGGTCGCCCGTCACGACGTAGCTGCCGTGGCAACCGGGAACGGCGGCTTCGGCGCTGGCGATGGCCTGCTCTACCATGCGCTTCGCGACGGCCGTATCAGTCGGCGGAGTCAGGCGCATATCGACCCAGACCTTGGCGCGGTCGGGCACGACATAGGGGCGATATCCGCCCTCGATTTGGCCAAACGTGATGGTCGAAGACCCCAGCTCATCGTGCGCGGGCAGCGCCACAAACGCGCGACGGAGCGAACACACGACCTCGGCCATGGCGGCGACGGCATCCGCGCCCTTCCACGGCTGGCTCGCATGCGCCGTCACGCCAGCCATTTCAATCTCGAACCACGTACGCCCCTTGTGCGCCACCTGGATCTGTCCGTCGGTGGGCTCGGTGTCCAGCACCCATTCGCGCGAACCGACCCAGCCGGCATCGATGGCTGCCTCGGAGCCTCGCATAAAGTCTTCCTCGTCGACCGAGCAGATGAGCGAAAAGCCGCGGCGGGGCAGCGCGCCATCCGCCGCCACGCGCTCGAGCGTATGGACCAGTGCGGCAATGGCACAGGCCAGGCCACCCTTCATATCGCAGGCACCGCGGCCGTAGAGCTTGCCGTCGCGCACGACCGCCCCGAGCGGCGTAATGTCCGCGTCCCAGCCGTCGCCCAAGGTGACTGTATCCATGTGGCAGATGTAGACGAGCCGTGGCTCGTCGCTCAAACCGGGCACGGTGACCATGAGATTGCGGCGTCCGGTCAGCACCTCGAGTTCCTCAACCTGCACGGCATGGAGCACCGGATGGCTCAACCGCTCCAATTGAGCCTCAACCAACACTTTGATATAGCGTTCAATCTCGCCCTCATACGCACCTGGGTCGGAACTGTCGATCCGCACGAGCCCTTGCGTAAGCCGCCAAGCAAAATCTGTATCAACCATAGGCACCTCACAGATAGTTAGGTCAACATACAGATTGTATGCCAAGAAGCGGCTCGGTGCATTTAATGGAGCGCTCACAAAAACGGGGGCGCCTCTCATGCGAAAGGCGCCCCCGTGGGCATTCAATGTCAGTGACGGACAGGCCACATGGGGAACTGCCCGTCAGATCAGCCGGCGCTACTTGATCACGCGCACGCGATACATCGACGGAATCTGCTTGAGCGCCTCGATGGTGCTGCTGTCCAGGTGCTCGTCGGTGTCGAACATGGTGTAGGCGTTCTCGCCAGCGGACTCGTTGGTCATACGCTGCACGTTGGCGTTGTCCTTGGCGAGAATGGCCGTGATCTGGCCGATCATGTTGGGCACGTTGGCGTGCAGGCAGGCGATGCGGCTTGCGGCGCGCGCCTTGCCCATGCTGCAGGCGGGGTAGTTGACGCTGTGTGCGATGTTACCGTTTTCCAGGTAATCCTTGAGCTCGCTGATGGCCATGTCGGCGCAGTTGGCCTCGGCCTCGCCGGTGCCGGCGCCCGAGTGTGTGGTGATAAACGTATTGGGCATCTTGACGGTCTTGGGCGTGGCAAAGTCGCAGCTAAACCAGCTCAGCTTACCCTCGCGCAGGGCGGCGTCAACGGCGTCCTCGTCAATGATGGTCTCGCGTGCGTAGTTGATGAGCACGGCGCCCGGGGCCAGTAGGTTGATCTGCTCGGTGCTGATCATGCCGATGGTGTCGGCCTTGCTGGGCACGTGTACGGTGAGGTAGTCGCAGCCGCGGCAGAGATCCTCGAGCGTGCCCACGCGCTGCACCTCGCGGCTCAGCACCCACGCGTGTTCAACGGAAATGAACGGGTCGTAGCCGTAGACATCCATGCCCAGGTCGACGCAGGCGTTGGCGACCTTGGAGCCCACGTTGCCCAGGCCGATGACGCCGATGCGCTTGCCCTTGAGCTCGCGGCCCACAAAGGCCTTCTTGGCTTTCTCGGCATCGACCTGGATCTCGGGGTCGTCGGCGTTGTCGCGCACCCAGTTCATCGATTGCACCACGCCGCGGCTCGAGAGCACCAGCATGCCTAGGACGAGCTCCTTGACGGCGTTGCTGTTGGCGCCGGGGGAGTTAAAGACGACGACGCCCTTCTTGGCGTAATCCTCGACGGGGATGTTGTTGACGCCGGCACCGCAGCGGGCGATGGCGCGGATGCCCTCGGGCAGCTCGTAGCCGTGCAGGTCGGTCGAGCGCATCAGGATCGCGTCGGCCTCTTCGGCGGTGCTCACAAATTCGTAGCCCTCGCCAAACTCGACTTTGCCGTCCTTGGTGATATCGTCGATGGTCTTAATCTTACGCATGGAAAAACTCCTTAGCAGGTTTTGATCTAAACAGGGTGGTTTGAGATGGCTGGTCGGCCCGCGTGCTGCGGGCTAGTTAGATCGTGGGCTCAAACTATGCTGCGCTTCGAAGTCCTTCATGTACGAGGCCAGTGCCTGCACGTCTTCCATGGTTACGGCGTTGTAGACGCTGGCGCGCATACCGCCCACCAGGCGATGGCCCTTGACGTTTTGAATCTGGTGCTCGGCCGCGCCTGCGACAAAGGCCGCGTCGAGTTCGGCGTCGCCGGTGCGGAAGGTGACGTTGGCGATGGAGCGGCTGTCGGCCTGCGCGGTGCCATGGAACAGCTCGCTGTGCTCGAGCAGGTCGTAGAGCAGGTTGGCCTTGGCCCAGTTGCGCTCGGCCATGGCGGCAAGTCCGCCGGTCTGCTCAACCCAACGGAACACCTTGCCGCACACGTAGATGCCAAAGGTGTTGGGCGTGTTGAGCATGGAGCCCTTGGCGGCCTGGGTCTTAAGGTCCATGTACTGCGGCGTCTGCGCAAAGGCGGGGCCTTCGGCGATGAGGTCGTCGCGCGCGATGACCACGGTCACGCCCGCGGCACCGGCGTTTTTCTGCGCGCCGGCGTAAATGAGCCCGTAGCGCTCAACGTCGAGCGGCTGCGACAGAAAGCAGCTCGAGACATCGGCGACCAGCGGCACGTCGCCGCAGTTGGGCAGCTCGTGGTACATGGTGCCAAAGATGGTGTTGTTCTGGCAGATGTAGACGTAGTCGAGCCCGTCGCCCGCGGCCTCGGCGGCAATACGCGCGTTGATGTCGGCCATGTTGGGGATGCGGTCGAAGTTGGTGTCCTCGGAGCTCGCGAGCAGCACGGCCTCACCGTACTTGGCGGCTTCTTTGTATGCCTTGTTGGCAAAGTTGCCGGTCACGATGTAGCCGGCGCGGCCGCGGCGCATGAGGTTCATGGGGATGCCCGCAAACTGCAGTGTGGCGCCGCCCTGCAAAAACAGGACACGGTAGTTATCCGGGATGCTCAGCAGACGGCGCAGTGTTGCCTCGGCGTCGTCGAAGATCTGCTGGTACATGCTAGATCGATGGCTCATCTCGAGCACGGACATGCCGCAACCGCGGTAGTCCATCATCTCGTCGGCGATCTCGGCGAGCACGCTTGTAGGCAGCGCGGCCGGGCCAGCTGAGAAGTTGTGCACACGTGCCATCTTCTAGTCTCCCTCGTAGTCGTTTGAACGTTCGGGATACTTTAGCACAGTGGAGCGCCAGGCGCGACCGCATCACGGTAAAACTCGACTGCGCCGCTATGATTTACAGGATGGTTACATGGGGGAGAGGTGACCGTACTCCTCAGGCAAATCCAAATCTGCGAGCGAAGACATGAGGTTCCTAGGCGCTTGATCTCTTCGTCCTAAAGTAGCTACCTCCTAGTCACTACGATGCTAGCGTGGCGATGACGGCTTCGTCGCCGGCGTATATTAGGGTGTTGCCATCTGGGATGATCGTCTGACCTTCGCGCTTGAGCATCACCACAATAAACGGATGCTTGCCTTGCGGCACATCGCGCAGGCGCTGGCCAGCCAGGCGACCGTGGGGCGTTACGGTGACTTCGCGCAGCGTAACCTCGGCACGCTCTTCAAACGTCGGCGCGGCCATCACCAGCAGGTCGCCTTCCTCGATCACGGTATCGCCATTGGGCAGCACCGGGTGCGCGCCATCGCGCAGCACCAGGACGACGAGCATGTCCGTGGCGCTGCCAATATCGGCGAGCGAGCGTCCGGAAAACGGATGGCCCGCGCCCACCTTGAACTTGACAAACGACATGCCGTCCTCGTCGCGGTAATCGTTAAACGTACGGCGCACGTCGCCTTCCGCGTCGATCATATTGAGCTTTTTCGCCACCGCCGGTAGCAGCGAGCCCTGCACCACAATGCTCGACACGGCAATCACAAATACCAGGTCAAACAGGTCGTGACCGCCAGGAACACCGGCCACCACGGTAAAGAGGCTAAACACGACCGAAGCCGCGCCGCGCAGACCCGCCCAGCTTACGAGCGCAACCTGGCGAGGGTTCGTCTTAAAGGGCGCTAGGAGCACGCCGACGGCGATGGGGCGGCTCACAAAGAGCATAAACGCCATGAGCGCCAGGCCCGGCAGCAGCATCTGCGGCAGGCGTGCGGGCGTTACGAGCAGGCCGAGCAAGAAGAAGATCGTCATCTCGGCCATCTCGGTGAGGGTATCGAAGAAGTGCGCCATCTCGACCTTGCCGGTGATGTCGCTCGCACCCAGCACAATGCCGGCCAGGTACACGGCCAAAAATCCGTTGCCGCCCAGGTAGCTCGGCAGCGCGTAGGCGACGATGGCCACGGCGAACAAAAAGATGGTCTGCGCACCTTCGGCCGTTGCATGTGCGCGTTCAATCAGGCGGCCCGCCGCCCAGCCGAGGGCAAGGCCCAGGCCCGCGCCCAGGATAATCTGCTTGGCCAGCAGTGCGGGAATGTTGATGTCGCCGCCGGTCGCGAGTGTGGCGAGTACGGCGGTGAGCATGTAGGCGACGGGGTCGTTGGAGCCCGATTCGACCTCGAGCAGCGAGTCGGTGCCACCTCTCAGCGACAGGCTGTGCTCACGCAGTACGCTAAAGACGCTCGCCGCGTCGGTGGATGCCACGACCGATCCCAGCAGCAGGCCACCGATCCAGTCGAACCCCAGCGCGAAGTGGGCGAACATGCCGGTGATGCCGGCAGTGATGACGACGCCGAGCGTGCTCAGCAGCACCGCCGGCGCAGCGACGGGCTTGGCGCGGTCGATATTGGTGTTAAAGCCGCCGTAGAACATGATGAACAGCAGCGCCGTGCTGCAGACGGTTTCGGTGAGTGCGTAGTCGCTAAAGTCGATATGCGTCGGGCCGTTGACGCCCAACAGCATGCCCAGCGCGATAAAGATGAGCAGGGTGGGGAAGGGGAGTTTTTTGCCGACGGGTTTGATGGTCAGGCACAAAATGATGACGAGGCCGATAAAGAGAAGGATCTGGTTCATGGATAGTGTCCGCTCCTGGGTGGTTGGCGTGGCACGGTCAGTTGTATGCGGTCATTTGTACCCAGAGATGGTGGGTTTATGGGGTTGGATTGCGGGCGTGCGCGATATCGTCATAGACGGCTGCCGTCTTTGCCTCTGCTCGGAAACCCTTTCCAGCTTTATTGCAACGGAGTACAATGGGTAACGTTTAAGTTCAACTTGAAGTTTTAGTTGCGGAGTCGGGCTTCGGCCGCAATGCAAGGAGAGGCGTACCATGGCGATCTATGTGACATCTGATGCTCACGGGCACGTGCGTGCGCTTGACGAGGCCCTGTCTAAGATCTCGTTGACGTCCGACGACACGCTGTACGTGCTGGGCGACATGATTGATCGCGGGCCCGATCCGGTCGGCGTTATTAAGCTCGTGCGCTCGCTGCCCAACGCCCGCGTGCTCAAGGGCAATCACGAGCAGATCATGCTCGATGCCATCATTGGCCAGGATCCGCTCGATGCCGAGACCTGGGATATCAACGGTGGCTGGACGACGCGCGAGCAGCTCAACGACATGGAATTTGAGGCATACGAGGAGCTCGTGCGATGGATGGCCGCGCTGCCGCTCTACGCGGTGGTCGAGACCGAGGAGCGCCCGTATCTGCTGGTACATGCCGGTATTGAGACCGAGGCGGCGCGGGCGTTTTTGCTTGAGCATGGCGTCGATTGTGCCGATGGCGTTGGAGCGGTGGGTGCCGATCGCGAGCTGCTGCAGCAGATGCTCGCGGTGCAGTCGTCCGATGACCTGCTGTGGATTCGTCATGGCTATTGGGATGCGTCGACCGGGCTGCTTTCTGCCGAGGGCAAGGGCCCGGTCGTGGTGAGCGGTCACACGCCCACGGTATCGCTTGGGCGCTATTGCGAGGTCGGTGGTCTGGCGGGGCTCGATGAGGAATCGGGACGCGGGCAGATCGTGCGCTTGGGCGGCGAGGACACTGCTGGTGTTCCCGATCGCATCGACATCGACTGCGCCGCCGCCACCGGCTCCGAGTTCGGCCGCGTGGGCATCCTGCGCCTGGACGACGGGGCCGAGTTCTACGCGAACATCAACCCGGGCGAATAATCGGTGCAAGTGGTAGCTAATTTGGGAAGGTTTTTTGACTTCTTTTGCCCTTCTGCCCGCTAATTGATTTCTCTGGGACGGGGATTAAATAAGGCTCTGTTAGACCAGGATTGACATACATGTGTCCCCACGGTGCCATATCTTT
>CABRID010000076.1 GCA_902470895.1 uncultured Collinsella sp.
CCTCGGTCTCGTGGGCTCGGAGATGTGTATAAGAGACAGCTACCCCCCCCCGCACAGAATCGCCGTTACCGGTTGACGGTGCGGCGATTGCCGCCAGCGGCGACATAAGCGGCTGAGCGATGAGGCCCGCCGTCAAAACGGTTGCGACGGCGCGGTTGGCAACGCCCTTGACGTTGACGGCCTTGGCCCGAGGCTCAAAGTGTTGTGGACTGTAGTTTGTCATGGCTTTCTCCCTTTGACACGGATGTATCCATACGCTTCAAAATGTAGGAGCTGATTTTTGAATTCTGTTGCGCAACATTGGCGACCAGCGTATTTTTTGAAATTCATGCTCCTGTGCTTCACAATTTCGTCACATTTGAAGGAGCTGGTGCATCATATTTTCGCGTGATGGAATTGAGCCTGTGATTTGCATTTGCTCCCGCGTCATCCGTCCTATCGGATTCCGCATCCAACAGACACCTCGCCCGCCACGGTGTAGAGTTAAGACAACGGGCGCGTTGCGCGGACCGCGCTGGAACGAGGTGGACATGGAGCTCGACAAACAACAGATCAAGCGACTGCGCGAGCGTCATCATCGGCGTCACGGCATCCGCCCCGCTCATAGCGAAGCCATGGAAAACATCACCCGCTTCCTCAAGCGCGCATTCAACATTCGCGAGGGTCGCGCGCCCTATCACGTGATCCGCAAGCGTTTTGTAAACGGCGCGCGTCTGACTGGCTCTCACCTGTGTATCCTCATCATCGCCATGCTCATCGCAAGCATCGGCCTCGATATCGACTCGGACATCGCCATCGTGGGCGCCATGCTCATCTGCCCGCTCATGGGCTCGGTTCTTGCCATGGCATACGGCATTGCCACGCTCGACCGCGAGATCACCGTCGAGGCCATTGCCAGCCTCGCACTGCAGATGGTCTTTTGCCTGGTCACGTCCACGCTGTATTTTAAGCTCTCGCCCCTTGGCACCACCACGGCCGCCATCATCGACAACTCGACACCCACCATATGGGACCTTGCCGTCGCGCTCGCGGGCGGCTTTGCAGGCGGGCTGGGCAACTCGCGCGACCAGGAACCCGCCACGCTCATCGCCGGCGTGGCCGTGGCGACCGCGCTCATGCCGCCCCTGTGCGCGGCGGGCTATGGCATCGCCATTGCAAGCGGGTCACTGTTCCTCTCGGCCCTCTACGAGTTTGGCATCAACGTCGTCTTTATCGCGCTGGCCGCCGAAGCCGTATTGCTTCTTTTGCGCGTGCCGCTCAAGCGTGACCTCAACGGCGACGGCATTGTGACCGCCGAGGAAAATGCCGAGGTCAACGAGCTGTCACGCAAAGTGCGCCGCCGCATCATCGTGGGAACGGTCATTTTTGCCATCCCCTGCATCGTTATGACGGCGGGGTCTATTGGCTCGGCGCAGGCCGGCGTGCAGGATGGCTACGGCGTCACCGAAACTACGCGCGAGCTTGCCGCGGTGCTGCCAGGCTTTAAGGATTACACCGTCGCCGTCGAGACCTCGGCCACCGAAGGCGACGAGGAGGGCATCGTCGAGCGCGAAATCGTCGCCCATGTGACGACAAGCGAGGCGCTCGGGGCACACGACCGCCACGTCGCCCGCAAGCTCATCGACCTCAACGTGCCCGAGCTCGATCGCGTGGAGTTTGACGTGAAGTGATGCGGGACGCGAGGTGGGCCCGGCGCGAGCGCGCGCAACCACGGGGCACAGGCACAGCCAAGCGCAGCGCTATAGTTCGTACTTGTACACGCGGTAGATGTACTTCTCGGCTTCCATTTCGTAGGTGGCAATGGGCAGTCCATAGCAATCGTACTCGGCAAAGGTCTTGGCCTGGCCCGATGCCACGAGCATGCTATTCGAATTGCCGACGCGCTGCACACTGCCAACGTAGCCCGAGAACGGCACCGCGATCTGGTCTTCGAGCCCGTAGGCGCACGTGGCCTCGTCCACCGTAAAGATGCGCCCAAACGAATGCGTTCCCTTGCTGTAGTCGGTCACCACCGCGGCGCCCAGCTGACCCCAGTCGAACTTGGGATAGCTCTCGGCCGCACCAAAGTTGTTGTCGTACAGCAGCACCTGATAGCGACCGGGCGCGGTCGTCTCGTCGTTTGGCAGATAGGTCACACTGTGCTGGCCCGCGTTGAGCGAAAAATCGCCCTGGGCCTGCAATAACTTGTCTTCAAAGCCCGAGCCAGCCCATTGCCACTCCTTTCTATTTCTGGGTCCATCTTCTCACTGCTGGCGGCCGAAAATGATCCGTTTTCCTCCGACCCCGAGGGATCGTTCTTAGTACTTGAAGAAGCCCTCGCCCGAGCTTTCGCCCAGCTTGCCTTCGTCGAGCATTTTCTTGAGAACGGAGGCCATGGCCTTAAAGTTGTAGGGCATCATCATCTTCTTGAGCAGCGGGCTCACCAGGCCCGGCACCTTCTGATACTGCATGACGATGTTGTAGGCCGTCTGGATACCCACCGTGTCGAATACGCGGAACGGGCCCTTGGGAGCGCCGGTGCCACGCGTCCACGCGAGGTCGATGCTCTTGGGATCGCTCACGCCCGAGACGTACAGATCAAGGCCCGAAAGCAGCCACGGTACCAACATGGAGTTGAGCAGATAACCGTTCTTTTCCTTGTTGACGGGCAACGCCAGCATACGGATGTCGTTGGCAAAGTCGACGAGTTCATCGAAGTAGCGCTTGTCGGTCTGGTCCTGTGCCATGACCTCGGTCATGTTGTTCTTCCAGATAGAGTTGGCAAAGTGCAGCGACAGGTACTTCTCGGGGCGGCCAGTGTACTTGGCAAAGGTACTCGGCAGTAACGTGGAGGAGTTGGTCACGACGACGGTCTTTTGCGGAAGGACCGGGGCGAGCTTCTTGTAAAAATCGATTTTTGCCTGGGTGTCCTCGGCCATAGACTCGATGACCAAGTCGGCGTCGGCCACTGCCTTGGCAAGATCGAGCTCCAGCTTGAGTGTGGAGTAGGCGCGCTCAACGGCGGCGAGTGCCGCCTCTTTGTCGAAGGGCTTGCCGCTATCGGCGATACCGGAGCACCACTCGCCCGTGCCGTCCGCCATACCCTCGATTGCCGCGATGTACTCCTCGCGCACATGATCGATCTTGGGCTGGGTGCGACCGATGCTGCCCTCGCTGCGCAGCCAAATCGTTACATCGAAGCCGCAGTAGGCAGCCTGAAAGGCAATCTGGCTTCCCAGCACGCCGCCGCCGGCAACGCAAACGGTCTTGTAGCTCATAGGAACAGTCCTCTCTTACGTAATTCCATAGATGTGTATTTATTCAACCGTAAGAGGGCTGCACACTGGGGGTGGGTTCTATAAACGGACGGTAATTTGCGGCGAACGGCTACATCTGTTCATTATCTCAGGGTTCCGAGGGCGATTTTTTGTGCCACCGAGACGTCGTTTGCGGAAGTATGCGGCAAATTCCGGAACCCTTGAGCACCCCCCCGATTTTCCGCCAATAAAACCGCAGGTACAGGGCTTGGACATATTCGGTGTGCTCGGTCTATTCAGATTTTGCCGCATACTTCCGAAATCTGAGTTCGCAAAGGGTGATAGTCGGGGCGTTTACGCAACATATGTCCAAGCAAAAACGGGTGGTAGCCGGTACGGCCACCACCCGTTTGTCTCATATCCAGCCCATAGCAGGCCAACTACTTCTTAATGCCGCGTCCCAGGCGCTCAGCGACCGACGCCACGGCACTCTCGTCGACCGAGCCGCAGCTCACGCAGCCGTCATGGGCACGCATCTGGCCGGTGACCTCGTCCATCGCGAGCGGCGCCACCTTCTCAAGCTTAAAGCCCTTACCGGCGCGCATGTTCTCCTTGGCCACGCTGATCATGAGCTTAATACGGTTGAGCTGGTTGACCTCGGATGCGCCGGGGTCGTAGTCCACCGCGACGATGTTGCTCTCGGGGTGCTGACGGCGCAGCTCCTTGATCACGGCCTTGCCCACCACGTGGTTGGGCAGGCACGCGAAGGGCTGCGTGCAGATGATGTTGGGCGCACCGTGGTCAATCAGATCGAGCATCTCGGCCGTGAGCAGCCACCCCTCGCCCATGTTGTTGCACACCGAAAGCACCGTACGGGCCTTGTCCGCCATGGTGCCGATGCGCTCGGGCGCCTCAAAGCGGCGGGACTTTTCGAGCATCTCCTCCACCGGCGTGCGCATCCAGTCCACGAGCTTGATGAGCGCCTGCATACCAGCGCGCGTGGTAGCAGAGCTACCCAGCTCGTCCTTCTGCAGCTCGGCATTGCTCATGGAGTACAGGAAGAAGTCAAGCAGTCCCGGCACCACAGCCTCACAGCCCTCGCGCTCAATGACATCGACAACGTGGTTGTTGGCCGTGGGATGGAACTTGACCAAGATCTCGCCAACCACGCCCACGCGCGGCTTGGTGCCCTCGCCCACGAGCGGCATGGTGTCGAACGCGCGGATGGCCTCACGCGCAAGCTTGGTGTAGTTGTGCCTGTTGAACTTAGGCGCCAGCTTGCGGGCGCGCGCCATGTACTCCTCGTAGAGCGCGTTGGCGGCACCGGGCGTGGCCTCGTACGGGCGGCAACGGTAGAGCATCTGCATCATCACGTCGCCAAAGAGCACCGCGTAGACTGCCTGTTTAAGCAGCGCCGGCGTAATCTTAAAGCCGGGGTTGTCCTCGCCGAGCGCCACGGCCGAAAGCGAGATCACCGGAATCTCGGGGTGGCCGCTCTCGCGCAGGGCCTTGCGGATGAGCGCGATGTAGTTGGTGGCACGGCAGCCGCCGCCGGTCTGGCTGATGACCACGGCCGTCTTGGACAGGTCGTACCGACCGCTCTCGATGGCCTCCATGATCTGGCCCGTCACCAGGATCGACGGATAGCAAATATCGTTGTTCACGTAGCGCAGGCCGGCCTCGACGGCATCGTGGTCAGTCGAGGGCAGCAGTTCCAAGTTATAGCCAGCACCGCGGAACACCTCTTTGACCAGGTCAAAGTGGATCGGCGCCATCTGCGGGCACAGGATGGTGTAGCCCTCCTCGCGCATCTGCTCGGTAAAGGGCACCTTGGGCCATGCGGTCGAAGCACTCTTGCGCTGCGCCTCGAACGTGTACTTGCGGCTCGCGAACGCGGGGGCATCCGTGGAGGGCGCCACCGGCGCGGCATCGCCCTGCTCGTAGGCCTCGCCCGCGGCCGTGGCCTCGGCCAAGCGCTCGGCCTCCTGGTCCTTGAGCGCTGCCATGAGCGAGCGAATACGGATACGCGCGGCGCCCAAGTTGGACACCTCGTCAATCTTGAGCACGGTGTAGATCTTGCCGCTGGCCTCAAGGATTTCCTGCACCTGGTCGGTAGTCAGGGCATCGAGACCGCAGCCGAAGGAGTTGAGCTGGATCAGGTCCAGGTCGTTGCGCATCGTCACAAAGCGGGCGACGGCGTACAGGCGGCTGTGGTACATCCACTGGTCGACGACGCGAATCGGACGCTCGGGCTTTACCAGGTGCGCGAGCGAATCCTCGGTAAAGACCGCAAAGCCAAAGCTCGAGATAAGCTCGGGCAGGGCGTGGTTGATCTCGGGGTCGTTATGGTAGGGACGGCCGGCGAGCACAATGCCGTGGCCGCCGTGGTCCTCGACCCACTTAAGATCCTCCTCGCCCATGGTCTGGATGTCCTCGTGGAAACGCGCATCGGCCTCGTAGGCGGCGTTGACGGCGGCATCGACCTCGGAACGCGTGATCTTGGGTCCACGCACACGACCGCGACCGGCCTCAGCATCGGCCACACGGTCGACGGCGAGCACCTGGTACAGACGGCGCTTGAGCTCGGTCTTGTCGTGATAGGGCACAAACGGGTACAGGAACTCGATGTTCTGCTCGCGAATCTCGTCGATATTGAGCGCCAGCGCCGTGGGGTAGCTCATGACAATGGGGCAGTTGTAACAGTTGCCGGCGGTCGGATCCTCCTTGCGCTCCCAGCGCACGCACGGCATCCAAATGAAGTCGACATCGCGGTCGATGAGGTTCATCACGTGGCCGTGGCTCATCTTGGCCGGATAGCACACGCTCTCGGACGGCATGGACTCGATGCCCGCCTGGTAAGTCTTTTTGCTCGACTGGTCGGACAGCTGCACGCTAAAGCCCAGGCGCGTAAAGAACGCATGCCAGAAGGGGTAGTTCTCGTACATGTTGAGCGCGCGCGGGATGCCGACGGTGCCGCGCGGGGCCTCGTCGGGGCTCAGGATCTCGCGGTTAAAGAGCAGCTCGTTTTTCTTTTTGAAGAGGTTGGGGGCCTCAGTCTTCTGCTTTTTGTGGCCAGCGCCCTTCTCGCAGCGGTTGCCGGTAATGAAGCGCCTGCCGCCGCCAAAGTCGTTGACGGTAAGCTGGCAGTTGTTAGAGCAACGGCCGCAGCGGACATGCTTTTGCGTCACGGTGAGGTGCGCGATGTCCTCGGCCGAAAGAATGGTCGAAGTGCCGTCGGCACCGGCGCGATCGCGGGCGAGCAGGGCCGCACCGTAGGCGCCCATGCAGCCGGCAATGTCGGGACGCACGGCATGAACGCCGGTGAGCTGCTCAAACGCGCGCAGCGTGGCATCGGACATAAAGGTGCCGCCCTGGACAATCACCTGGCTGCCGATCTCCTTGGGGTCGCGCAGCTTAATGACCTTGAAGAGGGCATTCTTGATGACGGAATAGGACAGGCCGGCCGCGATGTCGCCCACCGTGGCGCCTTCCTTTTGCGCCTGCTTGACGCGCGAGTTCATAAAGACCGTGCAGCGGCTGCCCAAATCAACCGGGGCCTTGGCATGGATGGCAGCGTCGGCAAATGCGCGCACGTCCATGTTCATAGACACGGCGAAGCTCTCGATAAAGCTGCCGCAACCCGACGAGCAGGCCTCGTTGAGCATGATGTGCTCGATAACGCCGTCCTTGACGCGCAGGCACTTCATGTCCTGGCCGCCAATGTCCAGAATGAACTCGACGCCGGGCAGGAACGCCTTGGCGCCGCGCAGGTGCGCAACGGTCTCAATCTCGCCGGAATCGGCCTTGAGGGCCTCGATGAGCAGCGCCTCACCGTAGCCCGTGGTGGTCACGTGGCCGATGGTGCAGCCGGCGGGAATGTGGTTGTAGAAATCGGCCATGATGACCTTGGCCGTGCCTAGGATGTCGCCGTTGTTGTTGCCGTACCAGGTGTGCAGCAGCTGACCGTCCTCGCCCACGAGCGCGGCCTTCATGGTGGTGGAGCCGGCGTCGATACCGATGAACACGCGGCCGGTGTAGCCGTCGAGCTTGCCCTTGGGGACGACTTCCTGGTCGTGGCGGGTTTTGAACTCGGCAAAGTCCTCGTCGGTGGCAAAGAGCGGATCCAGGCGCTCGACCTCGGCACCCTGTGTGTCGCCCAAGCTGTCGATGGCCTCGATGAGCTGCGGGAACGTGCTGAGCTTGTTGGACTCGTGCGCCATGGCGGCGCCGCTCGCCACAAACAGGTGAGCGTTTTGGGGCACGATACGGTGCTCCTCGTCCAGGTTGAGCGTGAGGTAGAAGCGGTGGCGCAGCTCGGAGAGGTACTGCAGCGGGCCGCCCAGGAAGGCGACGTTGCCGCGGATGGGACGGCCGCACGCCAGACCCGAGATGGTCTGGGTCACGACAGCCTGGAAGATGGAGGCAGCCACGTCCTCGGGGCGGGCGCCCTCGTTGAGCAGCGGCTGCACGTCGGTCTTGGCAAAAACGCCGCAGCGGCTGGCGATGGGATAGATGGTGGTGGCGTTGGCCGCGAGCTCGTTGAGGCCGCTCGCGTCGGTGTGCAGCAGGGTTGCCATCTGGTCGATGAACGCGCCCGTGCCGCCGGCGCAGGTGCCGTTCATGCGCTGCTCGATGCCGTTGTCGAAATAGATGATCTTGGCGTCCTCGCCGCCCAGCTCGATGGCAACGTCGGTGGCCGGGATAAGAGTCTCGACAGCGCGCTTGCTGGCGATGACCTCCTGGACAAACTCCAGGTCGAGCCACTGGGACAGCAGCAGGCCGCCCGAGCCGGTAATGGCGCAGGTCATCTGGGCCGTCGGCAGCACGGTCGCAGCGCCCTCGAACAGGTCGCGGGCGCAGGCGCGGACGTCGGTGTGGTGGCGCTGGTACTTGGCGTAGACGATCTGGTTGTCGTCGTTGAGCACGGCGAGCTTAACGGTGGTGGAGCCCACGTCGATGCCCAGATGCAGGCTGCCGCGAGCGTTCTCGGGGTTGAAGATCGCGCCTTCGGGGGCCTGGCCGGCGGCTACGGGCTCAGCGGCGGTGGCGGGCTCGCTAGCGACGGACGTCTCCCCTGCCGCGTTCTTGGCATCGGCAACTGCCTCGGCAACTTTCTCGGCAGCTGCGGTCGCGGCCTTCTGCGCGGCATCCACCACGGCGGGCGCAGCCTCACGCGCGGCAGTGACCATACGGTCCTTAATGCCCTCGACGAGTTTGCTCATTGTCTCTCCTCTTAGTTGTTGGACTCGACGGCTGCGGCGGTGTCGGCCGCGTCCTCGAGCTGCAGGTTCAATAGCTTCATGCCGTATTCCGGTACGTTGATATCGATGGGTTGGCCATACAGGTCACCAGGGCGCACAAAAGCGAGCACCGTCATAATGCGCGCCATGGCCTCGGGCGATTCGGTGAGCCCACGCTCAAACCAGCGCTGAATCATGCCGACCTCGGCACTCACGACGTAGGTGACGTAGTAGTCAAAGAACGTGCCCAGCGCCAGGCCCAAAATGCCCGTCTGCGCACGCGGCACCACAGCCTCACGCGCGGTGTCGATGATCCTTTTAATGAAGGCCTGGTCGCCGCCCGGACCCAGCAGCGCACCGATTAAGTCGCGGTTGGCCGCAAGATAACGCAGCAGCTCAACCGAACCGGGCGCCGGCTCGAGCTCATCGATGTTGTGATAGAGATCGGGCAGCTGAGCTGCGGTGATGACCTCAATACGCTCACGGATCTCGGTCAGCAAGCCATCCTCGATTTGATTGATAAAGTCGGGGATATCGCGGTAGTGCGAATAGAACGTACGGCGCGTAAGGCCAGCGCGCTCGGTGAGCGACGCGACATTAATGCGCGAAAGGTCGCCGCTTTCGGCAAGCTCGCTGGCAAGTGCCTGGCGAAGGGCACGCTGCGAGCGAAGGGACCGGCGATCGCATTTCTCGAGCTGGGACAAGCGTCCTCCTTGTTACTCAGCCTGTGCGCTATTGCACAGTGCGAGTATTATTGCACACCGTGTGTATCAACACGTAAAGGCAATATTTGGGATGTGGCGAAGGGACAGTTCCCATGTCACATTCAGCGACCGCCTAGGTTGTGCCAGTTGTGCCTGGCTTTTGAAGCGGCAGTACCGATTGTCCAAAAAGTCATTCGTGGGTAGAATAGTGTCGACGGCAGCCCAAGTTGTAGCTAGCTGGGCAGCGCCGTTGTTTGCATTAGGGGGTCAATGCCTTAGCGGCGGCGACCCCTTCTGTTGCGCTTCGAACGCTGCTTGAGTGCCTCGGAAAGGCCGACAAGCGCCGTGAAGAACGAGACCAAAGCGGTCAGAAGTCTCACGAAATCAATCAGATCGGTCATGGGCATCACCTCCCATCAGATGGAGGGCGCTGCCCGGCACATGGAACTGCCGTCAACGATACCGATTCTACCAGAGCCTAGTTATATATACGAATATATGTTCGTATTCCAAGCACACAGACCCCTGTGACAAAAGAGGGGGGTGCGGACAAAAAGTTGGACCGAGTCCGGTCCAGATTGGAGTCCGCATGGG
>CABRID010000077.1 GCA_902470895.1 uncultured Collinsella sp.
GAGATCAGCCTCGGTCTCGTGGGCTCGGAGATGTGTATAAGAGACAGCTACCATGATTAATTCGGTAATGAATATATCGAACGCGCGTAAGGCGTTTGGCGGCAATGAGGTGCTCAAGGATATCTCGCTTGAGGTGAAGCGTGGCGAGGTCGTGGCGATTATCGGGCCTTCGGGTGGCGGCAAGTCCACGCTGCTGCGGTGTGCCACGCTGCTCGAGACACTCGACGGAGGCTCGCTCTCGTTTGGCGACCTTGCCGTTGCGACGGATGAGGGTTCGGGCGCGGTCTATGCGAAGGGCGATGTGCCCAAGCAGGCGCGCTCGCGATTCGGCCTGGTGTTCCAAAATTACAACCTGTTCCCGCACTATACGGTGATGAAAAACATCACCGATGCGCCGATTCGCGTGCTTAAGCGTCCGCGCGAGCAGGCGGAAGCCCGCGCTCACGAGCTGATTGCACAAATGGGGCTGACGGGCAACGAGAACAAGGTGCCGTGTGAGCTTTCGGGCGGTCAGCAACAGCGTGTGAGTATCGCCCGCGCCCTGGCGCTCGATCCGGAAATCTTATTCTTTGACGAGCCGACCTCGGCGCTCGATCCCGAGCTAACGGCCGAGGTGCTGCGTGTCATTAAAGACCTGGCGGCGCAGAATATGACGATGGTGATCGTGACCCATGCGATGCAGTTTGCGCGCGATGTTGCCGATCGCGTGGTCTTTATGGACGGAGGCCGCATTGTCGAGGAGGGCCCGGCCGAGCAGGTTATCGATCATCCGCGTGAGCAACGTACCCGTGAGTTCTTGAGTCGTATCGAGGGCTAAGCTCAGCTATGTATTGAGAAGAAGCCGCCGCGGGTCTTATGGACTGCGGCGGCTTTTATTTGTATCGATGGGGTTTAATAATCGCCTGGCATACTTGCTCTGTCCTCTCGCCGCCTGTATTCATACGTGCGCCGAAAGGTATGCATGGACAGCCGCCCGTGAGGGTAGGGTGGTGGCATAGGACATTTGGAGGGTGAGTCGGCTCGGCTGCCGACCATGCTGCTCCCGGGATGGCACCGACCGCGAACTCTCCCCGTTGGCGTCGCGCATTGCGCGCGGCCCTGCAAGGAGGTCATCATGGGTGCTCCCAAGACCGGTAACGTAAGGAACGTGGTGCTCGTAGGCCAAGGCGGGGTGGGCAAGACTTCGCTCGCCGAGGCCATGCTCCACCTTTCCGGCAAGACCGCCCGCCTGGGCGGCCACGACGGCACCAAGCCCACGCTCGACTATGACCCCGAAGAGGTCAAGCGTGCATTTTCCATCTCGACGACCATCGCGCCGATCGACTGGAAGGGCGCGCGCATCAATGTGCTCGATGCCCCGTGCTACCCCGATTTTATCGGCGACGCCTTTGCCGCGATGAGCGTTTGCGAGACGGCTCTGTTTGTGGTCGACGCCGAGGCCGGCCCGCAGCCTACGACGGTTAAGCTCTGGTATGCCGCCGAGGACCTGCGCCTGGCGCGTGCGGTGTTCGTAAACCGCCTGTCGCGCTCCGAGGCCAGCTTTGCGACCACGATGGGCCTGCTGCAGGAGCGCTTTGGCACGCGCCTGGGCGCCGTGACCCTTCCCTGGGGCGAGGGCGAGGACTTTGACGGCATCATCGACCTGGTGCGCATGAAGGCGCGCCATTGCAACGGCACCGAAGCCGTTGAGTCGGAGATTCCCGAGGAGTATCGTGCCCAGGCCGAGGAAGCCCATGACCATCTGTGCGAGCTGGTGGCCGAGGCTGACGATGAGCTGATGATGAAGTACCTGGAAGGCGAGGAGACGCTGACGCAGGAGGAGCTTGAAGGCCTGCTGTCGAAGGCGATCGCCGAGCGCATCTTTGTGCCGGTCTTTGCGGGCGATTGCATTAAGGAGCAGGGCGTCAACTCGCTGATGGACGACATTGCGACGTACTTCCCGGCGCCGACCGACTACGGCGAGATGCCGCTTATCGACGGCGATTCGCTCAAGATCTCGAGCGACGATGATCGTCCGGTGGCGTTTGTGTTTAAGACCCTGGCCGATCCGCAGCAGGGTCGCATCAGCTTTATCAAGGTGCTGACGGGTACGCTTGAGCCGGGCCTTGAGCTGGTCAACGCGCGCACGCGCAAGGGCGACCGTCTGGCCCACCTGTATGTGATGTGCGGCCGCGACATGACCGAGGTCGGTCACGCCTATGCCGGCGACATTATCGTGGCACCCAAGCTGGCTGCCGAAACGGGCGATACGCTCTCGATTACCGGCAAGGTCGAGGCTGCGGCGTTTAAGTTCCCCAACTCGCAGTACCGCATTGCCATCGAGGCCGAGAATCGCGGCGACGAAGAGAAGCTCTACACGTTTATCGAGAAGGCCTGCAAGGCCGATCCGACCATGAGCATCGACCGCGACGAGGAGACCGGCCAGACCATTATCTCCGCCGTTGGTGAGGCGCAGGTTTCGGTGCTGCTCAACCGTCTGGAGGACCGCACCAAGGTCGTTGCCAAGAGCGTGCCGATCCGCATTCCGTATCGCGAGACCATTCGCCGTACGGCAAGCGCGCAGGGCCGCCACAAGAAACAGACTGGCGGTGCCGGTCAGTATGGCGACTGCTGGCTGCGCGTTGAGCCGCTCATTGGGCCCGACGGCACGAGCGATGGCTATGAGTTTGTAGACGAGGTCGTGGGTGGCCGCATCCCGCGCTCGCTCATCCCCGCCGTGGACAAGGGTGTCCAGGAGACCATGAAGGACGGCATCATTGCCGGCTACCCGCTCACGGGCATTCGCGTGGCTGTGTACGACGGCTCGTATCACAGCGTCGACTCCAACGAGATGGCGTTCCGCGCGGCGGCTCGCATCGGCCTGCGCAAGGCGTGCGCCGATGCCGACCCGGTGGTGCTGGAGCCCATCGAGGAAATCACGGTGACTATTCCCGAAAGCTACGCCGGCGCTGTGATGGGCGACATCTCGGCATCGCGCGGTCGCGTGACGGGCATGGAGACCGATGAGCGCGGCGACACCGTGGTCATTGCCCAGGCGCCGCTGGCAGAGCTGACGGATTATTCGACGCGCCTGCGCTCTATCACGCGCGGCACGGGTGACTTTACCATGAAGCCCGCAGGCTATGAGCAGGTGCCTTATGACGTTCAGGCCAAGCTGGTCGAGCGCTATGAGGAGGGCCGCGCCAAGTAACGCGTGGTTTTGCCTGCAACATGCATGCCGATGCAAGGGCCGCCCTGGGTAACCGGGGCGGCCCTTTTTGATCCCTTGGGGACGGAGGAAAACGGATCATTTTAGGTTTTGGGGCAGCTTGGTCGGTCCTAGTCTCCCGAGGCCTGGTTGCGGCCGGTAGCGTAGTCGATCTGCACGTGCGGCTGCAGGTTGTAGCAATATACGTGGAAGCAGAGGGTCTTGCCGTGGTCCTCGACCGATTGCGCCTCAAGGCGCATGCCACGGCAGACAAGTTCCTCTTCGTTATACATGGGCGTGACGCGGTAGAGCACATGGTTACCCGTATCGCGAATATAGTTGAGAATCTGCTCTTCAAACGGCAGCATGCCCGTCTCGTTGAGATAACGCGTGCCGGTGAGGAGATTCTTGCGATTGGCGTTCTCGCCGCAGAGTGACCAGGCGATAAGGTGGCAGCGGTTGTAGAGGCTCTGGCCTGGAATAAAGTCGTAGCGCTGTTGGTGCCAACCGGCAGGATGGATGCGCGAGATGTCGCCGCGCTTTCCCTGTCCGAGTGATTCGGGGCCCACGCAGGCGAGCGCTTTGCGGGTGCGGCCCAAGCTGTCGAGCTTGGAGAACTTCTTAAAGCAACCTTCTTCTGTAGCGCGCTCGTATTCATCGAGGGTGAATGACGGCGTGCCGAGCGGGTGCGTGCTGTCGGCGCGCAGGGCAACGTA
Source organism: uncultured Collinsella sp. (assembly GCA_902470895.1). Lineage (GTDB taxonomy): Bacteria > Actinomycetota > Coriobacteriia > Coriobacteriales > Coriobacteriaceae > Collinsella. Next base: position 3,904 of record CABRID010000077.1, read on the forward strand.
GGGGTTGCCGGCGTAGTCGGGAATGCTGCTGAGATATACGCCGCGGGCGCGGTGGAGATCGGGGTTTTCGACCTCGTCGATGGGGGTGGCGGCGCTGTCTGTGGAAGCACCGTCGCCGGTGTCGGTTGCGGCGGAATTGGAGCCATCGCCGGAGTCTTGGCTATTTTGAGAGTCCGAGGAGCTCGCTGTTCCCGATTCGAGTCGGGCAACCAGGTCCGCCTCGTCGTCGGTGCGGCTGGGACTCTCGTCTTGCTTCTCGGCCAGAGCCGCTGCCTGCTCATCGCTTTGCGGCGACAACAGCTTGGGCGCCCCGTCGAGCGACCCTGTGAACAGCGCAAACCCCAGCACCACGGCGGTGCCGATGGAAAGTACTTGCTTGTAGGCGGACTTGCGCGACATGGAGGCTCCTGGATGGACGGTTGGGAATCTACCAGTCTAGCAGGAGCCGGCAGGGGCCGTTCTGTCGAACAAATACTCAAGATTTGGGATAGACGCTACTGATTCATTTGCCTCATATGGAGCTGCGGTGGTTGTGTATGTGGGGGCTATTTTGCGTTTCCCCAGATAAAACCCGCCAAAATAAACCTGTCCCTTATTGGCAGGTTAATCGTGAGTTATTTCACCGCAGCTTAAGGTACGGTTGGGATGTGCGCACTTTAAAGAGAGGAACCCATGATTAGAGAGGTCGCGTTCGTCTCTCTAAATGTCTCTCTAAAGAGAAAGCCAGCTAACGAGATAACATTGGGCAATCTACCAGAGAATTCGATACATCTCTCTAAATGTCTCTCTAAAATAAGATGCTTATCTCTCTAAAGTTAGAGAGATAAGCTATACTTTAGAGAGATAAATCTATCGTTTTAGAGAGACGGAATGCCAATGCTGCTGGATGAACCTCTTGGCCTTATTGTTGAGCGCCTTCGCAGGCGGGGGACTGATGACGCATCGGTAGAAGTTAAAGCCTGCACGAATAAATTGAGCGCAGACGTATGGGAGACAGTGAGCGCTTTTGCGAACACTGCGGGTGGGCTCATTATTTTGGGCCTGAACGAAGCCGAAGGATTTGTTCCTTCGGCTAACTTTGCTATCGATAGGGTGCGCGATCAGTTTGTTTCGGGTATCGGAGACGGAGGCTCAGCGGCAGTGGTGACCCATGCGCCGCGGTACGAGCTTGATCGAGGCGAGGTCGACGGGCTCCAGGTGCTTCTAGTGCGCATCTTTGAACTTGAGCTTAAAGCGAAGCCTTGCTATATCGGCGCGCGCGGCGTGCAGAACGGTAGCTACAAGCGCGTGGATGATAAAGATATCAAGATGTCACCCGCTGAGCTATATGAGCTGCAGAGTGCGTTGCTTCCGAGCGATGCAGACGGCACGGTGGTTTCGGAGGCAACGGTCGAGGATTTGGATCCAGATGTCGTGCGGTCTATTATCGCAAATCGCCGGCTGCAGACCCCGCGCGTTTTGCGCGGGGCCGATACGCTGGAAAAGCAGCTGGTCAGACTCAATATCACTACAAAGGATGGCGCCGTGAAGCTCGCGGGGCTTCTGTCGGCGGGAATTTACCCCCAGCAGTTCTATCCCAAACTGATGATCGATGTCGCCGTTCATTCCGATGTGGAAAAATCTGCACCCGGGCAACCCCGGTTCATTGACCGCCAGTTGTGCGATGGCCCGATTCCGGCTTGCATCGAAGATGCCCTTGCCGCGATTGGACGAAACTTGCGCAAAGCGACGATAGTGCAAGGCGCTGGCAGAAGGGAGGATTGGGAAGTTCCCCAGGAGGTTTTGCGCGAGGCCTTGGCAAATGCCTGCATCCATCGAGAATATTCGCCCATGTTTGTGGGGCAGGCCGTGAGTGTCGATATCTATCCAGACAGAATAGAGATCAAAAATCCTGGCGGGCTTTGGGGCGGAAAGACGGTGGACAATCTTGCAGACGGGGAATCGCGCTGCCGAAACCCAAAGCTCATGAGCCTAATGGGGGCGACGCCGTTAGAGCATGCCGAGGGGGCCGTTGCGGAAAGCCAGGGATCTGGTATCCCGGCTATGATTCGCGAGATGGAGTCTCGTTCGCTTGGCAGGCCGAAATTTATCGTTAAGGCCGATTCGTTTACGGTGCTGCTTTCCCGGCACGGGGCGGAGCTTGCTGAAAACCGCACGTGGATTCAGAGCCATGTGGGCACCGAGCTGACGGATCGCGAAGAAACATTGCTCATGTTTATGCGGGAGCATGGGTGCGTATGCGATGTTCAAAAAATACGAGAGGCCCTGATGTGGGATTCGGATGACATTCGTCTGATCTGCGGGGACCTTGTAGATAAACATGCCCTGTCAAAATGCGGCAAAGACACGTTCGAAATTATCGATAGGAACAGAGAACCGTCAGCTTCGACGGCGGATAGGATCCTGGAGGCTCTCAGCGCCGAAGTGGATATGACGGCGCGAGAAATAGCGGTTGCATCGGGGGTCAGAATTTCGTCTGTCCGTTACCATCTGCCAAAAATGGCGGATAAAGGGCTCATCGAAGTAATGGGCTCATCGACGAGTCGTAACCGCCGATATCGGAAGAAGTAGATGCAGCCGGGTCGCCTCTCTAGTGCCTCTCGAAGTTAGATGGGTGCTAGAGGAGCGACTGCCTCGCGATATTTCCCCAGATAAAACCTGCCAAAATAAACCTGTCCCTTTTTGGTAGGTCAGTTAACGCAGTCCAGGTTGAGCATATGCGAGCGAGCAGGCTCCGGGTGCGGTAAGGTGACGTGAAACAAGCGGGCGCTGACCTTTTGGTCGCGCCCGTGAAGTTGAACGTCAGATTGCCGTGCCCGGGGCCTGCGCAGCGCCGCGCAGTTACGCCGTTTGTAAAACGGCGTAACCTAAAGGTTCATGTTGCCGTGAATGTAGGGGGTGACCTCGGGGGAGATATGGTCGCAGCCCAGCTCGCGCAGCGCGGACTCGATGGCGGCGGGCAGCGGGGTTTTGCCCTCGGCGTCAACGGCGTTGCCACCGAGGGTAGCAATCTTGGCGACATCTGCGGGTGCGGCCTCGATATGCATGCAGCCGCCGATCAAGCGCGCGCGTACCTGTGCCAGATCAAGATCGTGCAGGTAATCCTCGCAGGCGCGGATTAAATCGACCTTCTCGCGCGTAAGCTCCTCGCCCGTGGGGACGCGGGTGGCAAGACATGCTCCCGCCGGCAGGTTCCAAACGGGATAGCCCCATGCGCGCAGCAGCTCGCGCTCTTCGTCCTTGGTAAAGCCGACCTCCATGAGAGGGGAGCGTACGCCGAGCTCTTTTGCCGCACGCATGCCGGGGCGGTAGTCACCGCGATCGCTTGCATTGCTGCCATCGATGACGGTGGGAAAGCCGAGCGACTTGGCGTGGTTGACGATGGCGGTAAAGCCGGCGTGCTTGCAGTGGTAGCAGCGATTGGCATCGTTGCAGGCTACCTGGGGGAGCTGCAGCTGATCCACCGAAAGATTGAGCACGGGGAGTTTAAAATGCGGTCCTTCATTGGCTTGTCCATCAACGGACCGCTCAAACGAAGCCTGCTCGGGCGTGCCGATGAGCGGCGTGGTGAGATGGACGAGGAGGGTATTGGTAGGCATGATGCGGGCGCATACGGCGGCCAAAAAACTGCTGTCGACGCCACCGGAAAACCCGATAGCCACGCGCCCGTATGCCAAAAGCAGCTGTTCGAGCGCCGATAGCTTGTCTTGAAGCTCCTCTGCGGGTGCCGTGGTGTCTAAAATCATGAAACGATCCTTATCGTTGAGTACTCGATTGAAAACTATAATCCTAATGCGTTACTTGCCATAAGACTTCTATCTGTGTAACGAAAGTGCAATATGGTATATACGTTATATACAAGTTGTCAAATGCGGTAGAGTTGCGGCAATGCGACAGCGAGAGTCGATGGGGGACCGATATGATCAAGGCTGTTATTTTTGACATGGATGGAACGCTGGTCGATACCGAGCGTTTGGGGATTAGGGCCTGGAAGGCAGGTGCCGCTGAGCTGGGGCTCGCGATTGATGAAGCGCTGATCCATCAGTTTATCGGTCGCACGCTACCCGATGTCATGAACATCCTCGATAAGCATTACGGCAGCCACGAGACCGCCGAGGCGATCTATGTCCGCCACAAGGAGATTCGCGACGAGATGGTCAAGACCGATCTGGAGCTTAAGGCCGGCGCTGCCGAGTGCATAGACGAGCTGTTGGCTGCGGGCTATCACGTAGGCCTTGCAACGTCATCGCGCCATGTTACGGCCGAGCGCAACCTTAAAGCATTCGGTCTTTTTGACAAGTTTGAAACGGTAACGTGTGGCGAGGACGTCGTGCATGGCAAGCCCGACCCCGAGATGTATCTGCTCGCCTGCGAGCGCGCGGGCTTTACTCCCGAGGAATGTGCCGTGGTCGAGGATTCGCGCAACGGCTGCGTCTCGGGCATTACGGCTGGCTGCCACGTCTTTGCCGTCCCCGATATCGTGCCGCTGCCGCAGGACGTGGTGGATGGCTGCGAGGCCGTGCTCGATACGTTGTTCGATCTGGCGGCGGCGGTCAAGGCCGTGCGCTAGACAATTGCGGCGTTGAAACGAGCAATTGCTTACGTTTGCGCTTAAACAAAAGGGGTCCGGCAATGGTCGGGCCTCTTTTGCTTGAGCGGCGACTTAGCATACTTGCGGGCGTGCTATAGATACGCACCGAGGTTGATGGCCGTGGCGTCGGTCTGGCTGCTTGCCTGGGTGCTGGCGCGTTCCAGCAGGAACGGACGTACCAGTTCTTGGCGGTTGATGTCCTCGGCGGCGGTGACTGCGGTGACGGTGCGCGCTGTAGAGCCGACGCGGATATGCTTGGTCTTTGCTGGGGCCTTGTTCTCGATTTGCTCCATGAGCAATTGAACGCCCTTGCGGCCAATCTCGTAGCCCGGGGGCGCTACCGTAGTGAGCGGGACCGATCCGCTCCAAGCGAGCGGGTTGCCATCGCAACCTGCTACGCGTACTTGCCCGGGGACGGCGATGCCTTTGTCGACCAGCGCCGAGATGACGCCCGAGGCCAGCACGTCGGTCAGGCCGACGACAAAATCGGGGCGTTCGTCGGCGGGGCGCGCGGCGATTTGGGTGCCGATGCCGTAGCCGTCGGCGGCGGTATTCCATTCGCCGGCGTCGATGACTTCGATCTTGATATCGGGATGTAGGGCGAGCGCCTTATGAATGCCAAGGACGCGCAGGGTGAGTTGCATAAATGCTGCTCGGCCGACGACGACAATATGGTGCGCGCCGCGGGCGATGGCGAGCTCGGCGATGATGCGGCCTTGTGCCTCGTTGTCGGCGGCCACGTAGTAGCCGGGCTCGGAGCAATGGATGTCCAGATGGACGATCGGCACGGGCATCTTGGTCAGGGCGGGGTGCCAGTCGGGGGATGCCATGGGCTGAACCATGACGCCGGACATCTGGGTGCCCATAAAGTAGCGCAGGTAATGGTCCTCGAGAATATCGTCGTTATCGGCGTTGGCGATGAGCAGGTCGTAGCCGTGCTTGCGGGCCTCGTTGTGGGCGCCGCTGGCGATTTGGAGTGAAAAGCCGTGGTCGAGACGGGGGAGCACCAGGCCAAAGGACTTGGTGGCGCCGCCCGCGAGCTGACGAGCGCTTTGGTTGGGCAGGTAGCCCAGTCGATTGATGGTTTCGTTAATGAGCTTGAGGGTCTCGGGACGCAGCTTTTCGGGGTGGTTGAGCGCGTTGGAAACCTGTCTCTTATACACATCTGACGCTGCCGACGATACTCCTTGTGTA
>CABRID010000078.1 GCA_902470895.1 uncultured Collinsella sp.
GCGCAACGCGTTGCGCTGAGTCCTGAGGCTGTTGCAATGAAAATGAGAATCAAGGACGGCCCAGCGAGTGTTATTTTGCGAGCTAGGCGCATCGAAAGCGACCTTTCGTGGTATAAACTACTTGCCGGAAGCCGCGGCTTTCAGAGTACGGCTTACGTGTACGTTTAACCTCCGTGGGCGACGGGGTGCCGCAAGGCGTAGAATATCGCCCACCTGTAGGGGCCTGCAGCGATGCGGGCCCCGCTTCGTATGAAGGGGGCGCAACCGATGAAGATCGTATCCATCTCCCAGGACTTCTTCGACCTCGTCGATGGCGACCGCGAGCTCATGCTTAAGCACAATCGTCCCTGCATCGTGGTGGTGAGGCTGCGTTTCCGCGGGAAGCGCAGGGACTTCGCCGTGCCGCTGCGTTCCAACATCGCCCCTAACGTGCCCAAAGACCAGTACTTTGCGTTGCCACCCCGCCCCACGACGCGCCCCGGCTGCCGCCACGGCATCCACTACATCAAGATGTTCCCCATAACCAAGGCCTACCAGCGCCGCTTCAGGACCGAGGGCTCGGCCTACTACGAGACGCTCCAGCGCATCATCGATAGCAACACCAAGCGCATTGTCTCCGAGTGCCAGGCGTACCTCGACCGCTACGAGCGCGAGGGAAGGCCCCGCTTTGCCGTCGACATCGACCGCATCGTGGGGCTGCTGGAGGGCGAGAAGTAGGGCACCTCGGCTCAGTCTCGAGCCATGCGGAGTCGCTCCGCATTTTTGAACGCCGCGTGTGCGTCCCAAATACTTGAGAAACAAGCTGTGAAGTGCGGTGGCGCGCCCGTGCCCGTGCATAGCCGTCGCCATCAGCGTCTACGCGGCGTCGGCTTCAAGTGGAACTGGCGCCGCTGCTGTATATGGTTTGCCTTGCTGAAAATGGTGATCAATGCCCGCGATGCTTCTGCTTGCGCTTCAACTTTCGCTGCTCGAAGCGCGTCTCCGCCTCATCCGCGCGACGCTGACTTCTTGCTTGAGCCGACTCCCGCTTCATCGCTTCCCGCTGTGCCGCGAGCGCCTGTTGTGCCTTGGTGCTCACCGCGGGCCGTTTAAGGGCTTTCGCTGCCTCGCGAGCGCGCCGCTTGGGGTTCTTCGCGGGCTTGCTTGTTTCAGTGGCCTTGTCGCCGAAGAGCGAGAGCTTCTCCCATTCGCTTGTAACGAATCGCAGAATCTCCTCATCGGACGGCTCCGCGCCGAAGACGATGCGGGCGACGCCATACCTTCCGCCCTCGACGTGCTCCGCCAGCCCGACCCAGAATTGACCGTCGTGATATACGGTCAGGGTGGACGACACGCTGATCTGCATGGTTGGTTCCTCCTTTATGTAGATGACCATGCAGAGAAGGGACAACCAAGGAGGCGGGTTACTGATGCGGACTAGCGCACGCCCACGACTACCCGACGGGGACTGTGTTTTCATCTCTGGTGGTTGGATTGTAGCACGTGCGAATGCGCCCGGCATCGCTGCCGGCATGCTGTGATTGGGGTCGGAATTTCGAATTCTCGATAATATGCCTACGCACATCGCCCCTCAGTTTCGAAACTTAAAAACATCTCGAGTTTCGAAACCGAGAGGGAGCTCGCGCCGCTGCTGTCCGTCAGGAATGCGTTCCCGAAGGTTCTCATCGCCCGCACGAGGCATGAACCCTATACCCGGGTTGGTGTTCTCGTGCTGGATCTCGCGAGGTGGCTGCTCGGCGAGCAGGAGTTCTGAGCGTCATACGGGGATATCGCGGGATTCTGCCGGATAAGAAAAAGCTGAGGGAAACGTCCCGGCACTTGGAAGACCTCCTGGCGGAAAATCAAATAGCCTCCGAACCTTCTGGTTCGGAGGCCTTCTTTTTGCATTACTACCCGAAGAGGACTCCTCGCCGAACTCCCTTGAGCATCGGGCGACATTATCGAGCGTGGGCGTTCTCGTAGGCGCTGTTGATTTCTTCCGGCAAATTGTCGGGAATCAGCGCCTTCACTCTATCCTCGCTGCCATCCTGAATCGCCTGCTCGTAGTACCAGCATTTGAACCTCAGCATATCCAGCGCACGGTTCATGTTCGCGATTTCCGACTCCATGTGGGCCTTTCGCTCCTCGAACATGGTCTTGCGCTGGGGGTATGTCGATGGGCCCTCCGCGCACCATTCCATGAACAGTCGGATGTCCTTGATCTCCATTCCAGCCTTCTTCAGGCATTCGATGACCCGAAGCGCCTCGAGTTCCGTATCGCCGAATCGGCGAATGCCCGACGCCCGCTCCAATCCCGGGAACAGCCCCTGCTTGTCGTAATACCGCAGCGTGGAAACGGGCAGACCGAACATCTCCGCTACCTGTCCGATTGTGTACATGGTCCCTCCGGACAAATCTCGAATTAACTCCTTGACCTAAAGTTAGGTTTAGGTATTACCTTTATTTTCGTCAATATAAATTGGGAGCGCAAGGGATTTTCGCCAAAGGCGCACGCTTGCCGGAACGGTATTCGGCGGCGGCTTGAACAGCGTGGGCGAAATCGGCGGGCATCCCGCTCTTGAGCAGGCGCGACGAATGGGCACAGGAGTCTAGGCGCGGCTTAGCTGGACGGAAGCAGTTTTGCACTCAAAACCATCGACAGGAGGAATCGAACATGACGATTAAGCAGACGGCGGGCAGAGATGCCCTGGGGGATTTTGCCCCCAAATTTGCACAGCTCAATGACGATGTGCTGTTCGGCGAGGTATGGAGCCGAGAAGACGGGCTTTCCCTTCGAGACCGCAGCGTGGTGACGGTGGTCGCCTTGATGGCACAGGGGCTGACGGACTCTTCGTTCCAATATCATCTGATGTCCGCAAAGAACAACGGGGTGACCAGAACGGAGATTGCGGAAATCCTTACGCACGCGGCGTTTTACGCGGGATGGCCCAAGGCGTGGGCGGCCTTCCGCATGGCGAAGGAGGTCTGGGCGGACGAAGACGCTGCCGACGCAAAGGAGCAGCACCAAAACGAGATGGCCTTTCCTATCGGTGTCCCCAACGACGCGTTTGCGAAGTACTTTATCGGGCAAAGCTACCTCGCGCCCCTTTCCACCGAGCAGGTCGGCATTTACAACGTTACGTTCGAGCCCGGCTGCCGCAACAACTGGCATGTCCATCACGCCAAAAGCGGTGGCGGACAGATCCTCGTCTGCGTGGCCGGTCGAGGGCTTTACCAGGAATGGGGTAAATCGGCACAGAAACTGCGCCCTGGCGACGTGGTCAACATCGCCCCGGGTGTGAAACATTGGCACGGTGCGGCGCCCGACAGCTGGTTCTCCCATCTCGCGGTGGAGGTTCCGGGCGAGGAGGCCTCCAACGAGTGGATGGAGCCCGTGGACGACGAGCAATACCTTAAAGCGACCGACAAGGAGGTTTAAATACCTTCGCCATCCGCGCCGCCGAGAGCAGGGCGCCCAAATCGGCCTGGATCGCCTCCGCCTTGCTTCCGAGCTGCAGCGGAGCCGAGTCGCCCGAGATGTTTACGCTCAAAAGGTGCGCATCCGGCAGCTTCGCGGTCATGCTCCAGAACGGGAGCGTGATGATGCCGGGGGTCATCTCGCCCACGCCGAGCTCCAACAACAGCACGCGGCGATCGCTGTGCTCGCAAACAAAGCGTTCGTATCGTCTGAGGCTCTCGCGCCAAGCCGCACCCTGCAGAAACGTGTCATCGCGCACCCACGGCACAAGCTGCCAGCCGCAATGCGGGCATCGGGGGACATCCTTGCTGAGGACCTCGAACCCCGCCATGCCCGCGAGCATGCGTTCGACGTAGGGGCTCGCGTCGAAGAGCTCGTCACAGCATGGCTGCTTGCACTGAAGGTGCGCGAAGCTTCCCTGGTAGTTGCAGACCCTCTTGGCGGGAAACGTCTTCTCGACCTGGGTGTCCACATTGGTGCTCAGGATGAAGTAGTCCTTATTGCCGATGAGGGACTGCAGGTCGAGATAGGGCTGCGAGGCCGGCTCGCGCAGCATGAAATCGATGTATCGCGCGTAGTATGCCCATTGCTGCTCGAGGCTGGGGTAGAGGTGGTAGAAACCGTCGAAAAGGCTCTTGAAGCCAAAGGCCTGCTGCCAGTCCTCCATTCCGGCGCGCGCCATGCCCGAGCGGTTGTAATGGTTGAACCCGGCGGCGCTCGACATGCCCGAGCCGATGCCGACGATGATGGCGTCGGCATCGTCGATGAGGCTCCGAAGCCTCATCGCTTCTCGTTCTGGGGACGGCACCGGACGACCTCCTCGAAAGCCGGGGCCATGTCGCCGTCAACGAGAATCGTCTCGCACGAAGCGTCGGGCTCCATGGCCTGGCTGTAGTTGAACACGATGTAGGTGACGCGCTCGCAGGCGCTCGCGACCTGGGCGAGCATGCGCTTTATGACGCCGTTGCGCAGCCCCACGCCAAGCTCGAGGACGGCGACCCTCCCGTTGCGATGGGCTTGCACGAGGCGTGCGAGCTCTTCGAGCTGAGCCGTGGCGAGGGCGTCCGGGTGAGCGAGACGCCGCTCGTCGATCGACGTGCGCGTGCTCCCCTCCGTTTCGAGCACGCAGTCCTCGTTGAACCCTGCGCGCGCGAAGTGCCCGTCGATATTGCATGTGATCACGAAGGTGTCGGCGTGCTCCGTAAGATGCCGCAGCCCGTTCATGAGCGGGCTGGGCTCATATTCGAGATACTCCTTTTGATGGAACCGCTCGGTCCATCGGCGTCGCACGTTTGCATCCGGAGAGGTGAGCCCCTGCAGTATGCAGCCGATGCCATCAGCCTGGGCGAGGTCCCCGTACGCCTCTCGGAAATGGGCGTCGGCGCAGAAGAGATTGAGCCCCTCCGCCATGTCGAGCCCGTTGCTGGCGCCGATGATGACAAGGTCCGCCTCGGCTAGCGCCTGGCCGATACGAACCGCTTTCGTCGTTTCCATGCGCTACCTCCCCAGCGTCTTGCGCACGTCGGCGAGCACGTCGGCGATATCGGCGCGAACGGCAAGCCCTCGATCCTCAATTGCGCGGGGGAGAAACTGTGTCTTGTTGTTTACGGCGATGTAGCCAGCCTGCGGCAACTGCGCCGTGAGGGCCCAGAACGGCTCCTGGATAAACGCGGGCGTCATGCGGCCCACACCCAGCTCGAGGAAAAGGATCCTCTGCTGCGCGTGTGCGTCGAGCCAGTCGGACACCTTGCGGTACTGCTCCTCGTAGAGCTCACCCTGCAGGAAGTTACCGTAGCCGTGAACCCAGGGGAACGCCTCCGCCCCGCAGTGCGGGCAGCGCGGCACGAGCTCCGTCGGAACTTCCAGGCCGTCTCCCATGGCCTCTACCATGCGGGAGACCGGCTCGACCGCGTCCCACACCTCGTCGGTGCAGCAACGGGAGCACTGGAAGAAGCGGTGGTCGCCTTGGATCTCGGCTACCTCCTCCCAGGGGTAGAGCTTCACGAACTGCGTGTCCTGGTTGGTGGTGAGCACGAAGAAGTCTTTCTCGGCAAGGATGGCGTTGAGGTCCCTGTAGGGCTTGCGCAGCGGGGCGTTGAGCGTGGTGTCGAGGAAGGTGGCGAGGTAGCCCCAGCGCGCCTCGGCGGTGGGCCAGCGGTAGAACGACCCCTCGAAAGCGCCCTTGAAGCCGTAGCGCTCGGCGAATTTGCCGAAATGCCTGCGATAGGTCGCGTTGTCCTCGTAGTAGAAGTCGCCGCCGCCCGCCGCGGAGAGCCCGGAGGCCCCGCCCACCAGCACGCAATCGGCTTCCTCGATCATGCGGGCGAAGTCCTTGATTTGCCGGTCGTAGGGCTCGGGCTCGCGGTCACTCAGCTCATAGGGCGTGCCGCCGCTGCGGTAGGCGGCCTGAAGGGAAAACGATCGGTTGGTGAGCTCGACAACGAGCTGCTCGTATAGAGTCACTGGATACCTTCTTTCAGCTATTATGAACAGGTGTTGATAAAAAGTATCCATGTTGATTTGTGCGAGAGCAATGAACAGCTTCGGCCTGCTGTCGATAAACGAGCGTTTGCTGGGCATTGTCGAGCGTTGCAATTGGAGGGGTAATGGAAGCGGGGAAGATCGATCGTCGCCGACGCTATACGCTCTCGGTCATACGGGAGGCGTTCTTCGCGCTGCTGGCCGAGGTCGGCTTCGCGAAGATGACGGTAGCGGATATCTGCCGCCGCGCCGATATCAACCGCGGCACGTTCTATCTGCACTACGAGGACAAGTTCGCACTGCTCGACGCGCTTATCGACGAGGGCTTGGCGGCGGTGCCTCCGCTCGAGGGAACGGAGGCGGGTGCCCTCTGCCAGCGTCCGCCGGCAAACGATGACTATTATCTGCTCTACTCGGATGACGACGCGTACGCCCGGGTGGCACAGCGCGTCGTCGAGCGCGGCGCTGAGCAGATGGTTCCCTCGATCATGGAGGAGACCGGGCTCTCGCGCGAGGACGCCTATCTGCTCTTCGTTCACAACGTCCAGGGAAATCTCGCGGTCAACCGCCTGCTCGGTTGGAGGCGAGGGCCCGAGTTCGCCCACGCCCAGGAGCTGCTCAGCGTCTATTCCGAAGGGGGCATGCGGGCGGTATCGGCCCCTTGCACACCGATCGCGAATTAGAACATGATAGCGTCGTCGGCCGTGAAGGCATCAAGGGATCCCTGCTTGACCTGAATGCAGACGTATGTGATGCCCGAGTCGGATGCGGCGCGGAACTGACGGTGTGCGGCGGGGGAAATGCGCAGCCAGTCGCCGGCTGCAAGCTCGATTTCCTCACCGTCGATCGTGACCGAGCCGGCGCCTTCGAGCACGCCATAGATTTCCTCGTTTTCCTTGTGTGCATGGACGAACGGAACGCCAGCGCCGGCGGGAAGATTGTTGACACTCACCTCTGCCCCGGTAAGCCCGAGCACTTCGTGCAGCTCGACACGGCTCTCATTACCGATGTGGGTCCTTGCATAATTAGCCATAATGGTTCCTCTCTTGGGGTTGATGTACCTTGCAGGCATCTCCTGCGTGAGTTATATTCAACGCGAAGGCGAATGCAAATACGAGTACGCACATATTTGTAACTGCGTACTTTTTTGTGAAACCGGTATGGTCAAGGAGGTTGGGTCTCCCGTGATGGCGAAAGAGGAGCTTCCGGAGTGTCCGGTCGCAACGGCGGTAACGCTCATTGGCGGCAAGTGGAAGCTGCTCATTATCCGTAACTTGCGCGTACGCCCCTGGCGTTTCAACGAGTTGCGCCGCAGCCTTGAGGGGATCTCTCAGAAGGTGCTTACCGACAGCCTGCGGCAGATGGAGGATGATGGGCTGGTCTTTCGCCATGACTATGGCGAGAATCCTCCCCGCGTTGAGTATGGCCTTACCGAGCTCGGCCGCCAGATGATGCCCATCATGGACTCGCTCGCAGACTTCGGCGCTTATTACAAGACGGTCGTTTCGTAGCGGACGCTCTGCTTAGGGGGCGGAAAACCGCTACGAGGGTGCTAACGAAGACCTGTCCCGAATCAACGTGCGCCTGCGGCATGAAGGAGGGAGATTTCCATGAATATCGTTGTATTGAGCGGTAGCCCGCGCAAGGGCGCCAATACCGACACCATGGTCGAGGCGTTTGCCGAGACCGCGCGCGAGGCCGGCCATACGGTCGAGGTCATCCGCGTTGCCGGCAAAAAGATCGCTGGCTGTCGGGGATGCCAGTATTGCTTTACCCATGAGGGCACCTGTGTGCAGAAGGATGACATGGCCAAGGTGATCGAGTCACTGAAAGGCGCCGATATGGTTGTCTTCGCTTCGCCTATCTACTGGTTTGATATCACCGCGCAGGAGAAGGCCGCCATCGACCGCCTGTACGCCTTCGGTGCCACGGGCTTCCCGTTCACCAAGACGGCCCTTTTGCTCGATAGCCACAGCGAAGGCGTCTATGATGCGGCGATCGCTATGTACAAGTCAACCTGCGCATACTGCAAGTGGGAGGACCAGGGCATTGTCACCATCAGCGGTATGACCGAGCGCGACAGCATGGCCTCCTCGCCCAAGTTGGAAGAGGTGCGAGAGCTCGCTCGCAAACTCGCCTAAGGACAAGAAGAGCGCATGGCAATCGGTGTTGGTGGAAATGCTTGCTATCCTTATCAAGAGGAATGCTGATTGCCATGCGTTGATGCTTCCGCGGACAATTCCGGCGTGCTAAAACGCCTTCTCGTTCAAGAATTCCCTGAACGCGGGAATGTCAAAGCCAACGAGACCACGCCCGCGCTCTCCAATGACGCCGTCCTCCAGGAGGCGGCGTTTGTATTGGCTTGCGTAGTTGCTGGCGACGCCCATGCGTTTGGCTATCTCCGAGACCCTGCTGGGGCCAGAATCGGGCAGCATCGCGAGCAAAAACTCAATGTCTTTATCGGAAAGCTCCCGATAAGTCGTTTCGAGAATTCGATCGCGCAGCTCCATGCGGGCAAGCAGAGAACCCTGCTGTACATCAGGTGCACTGATTTTGGGCGAGTTCTCCGAAACATCCCATGTGCGATATCCGACGAGCTGCATCATATAGGGAAATCCGTCGACGGCCTTCACAGCATCCTCGAGCGCTTCTGGCGTGATTGAGCGGCCTCCGGCCTCAACGGTTTTGCGGAATGCGTTTGCAATTTCAACGTCAGTGATTCGTCCCAACTGATGATATTGGGAACGCCTGAGGAACGAGACGGAATCGTTACGCAGCAACGCCGATACTTTGTAGGGCAGTCCTGCCATGAGTAGGGCAACTTTTTTACCTTCGCGTACAAAGTGCTGGTAAACAGAGGCAAATTGAAGCATTTCTTCGAGATCGACGGTGACTTCATCGATGGTGATGAGAAGTCCGATGTCATGTTTTTCGAGTTGCTTAAAGATGCCATTCATGCGCGTGCGCCAGTTGCCTTGAGCCTCTTGAGCATATGTCCAATCGATGCCCACTGGGCCAATTTGAACACCGTTTATGCGCGCGTGAGGCTGTGAGAGGTAGCTATCTGCGGCTTCTTTGGTTCGCTCGATAATATCTTCGAGCATGCCTGGCATAGCGGAGACATTTGCTGCGATCCAGCCGTGTTCAAGCGCCGTTTCTGAAAGGAGCGAGAGAAGCGCCGTCTTGCCCGTTCCCCTTGCGCCGGTAAAAATGGTTGACAGGTTGGGATCTCCCGGGCCGTTGATAAAGCCACGGTTGATGTCACGCAGGATATGCTCGCGACCCGCTAGAAAGGGAGGGACGCTTCCGAACGTCGGGGTAAAGGGGTTCTTGCTGTACTCCATGGTAGCTCCTTTGCAGGTTTTGCTAATTTTTGCAAGTTTTGCCAACTTTTGCAAGTTTTGCTAACGACTGACCAAAGGGCATCGAAGCAGTGGCGCTGACATTTTTTTCGCAGAAAAATAAGCAGAAATCAATTTATCTGCGTTAAAAAAGGCTCTGTTAGACCAGGATTGACATACATGTGTCCCCACGGTGCCATATCT
>CABRID010000079.1 GCA_902470895.1 uncultured Collinsella sp.
CAGGGGATATGACGCTTGTGCTTGTGGTAGGCGTCCTCGTCGGGGTGCACCTTGCGCTTGGGTTTTTGAGCATCGTCGTGCAGGGAAACGGGCGTGGGAATGTCGACCTTGGGGATACCGAAATCCTTATCGAAAGCCGGCAGCACGCAGGTCTCGTTAGGATCGGCGGCGTCCGAAAGAACCGCGGCAGCCGAGGCAGGCGCATGCGGCACCTCGGTATCGATCTGCTCTTGCGTTAGGCGCGGAAAGCCCGCCGTGCGGCCCGCTGCCAGGTCGGATGCGGCCGCGTCCTCGGAGAGGATACCCGGAGCGGGGCGTCCGCATTTGGGGCACGTACGATCATGCGGAGAAAGACGGGCACCGCAGCCCTCACAGAACACGAACTCGGTGTGCTCGGGGCCATCGCCCGGACCCACATAGGCGTTGCAGTAGGGGCAGAACGAGGCGCCGTCCTCGATAGTCTTAAGGCAATGCGGGCAGATCACGGCATCCTCTTTTCGAAGCAATTCAAACAATCGAGGTTAGAGCATAACATCGCCACGGCCCCACAGGAACAAGGCACCAATTCAACATCGCCAGGGCGCGTAGCTACTTCTTCTTTTTGCTTGGCATCGAGACCTTGATGCCTTGGGCGGACTTGGTCACGCGAGAGCGCTTGGCTCCGGCACTCTTCTTTTTCTTGGGCTGGGCCTGGGCCACGCCCTCGAGTGCGCGGGCCTCGGCCTCGCGAGCGGTGCGATCTTCGCGGCGCTGCGCCATGTCGGCGGCGACGCGCTTGGCAAAACGCTCGGCCGTCGAACCCGTCGAACTCACCTTGCCGCCACCGCGACCCAGGTGGACGCGCACACCACGGCCAAAACCAGTTGCGGCATGACGACGACGCGGCTTGAGCGAATCCATCATCGTGGCGAGCTTAAAGAACACCGAGCAGGTAAAGACCACGATAACAGCCAAGATAACCATCTGGCCCATCGACAAGTTGGCAATGGACAGCAGCTCCGGGAATCCGATAACGCCCACCAGGATGCCGGCGACTACAAACACAAAGAGCACAACACGTAAGGGCGTGAGAGGCTGCGAGATGCGCCAGATCAGGCTGACGCTCGCCGCGCACGACGTAAGCAGGCACATGGTCGAAAGCGTAAGCTGGCTAAAGCCAAATACGCGCGCCACAAAGATATCGAGCGCCGCGGCCAAAATGACCGCAATCGACGCCGGCAGCGCACGCTTAAGCACGTTGGTCAAGAACGACCCCTTCACGCGGGCGTTGCTGGGCTCCAGACCCAGCACAAAGCCCGGCGCACCGATGCAGAAGAAGTTGATGAGCGTCATCTGAATGGGCTCAAAGGGATACGGCGGTAGCGCGATGCACAGCGCCGCCAGGCCCATCGAGAAAAGCGTCTTGGTCAGAAAGAGCGCGGCGGAGCGCTGCAGGTTATTGATAGAACGACGGCCCTCGGCCACCACAGCGGGCATCGAGGCAAAGTCGTTATCGACGAGCACGATCTCGGCCACATTACGTGCGGCATCGGAGCCGGCGGCCATCGCCACGGAGCAGTCGGCCTCCTTGAGCGCAAGCACGTCGTTGACGCCGTCGCCCGTCATGGCCACGGTGTGCCCGCGGCGTTTGAGCGCCTGTACGAGCTCGCGCTTCTGCTGCGGCGTCACACGCCCAAAGACGTGGTAACGGTCCACTGCCGCATCAATCTTGGACGGTGTATCGAGGGTTGTCGCGTCCACGTAAGCATCGGCGCCCGGCACGCCCACCACGCGCGCGATCGACGACACCGTACGCGGGTCGTCGCCGCTGATCACGTTGAGGGTCACGCCCTGCTCGTTAAAGTAGCCGATAGTCTCGGCTGCCGAGGTACGAATCTCGTCACGAATAGTCACAAAACCCACGGGCTCGGCCTCGCCCACCATATCGCCATCGGGCGAAAAGCCGTCCACGCGCGCCACCACGAGCACACGGCAGGTATCGGCGAGCTCGGCCACACGATTCTCGACCTGCGCAAATGCGCGGTCAGAGAGCACAAACTGCGCGGCGCCCATCACATAGGAGCCCTGCGCAAACGACGCACCGCTCCACTTTTTGGACGACGAGAACGGAATGACCGACAGCGGCTCGGACACCTCGACCGGACGATCAGCGTAGTAGTTAAGTAGCGCCTGGCAGGTCTCGTTGGCATCTGCCGAGGTCGCATGCGCCACATTGGCGAGCGCAAAATCGAGCACCGTGGTCTCGACGGGGACAGCCGCCTCATCCGAGTCCGCGCCAAAGCCAACACCCTCAACAGGCAGCGGGTAGGTGCCCTCGACCTCCATACGGCCCGAGGTGATGGTGCCCGTCTTGTCCAGGCACAAAACGTCGACGCGCGCGAGCGTCTCGATGCAGTAGAGCTGCTGTGCCAGCACCTTGCGACGCGCCAGGCGCACCGTGGCGATCGCGAGCACCGACGAGGTCAGCAGCACCAGGCCCTGCGGAATCATGCCCAGCAGGGCACCAACCGTGGACAGCAGCGCCGAAGAAGGCACACGGCCGGCCAGCAGCTCGGAGAAACACCAAGAAAGCGCGCTATCGCCCGGGGTTCCCGCGGCATCCCACAGCTCGCTCACACTCGAAGCAAAGAGCGCCAGACCAAGCGGAATCATGATAATGCTCGCGAACCGCACGATGGCATTCAACACGTTCATGATCTCGGAATTGACCTTTTTGACGTACTTGGCCTCGTTGTTGATCTTTGCCACGTAGTTATCGGCGCCGACATGGATCACGCGGGCGCGCAGCAGGCCTGAGTCGATAAAGCTGCCGCTCATGAGCTCGGAGCCGGGCTGCTTTTTGATAAGATCGCTCTCGCCCGTCAGCAGACTCTCGTTGACGAGCGCCTCGCCCGACACCACCACGGCGTCGGCGGGAATCTGGTCACCGCGCCCCAGGCGAATGATATCGTCGAGCACGATCTGGTCCAAGTCGAGCTCCACCTCGGCGCCATCGCGCACCGCGATGGCCTTCTTAGAGGTGAGCAGCGTAAGCTTGTCGACCATCCGCTTGGAACGCATGGACTGAATGACGCCAATTGCCGTGTTCAAGAACACCACGAACAGAAACGTCAGGTTCTTAAACGAACCGGTCAGCAACACCAAAATCGCCAAGACCACGTTGATCAAGTTAAACAGCGTGCAGAGGTTCTCGATGATGAGCTCTTTGACCGACTTGGTCTTGAGCTCCATGTTGCGGTTGATCTTACCGGCGGCGATGCGCTCCTCGACCTCGGCGGTCGAGAGTCCGCGCTCGATATCCGTTGCTGCCATACCACGTCCCATCCTGTCGCGTCGGTATAAGAAAACCGCCCGGACCATGCGAGGTTCGGACGGTCTTACGTTCGATGGTGCCCCATGTTGGATTCGAACCAACGGCCTTCTGCTCCGGAGGCAGACGCTCTAATCCCCTGAGCTAATAGGGCGAACGGTAGGCATTATACCCAAGTGCGCCGCGGGCTAACAAAATAATAGAAAAAGCTTTGCAATTACGTGGGAGACGCGCCGCGACGGCGCGCTTTAGGCGGCAAAAGCGAGTCAGATAGTATAAACTCTCATGCACATATATAACGGCTCGCGATGCGAGCCGTTTTTGCAAGGGCTATCTATCGAGGTGAGAGGCACACCATGATTGCGATTTTAAAGCAGAGCGCCAGCGACGAGGCCGTCGGCCACATCGTCAGCTGGATCGAGAAAAAGGGACTCAAGACCGACGTCTCGCGCGGTGAGAACGAGACCATCATCGGCCTGGTGGGCGACACGACCAAGATCGACCCGTTCCTGCTCGAGTCCATGGACGTCGTCGAGCGCGTGCAGCGCGTCTCCGAGCCGTTCAAGCGCGCCAACCGCAAGTTCCACCCCGAGGACTCCGTCATCGACTGCGGCCACGGCGTCAAGATCGGCGGCGACCAGTTCCAGGTCATCGCCGGCCCCTGCTCCGTCGAGGGCGAGAACCTCATCCGCATCGCACGCCGCGTGAAGGCCGCCGGCGCCACGATGCTGCGCGGCGGTGCCTACAAGCCCCGCACCTCCCCCTACGCCTACCAGGGTATGGGCCCCGCCGGCCTCGACCTGCTGTGCGAGGCGTCTGCCGAGCTCGACATGCCGATTGTCACCGAGATCATGGACCCACGCGACGTGCAGGTCTTCTTGGACAAGAAGATTGACGTCATGCAGATCGGCGCCCGCAACGCCCAGAACTTCCCCCTGCTCAAGGAGGTCGGCAAGACTCAGACCCCAATTCTGCTCAAGCGCGGCATGTCCGGCACGATCGACGAGCTGCTTATGGCAGCCGAGTACATCATGAGCGAGGGCAACGACAACGTTATCCTGTGCGAGCGCGGCATCCGCACCTTCGAGACCCGCACCCGCAATACCTTCGACCTCAACGCCGTGCCGGTTCTGCACCACCTGTCGCACCTGCCCGTCGTCGCCGACCCCAGCCACGCCACCGGCTACACCCGCTACGTTGAGCCCATGGCGCTCGCCGCGACCGCCTGCGGCGCCAACGGCCTGGAGATCGAGGTCCACGACGAGCCCAGCCGCGCATGGTCCGACGGCGCTCAGGCCCTCACCCCCGACCAGTTCGACGACACCATGCGCCGCATTTGCGCCATCCGCGAGGTCGTCTGCCAAGAGACCATGGAGTAGCCCATGGGTACGGTGAGAAACGCGTGCGTTAACCAGGGCGGTCCCAAATGCGCGGGCATCGTGGGCCTGGGCCTCATCGGCGGCAGCTTTGCCCGCGGCTATGCGCAGGCGGGCGTTCGCGTGCTGGCCTGGGACCCCGATGATGATGTCATGACGGCCGCCAGCATGGGCACTGTCGCCGGAGAGCTCAACGACAGGACACTCGGCGAATGCGACATCATCGTCCTTGCCTGCTACCCCGAGGCCTGCATCGAGTGGCTCGAGGCGCATGCCCAGGCACTCGCCGACGCCACCGATACCGAGGCCATCATGGGCCCCGTGGTGATCGACACGGTGGGCGTCAAGGGCATCGTGTGCGAACGCGCCTTTGAGCTTGCCCGCGAGCACGGCTTTTACTTTGTGGGCGCGCACCCCATGGCGGGCACGCAGTACTCGGGCTATGCGCACTCCCGCGCCGACCTGTTCCAGGGCGCGCCACTCGTGCTCGTGCCGCCCGCGGTGGACGATGCGCTCAAACTGGAGCTTTTGGGCCAGGTGCGCGAGATGGTGCGCCCCTTGGGCTTTGGCAAGTTCAGCGTGACCAGCGCCGCCGAGCACGACCGCGTCATCGCCTTCACGAGCCAGCTTGCGCACGTGGTGTCCAACGCCTACGTAAAGAGCCCGACCGCCCAGGTCCACCACGGCTTTTCGGCCGGTAGCTACCGCGATCTCACCCGCGTGGCGCACCTCAACCCGCAAATGTGGTCCGAGCTCATGATCGACGACGCCGACGCGCTCGCCTTCGAGATCGACCACCTGATCGACTCGCTCGGCGCCTACAGCCGTGCGCTCAAGGACCGCGACCAGCGCTATCTGGAGAATCTCCTTGCCGAGGGCGACCGCATTAAGCGCGCACTCGACGACGAGGCCTCCCACTAGACCACCTATCACGCCAGGTCGAAAGGACCGAAGCTTATGGCGATTACCATCGATATCGACACTGCACGCCCCTATCAGGTGCATGTTGGCACTTTTTTGCTGGAGCAGGCGGGACCGCTTGTGCGCGCCACTGCCGGCGGCACCAAGGCCGTCATCGTGACGGACACCAACGTGGGCCCGCTCTACCAGATGCCCGTTAAGCAGAGCCTGGAGGCGTCAGGCTACGAGGCGAGCATCTGCACCTTCGAGGCCGGCGAAGCCCATAAGCGCGCCGAGACCTACGTTGCCATTTTGGAGTTTGTGGCCGAGCACGAGCTTTCGCGCTCCGACGTGATCGTGGCGCTCGGCGGCGGCGTCGTGGGCGACGTGGCCGGCTTTGTGGCCGCCACGTACATGCGCGGCTGCAAGTTTGTGCAGATTCCGACGAGCCTGCTCGCCATGGTGGATTCGTCGGTGGGCGGCAAGACCGCCATCGACCTGGCTGCAGGCAAGAACTTGGCCGGCGCCTTTTGGCAGCCGAGCGTGGTTATCGCCGACGTGGGGTGCCTGGCCACCCTCACACCCGAGCAGTTCGCCGACGGCTGCGGAGAGGTCGTCAAGCACGCCGTGATTGCCGATCCCGAGCTTTTCGCCGAGTTGGAGAAGACCCCGCTCACGCTGGAGCTGCTGAACCGCGACGTGGCCCGCGTGGCGCTCATCATCGCCCGCAATATCGACATCAAGCGCGCCGTGGTCGTTGCCGACGAGCGCGAGACCAACCAGCGCAAGCTGCTCAACTTTGGACATAGCGCCGGACACGCCGTCGAGGCCTGCGAGCACTTTGAGCTCGGCCACGGCAACTGCGTGTCGATCGGCATGGGCATCATCACGCGCGCCGCGGCCCTACACGACGTTTGCGACGCCGAGTTGCCCGGACGTATTGAGGAGCTTTGTGCCCGCCATGGCCTCAAGACCCGCTGCGACTTGGATGCCGATGCCGTCTTTGCCGAGGCGCTCCACGACAAGAAGCGCGCGGGCGACACCATCGACCTGGTGATTCCGCACGACATCGGCCGCTGCAGCATCGACCGCACGCCGCTTTCCACCTTCCACGATTTAATTGCCGAGGGCCTCGGCCAGAAGGGAGACGCATCCGCATGCTAGCCCGCATCACCCCGTCCCCGCTCAAGGGCACCGTTCCCGCCATCGCGTCCAAGTCGATGGCGCACCGCCTGATCATCTGTGCCGCGCTTGCCAACGGCGAGACGCACGTCACCTGCAACACCACCTGCGCCGATATCGAGGCCACGGTGCGCTGCCTCACGGCGCTCGGCGCCCGCATCGAGACCGTCGAGGACGGCTTCCAAGTCCACCCCACCATGAAGAGCGTTGAATTTGGCCTGCTCAAGGCCCTTGCCGGCGGCACGCTCGACTGCGGCGAGAGCGGCTCCACGCTGCGCTTTATGCTGCCCGTCGCCTGCGCGCTGGGTGCGGAGGCCACTTTTGTGGGCCAGGGTCGTCTGGGCGCCCGCCCGCTCTCCCCGCTCTCGGACGAGATCATCGCCGCCGGCTGCGACCTGCAGGGTCTGGGCGGTTTTCCGCTCAAGACGAGCGGCCGCATGCGCCCGGGCACTTTTGTGCTGCCGGGCAACGTGAGCTCACAGTACATCTCGGGCCTGCTCCTGGCAGCGCCGCTGCTGGCCCAGCCCTCCTGCGTGCAGGTGACCGGTCTCATCGAAAGCCGCCCCTACATCAACCTGACGATCCAGGCCATGAAGGCCTTCGGCGTCGAAGTCAACGTCGAGCGTATCCCCGCCAAGGACGGACAGCCCGAGGTCACGAACTTCCGCGTGAGCAGCGGCTCGTACCGCACGCCCGGCAGCGTGGCCGTCGAGGGTGACTGGTCCAACGCCGCCTTTTGGCTGTGTGCCGGCGCTATCGGCGCCGACCCCATCACCGTGGAGGGCGTATCCCTGAGCTCCGCGCAGGGCGACCGAAACGTGCTCGCCGCGCTTTCGCGCTTTGGCGCCCGCATCGTGCGCTCCACCAACGCCGCCACCGTGCAGTCCGACAAGCTCGCCGGCTTTGAGATGAGCGCCCACGACATTCCTGACCTGGTGCCCGTCATCTCGGCCGTAGCCTCGCTGGCGCAGGGCCGCACCTTTATCCGCGATTGCGCCCGTCTGCGCATCAAGGAATCCGACCGCCTGGTCACGACCACCCGCGAGCTCACCGCGCTGGGCGCGCAGGTGCGCATTGCCGGCGACGACCTCATCATCAAGGGCGTCGACGCCTTTACCGGCGGCGAGGTCGATTCGCACAACGACCATCGCATCGCCATGATGGCCGCTATCGCCGCGAGCCGCGCCACCGGCGAGGTCGTGATCCACGGCGCCGAGGCCGTCAACAAGTCCTATCCCGATTTCTTCGACCACTACCGCCTGCTGGGCGGCAAGGTCACACTCGAGGAGGAATAGCATGTCCTCGACCTTTGGCAACGTTTTGCACTTAAGCATCTTCGGCCAGTCGCACTCCCCCGCCATCGGCTGCTCCCTCGATGGCATTCCGGCGGGCATCGCTGTTGACCAGGGGCAGCTGCAGGCCTTTTTGGACCGTCGCGCCCCCGGTCGCGACGAGACCGCGACCAAGCGCCGCGAGGCCGACGCCGCGCATATCATCGCCGGTGTGGTCGATGGACACACCACGGGCGCACCCATCGCAGCGATTATCGAGAACACCAACACGCGCTCCAAGGACTATTCCGAGCTGCGCCGCAAGCCCCGCCCCGGGCACGCAGACTTTCCGGCGCGCGTGAAGTACCACAACATGCACGACGTCGCCGGCGGCGGGCACTTCTCCGGCCGCCTAACGGCCCCCCTGTGCATCGCCGGCGGTATTGCGCTGCAGGCACTCGAAGCCCGTGGCATCAAGGTCATGGCGCACGTCGCGCAGATCGGCGGCATCTCCGACCTGCCGATGGACGACATGGTCTATCGCGAGGCCGACCGAAAGGCGATCCTAACGAACGATCTTCCTTGCATTGACGCCGCTGCTGCCGGCCGCATGCGCGAGGAGATTCTGGCCGCGCGCGACGAGCTCGACAGCATCGGCGGCATCGTGGAGTGTGGCATCTACGGCCTGCCCGCAGGCATCGGCGACCCCATGTTCGACGGCATCGAGAACCGCATCGCGCAGATTGCGTTTGGCATTCCTGCCGTGAAGGGCGTGGAGTTTGGCATGGGCTTTGCCGTAGCAGCCATGCGCGGCAGCGAGAACAACGACCCGTATCGCATCGATGTCGAGACCGGTGAGATTGAAGTCGAGTCCAACAACGCCGGCGGCATCCTGGGCGGCATCTCCACCGGCGCGCCCGTCATGTGGCGCATGGCCGTAAAGCCGACGCCCTCCATTGGCCGCGAGCAGCAGACCGTAGACATGGACGCCATGGAAAATGCCGAGCTCTCGGTCCACGGCCGTCACGATCCCTGCATCGTCCCCCGAGCCGTCCCCGTGGCCGAAGCCTGTCTCTTATACACATCTGACGCTGCCGACGATACTCCTTGTGTAG
>CABRID010000080.1 GCA_902470895.1 uncultured Collinsella sp.
AAAGATATGGCACCGTGGGGACACATGTATGTCAATCCTGGTCTAACAGAGCCTTTTGTTTTCGTCCCGCACGTTTTGTGAAACACGGCTAACTTTTAGGCAAAGTAGTAAGACATGGGCAACTTTTGCGGTAAAGTAAGCTGTGAAAAGTATCCAAAGGCTAACTAGCAATCATCGCGAAAGGCGGCCCATGGCCCTACGTGAATCCGGAGAAGACTATCTCGAATCGATCTACGTTCTGTCGGAACGTCAGGGCATCGTGCGCTCGATCGACGTTGCGGAGTACCTCGGCGTAACCAAGGCGAGCGTTTCCAAGGCCATGGCGACGCTGGAAAGCAACGGCTATGTCGAAATGGGCAAGCGCGACGTTCATCTGACGGAGCGTGGTCTGGAGGTCGCTCGCCAAATGTGGGAGCGTCACTGCTTTTTCGTGGGGCTGCTGGAGGATGCGGGTGTTTCGGCTGAGGTCGCGTCGCAAGAGGGCTGCCACATGGAGCACTGCCTAAGCGAGGAAAGCTTCGAGAAGCTGAGGGCGATGCTGGGACGGGAAGATGTGGCGGGTCCAACAACGGAAGCCTAACTGACCCACAGTGGCGCGGAGTTCACGCAAAGCGCGAACCAGCGACCGGGACCAGCGGCCCTTTCGGCCAAGTCCATTTCAGCTAAGGAACCCCGCCAGCAAGCGATGCCCAAGAACCGCCAGCTGTGTCAATGCAGGCCGGGGCCGGGCTTGGTTTTGAAAACACTCCGCAGCGCGAGGCCCGTCTTCAAAACCAAGCCCGGCCCCGGCCGGACAGCCCACGAACGCTACAGGTTCTTGACACCCATCGCGCGCATGGCGTTCAGGATGGCGATGATCGCCACGCCTACGTCGCCGAACACGGCAAGCCACATGTTGGCGATGCCGAGCGCCGCAAGCACCAGAATCAGCAACTTAATGCCCAGCGCAAAGATGATGTTCTGCCAAACAATCGACATGGTCTTGCGCGCCACGCGGATCGCGCGGGAGATGTTGGACGGCTTGTCATCCATGAGCACGACGTCCGCCGCCTCAATTGCGGCGTCCGAGCCCATAGCGCCCATGGCGATGCCCACATCGGCGCGCGTGAGCACGGGTGCGTCGTTGATACCGTCGCCGACAAAGGCGAGCTTGCCCTTGCCGCTTTCGGCTGCCAGCAGCGCTTCAACACGCTCGACCTTGTCGCCCGGCAGCAGCTGCGCGTGGAACTCGTCGAGCCCCAGCCGCTTGGCCACCGCAGCAGCCACTTCCTCGCGGTCGCCCGTGAGCATGACGGTGCGCTTGACGCCGGCGGCGTGCAGGTCGCGGATCGTCTGCTCTGCATCGGCCTTTATGGTGTCGGCAATTACAATGTGGCCGGCATAGATGCCATCGACTAGCACGTGGAGGATGGTGCCGACGACCTCGCAATCGGGCGCTTCGACTCCGGCCGCGGCGAGCATCTTTGCGTTGCCAACGACGACGTGCTTGCCGTCGATGGTTGCCGTCACGCCGTGGCCCGCGTCGTTGGCGGAGTTGCTAACGCGCTTGGGGTCGACCTCGCCCTGGTAGGCGACACGTACGGACTGCGCGATGGGGTGATCGGAGAACGACTCAGCAAGGGCTGCGACTTCGAGCAACGACTGCTCGGTATAGCCGGCCTCGGGGTGTACCGCGACCACCGAGAACGTGCCGTTGGTGAGGGTGCCCGTCTTGTCAAAGACGACGGTGTCCACGTCGGCGAGCGTCTCGAGGTAGTTAGAACCCTTGATGAGAACGCCCAGCTTGGACGCGCCGCCGATGCCGCCAAAGAAGCTGAGCGGGACGCTGATCACGAGCGCGCACGGGCAGCTGACGACCAGGAAAGTCAGGCCGCGCAGGATCCAGTCGGACCAGGCGCCGGTGACCAAGCCGCCGCCGAGCGCGAGTACCGCGGCAGCGCCGGTGACGGCGGGCGTGTAGATGCGGGCAAAGCGCGTGATGAAGTTCTCGGTGCGCGCCTTCTTTTCGCTGGCGTTTTCTACGAGCTCCAGGACGCGCGCGACGGTGGACTCGCCAAAGGGCTTGGTGGTGCGCACGTGGATGAGCCCCGTCATGTTAATGCAGCCGCTGATGATATCGTCTCCGGTTTTGGCCGGGCGGGGGACCGACTCACCGGTAAGGGCGGCGGTGTCGAGCTGGGTTTCGCCTTCGACGATGACGCCGTCGATGGGCACGCGCTCGCCGGGCTTGACCACAATCACGGTGCCGACGGCGATGTCATCGGGGAAGACCTGTTCGAGCGTGCCGTCGGGTTGCTCGACGTTGGCGTAGTCGGGTGCGATGTCCATCATGGCGCTGATCGATTTACGGCTTTTGCCCACGGCGTATGCCTGGAACAGCTCGCCGACCTGGTAGAACAGCATGACGGCGGCGCCTTCGGCCATGTGCGGGTCGGTATCGGGGAAGAGCACCATGGCAAACGCGCCGATGGTCGCGACTGCCATAAGGAAACTCTCGTCGAAGGCCTTGCCGCGGCGGATGTTATTGAATGCCTTTTGCAGTACGTCGTAGCCGGCAATCAAAAACGGCACGAGGAACAGCACAAAGCTGGCGTAGATGTCGCCCGGGGTGCCGAATGCGGCAGTGAGGGTGCCGAGCTCATCGAGGGCGTACACCACGGCAAAAATGCCCAGCGCTACCAGGATGCGGTTGCGCTTATGCTCGAGTGATTCTTTTTTCTTGCGCTTCTTCTTTTTCTTTTTGGGGTCGGCGGTGGCCATGACTCGTATCCTCCCATTTGAATGAATGAACACGCGCTCATATAATTTCGCGAGCAAAGGCAGCGGCAATCGCGGCCTTGCAGGTTGGCGTAAACCTGGGCTAGAGAATGATCTCGCAGTCCGGCTCGGCGTCGGCCGTAAACTCTACAACGCGGTTGAGCACCTCGTCGAACTCAGCATCATCAGCCTCGAGCGTCAGCTTCTGGGTCATAAAGTTGACGGACACGGATTTGACGCCCTCGAGCTTGGCCAGCTCGTCCTGAAGCTCACGCGCGCAGTTGGCGCAGTCGATCTCGTCGAGTTTAAACTGCTTTTTCATGGTGGGTTCCTTTCTCTGTATTTGCGGCTTGGGTGCAGGCCGCGCTGGTACCGTGGTTGGTCGCTATTCGCAGATGTGGCTCATGCCTTGGTTGAGCATGGTGTAGACGTGGTCGTCGGCGAGCGAGTAGAGGATATTGCGCCCGTCGCGCCGGAATTTAACCAGGTGCGACTGCTTGAGTGTGCGCAGCTGGTGCGACACCGCGGACTGCGAGGTTTCGGTCGCTTCGGCGATGTCTGCCACGCAGAGCTCGCGGCCCATGAGGGCATAGAGGATCTTGATGCGCGTGGTGTCGCTGAAGACCTTGAACAGGTCGGCGAGGTCGTAGAGAAGCTCCTCGTCGGGAAGGTCCTCGGGCGAGCAGGTGGTCGGGATCGCGGGTTCGGTGGCCTCGATGTCGAGTTTCGTTTCATCAACGCGGATGCTCATTGCAATATCCTTTCATATGAACATGCGCTCATATAATTTACTTTCGATTATATGAGCGCATGTTCATATGTCAATGACGTTCAGGTAATTCGTTGTACAAAATGATGGGGAATAGTGGACGAGATCCCGGACTGAGCGTTTTTTGATAGTCGATGCCAAGGTGGGTACCCTCGTGCCGTGCAAAAAATGGAGTATTCTGCAATTATAGGGGGTCCGCTAATTTATTGCAGGTCATATAATGCAGTTCAAGAGTTATCTTAGGGTGTTAATCCGATGAGTTCTTCCTCAAATGTTGCCTAACGCTCTCACGCAAGAGTGATTTCGCTCCACATTTGGATCCACTCGAGGGTGATAGACACCCGACCCTGCTGAATACTCGCAATTTTGCACATCGCTAGGGTACCCACCTTGTTAGCCGGTCTAGCTTCCGGCCCCGAAGATCCTGCCCTCGGGCGCGAGGCTGCTTGTTTGGGCAAATGATGGGCTGTCGGATTCGACAGTCTGCATGTCATCGATTGCCAGAACTTCATTAATTGTCGGGTCATCCAGCGTGATGCCTTCGAGCGTTGCTTTTTCGAGGTCGATTCGTTGACGCTCTTCGGAATCCTGGCGAAGCTGCTTCTGAATTTGCTTTTTCTCTTCTATAAACCTTCTGAGCACAAACTGTCTCAGGTCCTCTTGCATGATTTGAAAGTCTTTTGGCAGACGCGAGGGGCGTACGCCCTCTTTCCGCTGGATTGCTTCCATGACCCTAACAAAAGAGCTGGCATGCATAAAGGAATAACGGCTGACGGTGATGATTCCGTACCCCATGGACGCAAGTGCATTCTTGCGCTCCTCATCGATGGCGCGGTCTTCTTCCGCGTCATGATAAAAACCGTTGTATTCAATGTCTGTGCGAGATTTCTTTAGATACGCATCCATAAAGAACTTTTTGCGTCTCGTGAGATTCTTTGCGGCAGTGGTGACCTGCACCTCGTAATCGGTCTCAATTCCCTTAATACCAAGCCCTCCTTCGCTTTTGGGCAGCGTTAGCATCATGACAAATGCCGTTTCCATGGGAGACCGGCATCCGTCGCGTACACATTGGATCGCCTTTCGGGCAAGGGCCAGACCGTCGCATCTGGTAATGGAATTAAAGAACTGCTTTAACCTCTCGGTCGAGGTGAGCGCGAAACGCTCGGTATAGGAGGTGGAAGAGTCGGTTCCAAGGGAATAAGCGCCGCATAGTTCAAAGTAGTACTCCACCAGTCCGCGAAAAGGAAGATAGGTGGCGGCCTGAAGTGCGCAAAGCTCAACGCCAACAATGAAGATGCCATCTTTGAGCTCTATAAAGCGTGAGTTCGAGAATCGTTTTGAAGAAACGTGGCATTGACAGTTCATTGCATAGCGCGCATTCCTGCGATCAAACACCATCACCTCGAGGGAATCATTTGCGTCGAGGGAAACATCATGTTTGGTGAGCCATTCTGCGGCTGCGTCAAGGAGCGTTCCGGTGGGACATGATCCGTAAATCGCGGCAGGGTTACAGGACTCGATGCCTTTCGCAGACACCGAATGCGCGGCCTGGTAGACCGCTTTTGCAGTGGTATGTGACAATACGATACTCATGGTATATATCGTGTCAGCTAATGCCGTGTTGATGGCGCTGAGTGGAAAAGCCGTTTTAGAGGTCTAACCAAATGCTGTCCAAAAGCTTGACGCAATTATGGGTTGGTATGCCATAAATAAACGTTTTCGCAGCTCGGCTATAGCATAGAAATACTCAGTTGCCGCACATTTGATAGTGATGCATCACCATCCGACAACGAATTGCGTGTCGGGAATTGGCCGAAATCGTTCGCAATGAGGGTTCAGAATTTGTGATGGCAGATCTATCTGTGGAACGTAGGGCGGCCCCGCTGCGGGGTTTCCCGCTGCGAGGCCGCCCGTGATCTACGCCGGAGTTTGTCGTAGACGTTTCTACTTGGCAAACAGGTTCTTGAGGTTGAACTCGGCTTGGACGGTGCGGAGCATGAGGTCGGTGTCGTCGAGGCCCAGGTGCTGCTCGTTGGCGTCGGCGGCGAGGGTGCCGCGGCGGCGGGCCCAGTTCTCGAGCGCGGCGGGCGCGGACTCGCGGGGGAGCGAGCGGACGTCGGCATCCAGGCTGCGGCAGATCTGGCGCGAGTCGATGACGATAATCTTGCCGGCGCGGCGTGCCTCGGCGTAACCGTCCAGATGAATTTTGAACCAGCTGTCCTCGAACGCGGCGTTATGCGCCATGTACGGGTATTTCTTCATAAGCTTGAGCAGCTGCTTCTGCAATTCCTTGTTCTCGCGGAACGGCTTTTTGCTGTCAATGTCGTCCCAGGTGATGTGGTGGATATTCGACAACGGCACATCCTCGCCGCGGTAGATGTCGGGCAGGCCACAGTAGTGTGCCTCGGCGTCATGCGGCACGGCGTCGCTAGTGAGATCCATGATCTCCCAGCCCACGTTGATGATATAGCCGCGCTCGGGTGCACGGCCGGTGGTCTCGATGTCGATACCGAGCACGGTGCCCTGGATGGGCTTGCGGGCGTAGGCCACGCCGAGCGCGTCGCGGTCGCCGCGGATCTCGCGCATGACCGACGCGGCGGTGCGCTTTTGCATCTTACCGATGGCGGCGCAGGTGTCGGCATCGGACAGGCCGCGCGAAAGCGTCGCGGGCGTCACGTTGCGCAGGCGTGCCTCGCCAATTTGGTCGCACAGGTCGCGGTTGCGGTCAGCCAGGTCGCGCACGGTGGCAAAGTCGAAGCTGGGGTCGCCCTCGGCGGTAAAGTACTCGGTTTCGAGCACCTTAAGGGCCTCCTCGCCCTTCTGGCGCTCGGACTCCATGGCGCCGTGATCGCCATAGATAAACATGGGGATAAACGGCTGGCGCTCGTATTCGAGTGCTTGCGAAACGTTCATAGACTGCTCCTTGGACGGGCCGCGTCGCGCGGCTCGGTGGCATTGAGTTATGGCGAGATGATAGTTTACCATGGGCAACTATTGGCACCACGCCTAGGTCAACTACAATACCCTAGTTGACCGCTAGGACTTTTACAATGCTGCCGAAAGACACGAAAGGTTCCATCCTTCATGGATTTGCTGATTGATATTTTGCTCGACGCTGGCAAGGACACGCTGTCGCTGGTGCCGTTTTTGTTGGTGACGTATCTGGCCCTCGAGACCCTGGAGCACGTTGCGGGCGACAGCGTTAACGGCGCCATCAAGCGCGCCGGTGCCGCGGGCCCCGTGGTTGGCTCGTTGCTGGGCATGGTGCCGCAGTGCGGCTTTTCGGCAATGGCGGCCACGCTGTATGCCGGTCGTGTCGTGACATTGGGTACGTTGGTGGCGGTGTTCCTTTCGACCTCCGATGAGATGCTGCCGCTGTTGCTCGCCGAGCAGGTGCCCGTGCAGACCATGGCGATGCTTTTGGCTTCGAAGGCACTGATCGCGCTGGTCACGGGCTTTATCGTGGACGCCGCCATTCGCGGCCTGCGTCGTAACGTTCGCGCACATGCGGCGATTCGCCGTACCGTGCTGGGGACCGCTGCTAATCCGGCTCATGTGAACTGCGCGCACGACGACCACACTGGCGGTGACATCATCGACGAGGTGGCCGAGGCGGGCGTGAGCGCTGATCACATCCATGAGCTGTGCGAGCGCGACCATTGCGGTTGCGATGAAGACGAGGACGAGCACGAACACGGACATGGCCACGATCACGGTCATGAGGACGAGCATGAACACCATGATGGCCACGGTCACTCCCACTCTCACGAGGGCGCGCCCCCCCTGTCGATTATTCGCAGCGCCATCTCGCACACCGTGCAGGTATCGGTATTCATTTTTCTGGTGACGCTGATTCTGGTCGCCGTGCTCGAGACCTTCGGCGAGTCCGCTATCGAGCAGTTCCTGCGTGGCAACGAGACGCTCGCCGTCCTGGGTTCGGCGCTTGTCGGCCTGATTCCCAACTGCTCGGCCAGCGTCGTCATCACGCAACTGTACCTGGAAGGCGCGCTGCGGCTGGCCCCGATGCTCGCCGGCACGCTCATCTCTGCTGGTGTGGGCTACCTGGTGCTGTTCCGCACCAACCGCAGCGCCCGCGAAAACGTCCTGTTCCTGATCATGATGTACGTCATCGGTGCCGGCTGGGGTCTTATCCTTTCTGCCTTTGGCCTCTAAGTAGATGCTTGGGGCATGCCGTAAAAACTGGGGCATGCCGTAAAATCTACCGCCATGACCTGGGCGTTGGATGCGTGTCAATCGCCAAAGCAAAAAAGCAGATTTCCGGACATGTCCCAAAAATCTACCTTGGTTAGCGCAGCAGCTCGGTGAGGTTGCGCTTAAAGCGAGCGCGGTCTTCGCTGGTAAATGCCGCCGGTCCGCGAGTGCGTCCGCCGGCGCGGCGCACCTTCTTTTCCTCGTGGCGAATAAACAGTTGCATGTCGATGGTCGCCTTGTCGTAGACGCGCCCGCGCACACCGATTGAGGCGGCATCGCGGCCGAGCACCATGCTCGCCAAGCCAATGTCCTGCGTCACGACTACGTCGCCCGCCTGCAGGCGTTCGACAATGGCAAAGTCGGCGCTGTCGGCGCCCACGCTCACATCGAGCGTCGTGACCCAAAAGCCGCGTCGCGCGTGCTCGGCATCGCGCGGGTCGTCGCGGCGAATGTGCCGTTCCAAGTTTTGCGTGCTGTTGCCGGCGATAACAACGGCGACGCCCGCCCGCCGCGCGCAGTCAATCGACTCGCGCGTGACCGGGCAGGCGTCGGCATCAATAAAGAGCGTTCGCGGCATCTAGTGCACCAGTTTGCCAAATTGAATAGCGCGAACAATCAGCGTTACGCCAAACACCAGCAGCGCGGCGCCGCTAAAGATGACGAGCATCTTGGCCGACCACAGCGGATAAATAAACACGAACATGCCGGCGATGATGGAGAGTGCGCCGCTCAGGATGGCGAGGGCACGGTTGGACGAAAGCTCGGACTCCAGAATGGACATGACACCTTCGACAATCCAGCCAAAGCCGGCCACGATAACCACCATCGTGGTGAGCGTCGCGGTCGAGAAGGCCTGGTTGCGCAGGATTATGACGCCGCCCAGGATAATGAGTAGGTTGGAGATGATGCTCGTCACGCGCCAGCCGGTGGGCAGCAGCGGCTCAAAAATGGCAGTGAACAGCCTGATGGCAGCGGTGATTACAAAGTAGAAGCCCAAGACGGTCGTTAGGAAGACGAGGGACTTGGCGGGCGCAAACAGCAGTGCGATGCCGGCGACGAGCGCCAAGACGCCCGTGATGGCGTAAATCCAGCGCACGGCTTTGACGGCCTTGCCTGCCATGCTTTTCTCGTCAAATCCAAACTGGCTCGATTTTTGGTCATCGTTCTTAAAGATGCCCATAATGTCTCCTTTCCGTGCGGCGTAAGCCTTGATCGTTACGACCAGTATCGCCTAAAGGCACTGGCGTATGGGTCGGGGGGGGTGCGGACAGAAAGTTGGACCGTGAAGCGGTCCGGACTGGAGGTTCGCATG
>CABRID010000081.1 GCA_902470895.1 uncultured Collinsella sp.
GGCATACGAGATCAGCCTCGGTCTCGTGGGCTCGGAGATGTGTATAAGGGACAGTACCAATAGTGCGCGTGCAGGGAGACATCGGGAATGGGTGAGACGACCGTGGACCACGCGAGCGCCATGAGGCAATAAAACGCAGTAGGCAAGATGACCTTGCCAAGGCGCTGCGCCGCCCGTTGCATTTGCGACTTCCACGTTGCTCCACCGTCCCAAGCACGCGCGGCCGAAGCGATGAGAAAATAGCCCGAGATCATAAAGAAGACCTCGTTGGCCCAGCAGCCAAGCAAGTTAATAAAACCGAGTACGCCGGAATAGGGGAACATCGCAAGTGGGGCATATTCCACGGCGCCGACGCAGACGGCTTGGAACGTCCACTGAAAGGTGTGGAACACCGCGATGCCGGCGACCGCGACCAAACGCAGCGCTTCGATGGGTATGTTCCGTGCGGCTTTGGGCTGCATGACGTCCTTTCTTATCGGTTTGCCTCTGCGAGCTCCATAGATTATATAAACGCCCGCTGGCGCGCTGGCCCTTTGATACCATGAAACGACAGGTATTTCCTAAGGAGCACATTTGTCTACTAACGCCTCTGGCAGCCCTGTTCTGTCGCTGCTTATTCCCATTTACAATGTTCAGCGCTACCTGCGCGAGTGTCTCGATTCCGCCCTGGCGCAGACGCTCAAGGATATTGAGATCATCTGCATTAACGACGGGTCGACCGACAACTCGCCCGCGATTATCCGCGAGTATATGGAGCGCGATAGGCGCGTCAAGATGATCGACAAGGCCAACAGCGGCTACGGCGACTCGATGAACC
This sequence comes from uncultured Collinsella sp., assembly GCA_902470895.1. Taxonomy (GTDB): domain Bacteria; phylum Actinomycetota; class Coriobacteriia; order Coriobacteriales; family Coriobacteriaceae; genus Collinsella. The sequence continues at coordinate 818 of CABRID010000081.1, forward strand.
ACGGTCTGGAGATGGCGCGTGGCAAGTACGTTGGCATCTTGGAGTCCGATGACTTTATGGCGCCTGACGCACTCGAAAAGCTTGTCTCGGCCGCCGATAGCAATAATGCCGACTTTGCGAAGGCGAACTTTGATTTCTACTGGTCTAAGCCCGAGGAGCGCCGTTCGCTGCACGAGATGTTTAGACCTCGGGATTGCGGTAAGCCGGTGCACCCGAGCGATACGACGCAGTTCTTTAAGCAAAAGCCGTCGATTTGGTCGGCCGTGTACCGTCGCGATTTTCTTGAGCGCAACGGCATCAAGTTCCTGCCGACTCCGGGGGCATCCTTTCAGGACACGTCATTTGCCTTTAAGGTGATCGCGTGCGCCGATAAGGCTGTTTACCTGCACGATGCCGTGTTGTCGTATCGCCAGGACAACGAGAATTCCTCGGTCAATTCTTCGGCTAAGGTCTTTTGCGTCAATACCGAGTATGCCGAGATTGAGCGTTGGATTCGAGAGGATTATGCCCGCGACCACGCAAGCGGCGATGTCGCGCGCATGCTCAAGTTCAATCAGCTCATTAAGTACGATTCGTACATGTGGAACTACGTGCGCCTGGCGCCTAAGTTCTATAAGGAGTTCCTGGCGCAGATGGCCAAGGAATTTCAGGCGGCCTTGGACGCGGGGGAGTTTTCGCTTGACGATCTTAAGCCGTGGAAGCGCGCGAATCTCGCTGCCATCCTCAAAGATCCTGAGGGCTGGGTTGACGAGCATCCGAGTTTTGCGACGGATGGCGCCTTGGGGCGCGCCAAGTATTACGCCTCGGTTGGAGGCCCAGGCGTGGTCGCCGCCTTCCTCATCGAATCGCTGAGGGGGTAGGTCGGCATGGGAGAGGCCTCGTGTCCTAAAGCTGCCATTGTCGTCCCCGTTTATAACGCTGCGCGCTCCATTCAGCGATGCCTCGATTCGCTGTTGGCCCAGTCCGAGCGCTCGATTCAGGTTGTCTGCGTCAACGACGGTTCGACTGATGATTCGTTGAACGTGTTGCGCCAGATCGCGCAGGCCGACGATCACGTACTGGTGATTGACCAGGAAAACGCGGGCGTCTCGTGTGCTCGAAATGCCGGCATCGATGCCGCCGAGGGCGAGGTCGTCTTTTTTGTAGACGCCGACGATTACATCGACGCCCAGACGGTCGAGCGCGTGCTGCAGGCTATGGAGTCGTCGGATGCCGAGGTCGCCGTTTTTGGTGGCGTCTGTGAGCCCGCCGATGCCGCTCCCAAGCGCGTCCAGCAGCTCATGAGCCCCGAAGCGGGCTCCTTTGGCGCTCGCGATCCTCAGCTGCTGTTCCACGCAAATGCACAGCCGTATGCCTGCCGTGCGGCCTTTTCGCGCGAGCTGCTCAATCGCGAAGGTATTCGCTTTGCTCCCGGTTTGGCTTTGGGCGAGGACGTCGTATTCCAGTTCGCAGCCTATGCACTTGCCAACAAAACTGTCGTCATGCCGGACGAGTTCTACCACTACGTGATGGAGAGCGACTCGGCGACGCACGAGTTCAACAGTGACGAGGCTCGCGCCAAAAAGCTTGACGCCCACATGAGGATGCTCGAGGAGGTCCTGGAGGACTGGGCGGCCTACGGTCTTTTGGACCTGTGCCCCGGCGAGCTGATCACCTGGTTCTTGGACCTAATTGTGTTCGACTTGGCGCGTCTGGACGCGGACGGCTTCCACCGTGTTGCCGGCCGCGTCAACAGGGCTTTCACGACGTTTTTGGGAACGGAGTGGGCGGATGCACCTGCTAAGGGCGCCGTTCGCCGTGTTGCCCACAAGCTTGTAGCGGCGACGTCGGGCGTCTCGATGGCGGACGCCACGCTGTTCTATCTTTCGACTCGCGGTCTCAAAGCCTGCCTGGAGCGCTTCCTCTAATTCCAAGCGCTGCCGCCCGCCGCAACTTGGCTGCTAAAATGACCCTGTTACACGCTATTCAACAGGAGGTTCTCTTGCAGAACTCTGATACCCCTAAAGTTTCGCTGCTTGTCCCTATCTGTAACGTTGAGCGCTACCTGCGCGAGTGCCTCGATTCCGCCGTTGCGCAGACGCTCGAGGACATCGAGATCATCTGCATCAACGACGGATCCACCGACAGTTCGCCGGATATCATCCGCGAGTACATGGAGCGCGACGCGCGCGTCAAGATGATCGACAAGGCCAACAGCGGCTACGGTGACTCGATGAACCGCGGTTTGGAGATGGCCCGCGGTGAGTACGTAGGCATCTTGGAGTCCGATGACTTTATGTTTGAGGACTCGCTTCAAAAACTGGTTGCCAAGGCAGATGCCGAGCATGCCGATGTGGTCAAAGGCGATTTCTACCTGTATTGGTCCACACCAACGGAGCGCCGCGAACTGTTTGGGATTATCGACGAGTATATGACGGGTGCGGCGTATCGCCCCGTCGACCGCCCGGGCATCTTTTACCGCAAGCCTTCCATTTGGTCGGCCATCTATCGTCGCGAGTTTCTTAACGACAATCAGATTCGGTTCCTCCCCACGCCGGGGGCATCGTATCAGGACGCGGGCTTTAACTTTAAGGTTTGGGCGTGCGCCGAGCGCGCCGCGTTTATTGCGGACCCCATCCTGTGCTATCGCCAGGATAACGAGAAGAGCTCCGTTAATTCGCCCAACAAGGTGTTTTGCGTGTGCGACGAATACGCCGAGATGCAGCGCTTTTTGGACGAGCGCCCCGAGCTCAAGGTTCAGCTCCAAGGCATTTTAATGCGCATGAAGGTCGATACCTACCGCTGGAATGACGAGCGCTTGGTCGATGAGCTGCGTGAGCAATTTTGGGAGAAGGCCTCGCCCGAGCTCAAGGCCGATTGGGATGCCGGTCGCTTTGACCTGTCGCTGTTCGATCCGCGCGGCGAGACCGATCTGCGTTTGATGGTCAAGTCGCCCCGCGCCTACATCGATTCGCGGTTTGACTTTAAGAAGCCGGGCAAGCTCAATACGTTTAAGCACTACTTTAAGATCGGCGGCCTGCCGCTGGTCTGGCGCGTGCTGACGTATCAGCGCACCTATGGCGATAACCCGCATCCCGACGACGTGCCGGCGGCACGGTAGGAGCGCGCGAGTATGGCTACCCCTAAGATTTCCGTTGTCGTCCCCATCTATAAGGTGGAGGAGTGCCTGGCCTGGTGCCTGGACTCCCTGCTTGCGCAGGACATGCCCGATTGGGAAGGCGTGCTGGTCAACGATGGCTCGCCGGATGGCTCGCGCGACATCGCGGTTGCCTACTGCGAAAAGGATGCGCGCTTTACATTGGTCGATAAGGAGAACGGCGGCCTGTCGAGTGCGCGCAATGCGGGCATCGCTGCGTCCACGGCGCCCACCGTTGCGTTCTTGGATTCCGACGACCGCTTTACGCCCGATGCGTGCCGCGTGATCGTCGATGCCTTTGAGTGCGAGGACTGTGACGTTTTGACCTTTGGTGCGAACCCGTATCCGCTGGAGGCGGGGTATCCGTGGCTTAACTATGTGTTGAGCCCGCGCGATGTGTCGTTTGAGGGCTATAGCTCCGACCTGCTGTTTAAGGAAGCGTCTCGTCCCTTTGCATGGCGCACCGCTTGCAAGCGCGATTTTTTGCTCAATAACGGGATCGTTTTCGACGAAACCGTCAAGTATGGCGAGGACCAGGTCTTTGACTTTGCGGTGTACGGCCGTTCGCGCAAGACCGCGCTTATCTCGAACAAGCTGTACGACTATCGCGTGGCGCGCAAGGGATCGCTTATGGACACCATGCGCTACGACGACGAGACGCGTCTGCTGGAACATGTGAAGATTTACTCCGCAGTGCTGACTGATTGGCAGCGCGACGGTCTTGACGCACAGCATGCCGAGGACCTGGCGTACTTCCTGTGCGATCTGGTGCTGTATGACGCGTTGAGATTGCTGGGCGCGAATTGCGGCAAGGTGTTCGCTGCTGTTGCTGACGCGCTCGCCGTCTCTGCCGTTGGCAGCGATGCTGCGCTCGCACAATGCGCTCCTTCTGTTGCTGCCATGGTGCGTGCGGCGCTTACCAGTAAGGCCCCTAATGCCCGTGCGTGCAAAAAGTTCATGTTCGATTACGACGTCTTGAGGTTTGGGCGCCTGGGCGCGTGCAAGCGCATGGCCGCGAATGCTCTGGGAAAGCGAGAAGTGTAGATGAGTATCAAGCGTTTGGCGCTTTGCCGCAGCCAGGGTCGTCTGTTCGTTTTGCTTCGTTTTGCCGGCATGGATGTCGCGGGGATTATTGAGCGCGAGGGCTCCCAGGCTTTTGCCCGTGCGACGACGAGCGGTTCTTGTGTGCCATCGCTGGCACTCCCGGTCGATCATGGCCGTGTGCTGGCAATCTGTCCTTCGGTTGCCGACTATGAGCGCGAGCTTGCCGTCTTAGTGCTGCCGTTTTTGGATGGCTCTGCGGTCGACGTCGACTTTGCATCCGGTTGCCAAAAGCTTGGATCCATTCGCCTCGATAGCCGTAAAGCTAAGCTGGAATCGAAGATTAACTACAAGGCAAAGCCTGCGTTGTGTGCGCTTATCCGCGATGCACAGCGCGGCGAGCGCTGCGGCCGCTACGAGATTGATGCCGTCCGTTATCTTCCGGCCGATTCGAGCGCTGTGTGGCGCTATGAGGTTACCTGGGCGGGAGACCCAAAGTGCACGCCCCAGCTTCAGATACTCGATACGCATATGAATGTCATCGATGCCACGGTGCACGTGTTTGAGTCGCAGGTCGATGTGCCGCAGCAGAACGGATGCCGCGTCAATAAAACGTACCTGAGCGTTGAGATGCCCGAGGACATTCGAGATTATGTTGCGATTGCAACTGATCCTGCGGGCCAGATCCAGAGTGGTTTTTGCGCCATGGATGGTCGCCTGTACAACGGTATGGTCGACGACAGTTGGAATCGTATGAAGGATGCACGCGCGGACGACGCGGCCTATCGCCGTTGGTTTGATCAACATCGCGCAAAGCCGGGCGACTTGGCGTGTCAGCGCGTCGCTTCGGCGGCATTTACCTACAGGCCGCCCGTGAGCATTGTGGTGCCGTGCTATAAGACCGATCGGGTCTACCTGCGCGAGTTGCTGGATTCGGTGCTTGCCCAGAGCTATGACAACTGGGAATTGCTGCTGATGGACGCCTCGCCCGAATGGGATGCGGTGGCTACTCTTGCGGCAGCCGTTCACGACGAGCGCGTCCGTCGCGTCGAGCTGCCCGGTAACGGCGGCATCGTGGTCAACACCAACGCCGGTATTCAGCAAGCGACGGGCGACTACATCGCATTCTTGGACCACGACGACATCTTGGAACCGGACGCGTTGTTCCACTATGTTGCCGCCCTGAACAAGGCTGTCCAGGACGAGCGTCCCCAGGTCTTGTTCTGCGATGAGGACATGTTCCAGAAAACGGGGGAGTGGGGCCAGCCGGTCTTTAAGACCAAGCTCAATGTAGACTTGCTCTATAGCCATAACTGCGTGACGCATTTCCTGATGGTGGAGAAGGCGCTTATCGATCGTATCGGCACGTCCCCAGAAGACGTTGCGGGTGCCCAGGACTACGACCTGACGCTCCGCTGCCTTGCGGCGGGTGCGCGCTTTGAGCATGTTGCGCACGTGCTGTATCACTGGCGCGTACACCCCGGCTCTACCGCCGACGGTTCTGCCGATAGCAAGCCGTATGCCATCGAGGCCGGGCGCCTTGCGCTGCAGCGTCACTTTGACTCGCTGGGCGTTCGCGGAACGGTCGAGGAGTCCGAGACGCCGTTTGTCTACCGCATGCGCTATGCGCTGCCGGAGCCTGCTCCGTTGGTGAGCATTGTGATTCCCACCAAGGACCACGTCGAGACGCTCGACGCCTGCGTGATGTCGATCGCCCAGAAGGCCACGTATGCCAACTACGAGATCGTCTTGGTGGAGAATAACAGCGAAGACCAGGAGACCTTTGTGTATTACGAAACCCTGCCAGAGCGCGTGGCTGCAGCATCCGAAGACAAGGGCAGCGCGCGCGTTGAGTGGTGGCCGGGCGAGTTCAATTACTCCCAGATTATCAACTTTGGCGTTAAACATGCCAAGGGCGATTACCTGCTGCTGCTCAACAACGATACCGAGGTTATAAGCCCGGACTTTATCGAAGAGATGATGGGTTATCTGCAGCGTCCGGATGCGGGCGTGGTGGGTGCCAAGCTCTATTTTGCTGATCATCTGGTGCAGCATGCCGGCATTTTGGTTGGCGTGCGTGGCGCGCTTGCCCATGCCAACCAGGACTTCTCGGCAAAGCGCGAGGGATATCTTGCCCGCGCTGTGCGTCCGGGCAACTTTAGCGCCGTAACGGGCGCCTGTCAGATGGTTCGACGCGATGTGTTTGAGCAGGTCGGAGGCTATAACGAGGAATTCGCCGTTGGGTTTAACGACGCAGACTTTTGCCTGCGCGTGTGGGAGGCGGGCTACCGCACCATCTTTACGCCCTATGCCGAGCTGTACCACTACGAGTTCACCTCGCGCGGCAGGGAAGAGGCCAACGAGGACAAGCTGCGCCGCTGGAAGCGCGAGCAGGCACTGTTCATGCAGTGCTGGCCAGAGTTCTTCTTGGATGGCGACCCCTGGCTCGGACCGAACCTATCCGCTGAGAGTGAGTATTTCTCGGTCTAAGGCAATGGTTTTTAGGAAGTCCTTAACTTTCTTTCGCTATGAGCTTGGAAGAAAGCAACGTTGGACTACTAGCTAAGACAAATTACGAAAGCTCGATACTTTCGCGATAAGTTTATACAAGCTTATACAGCTCGATATTATTCGATATAGTCTGCGATATAAGGGCTATGCCTATCTGGTGCAACTGGTCGGTTACTCCATTTGGCAGCGCGCCAACTTGCATCGTGCCAAAAGTGCCATTGTGAGCGAGCGCGACGTCACCGAAGGCATTGCGCTGGCAGAGGCTCGTTTTCACGATGTTGTTCACGAGCCCGCGATTTCTGGACTGGGACTTAACGATATCAAATACCTTTTGGCGATGTGCGAGGACAAACAACAGTCCAAAACATCCGAGATTGCTAGGCGCATGGGTAAAAAGACCAATGAGATCAGCTCTATTAGGGCCAAATTGCTACAAAGAGAGGTTTTTCAGGCACCACAGAGGGGTTACGTACAGTTTGCCGTTCCGGACCTAGATATCTATCTGCGAGAGAATGCCGAGGAGATTCTCGAACGGTTCTAGGTCGAGTGAGGGCGACGTCATATTCTTTAAGACTGCTATCAGCGTCGATTGCCATATCGGGGGAGGCGGGCTATCGAACCATCTTTACACCCTATGCCGAGCTGTATCACTACGAGTTCACCTCGCGCGGTAGGGAAGAGGTCAACGAGGAAAAGCTGCGCCGCTGGAAGCGCGAGCAAGCGCTGTTCATGCAGCGCTTGCCGGAGTTTTTCCTCGATGGCGATCCCTGGCCCGGACCAAACCTATCTACCGAGAGCGAGTATTTCTCGCTCTAGCGCGAAGTGATGCCAAGATCCGGCAAAGTATCCTCAAGAGCCGCAAGGGCGGTGGTGTTTAGATACTCCTCGTCCAAGTGGCTCTTGCCATAGCGAAAAGGTACGTCAGGAGTTTTCCCTTAGGCATTTTGCGGCTATAGGGACAAGGTCGAACATCGTGTGAACGACATCGCCCGTGTTTGCAACGGTAGCCGTGAACTTGCCGTTTCCAAAATCCATCAGATGGTAGAGGTTGATTGTCAGATCTTGCTGTGCAGCGATTCTCAGAATCCAGTAAGCACAATTGTCGCCGCAGGTTGTGGCGTTGTATACGTTCTGAGGCATGAAGTGCATGAGTAGCAGCGTCTTGGTGCCGCCCGATAGCCTTTCGGGAGGGATGATGCCTAGAATCTTGGTGTCTATTGCGCAGGGTCCAACGACACTGCCTTTATCGATTGATTTAATAATCCTTTGAGCAAAGGCGTCTTGAAACCACTGGGGTGAATAGACGTTATCGAAGTAAACCGAAGTATTGTAGATAACGTTTGGCTCTGTTAGACCAAGATTGACATGCCGACCTGCCGGCTAACTCGCCGTCTCCCCATCGGGCGCCGGCGT
>CABRID010000082.1 GCA_902470895.1 uncultured Collinsella sp.
GCATACGAGATCAGCCTTGGTCTCGTGGGCTCGGAGATGTGTATAAGAGACAGTCGTGAACCAGGTCAAGGCCGGCCTTGCTGGCCTTGAGATCACCTGCCCCAAGCAGGTCGTCGTCGCCTACGAGCCCATCTGGGCCATCGGCACCGGCAAGACCGCTACCGCCGAGGACGCTCAGGAGGTCTGCGGCGCTATCCGTGAGACCCTCAAGGAGATGTTTGGCGAGGAGCTCGCCGACGGCATCCGCGTCCTGTACGGTGGTTCCGCCAAGCCCGGCAACATTGCCGAGCTCGTCGCCAAGCCCGACGTTGACGGCGCCCTCGTGGGCGGCGCTTCGCTCAAGGCTGCCGACTTCGCCTCTATGGTCGTCAAGGCAGGCGAGTAGGACATATGGCACAGCGTCATCTTCCTGCACTCCTGATCATCATGGACGGCTGCGGCCTGGCTCCGGCCGATGGCGAGAACGCCGTCGCCGCTGCCAAGACGCCCTTCCTTGATAGCCTGTACGAGAAGTACCCCCACACTACGCTCGGCGCTTCGGGCGAGGACGTGGGTCTTCCCGATGGCCAGATGGGCAACTCCGAGGTGGGTCACCTCAACATCGGTGCCGGCCGCATCGTGTTCCAGGAGCTTTCGCGCATCAACAACGCCATCAAGGACGGCTCCATCGCCAAGAACGAGGTCTTCGTCAAGGCTATGGACGACGTCAAGGCTGACGGCAAGACTCTCCACCTCATGGGCCTTATGAGCCCTGGCGGTGTTCATTCTCACATGAACCACGTCGAGGCTCTGGTCAAGATGGCTGCCGAGCACGGTGTCAAGACCGTTCGCGTCCACGCCTTCATGGATGGCCGCGACGTTGACCCGCAGTCCGGCGCTGGCTACATGAGTGAGTTCTGCGCCTTCCTGGCTAAGATCTCCGAGGAGACCGGTTGCGACGCTCGCGTTGCCACCGTCTCGGGCCGTTATTGGGCCATGGACCGCGATAATCGTTGGGAGCGCATCCAGCGCGCCTACGACGTCATGGTCAACGCGTCCGATGCCGATGTCGACCCCGTTGCCGGTATCAAGGCCTACTACGAGAAGGATCCGCGCGGCGACGAGTTCGTCGAGCCCTTCGCTGCCCACAACGAGGGCATCCACGAGGGCGACGCGGCTATCTTCTTTAACTTCCGTCCCGACCGCGCTCGTCAGATGACCCGCGTGTTCACGGACAAGGAGTTCGACGGCTTTGAGCGCGAGCAGATCAAGCTTTCGCACTTTGTGACGATGACCGAGTACGATCCGACGTTTGACGTCGAGGTCGCCTTCCCCAAGACGTTCCCCGAGAACGTTCTGGCCGACGTTATCGCCGCCAATGGCCTGAAGCAGCTGCACACCGCCGAGACCGAGAAGTACGCCCATGTGACGTTCTTCCTCAACGGCGGCATCGAGGAGCCCAAGGAAGGCGAGGAGCGCGTGCTCGTCGCTTCCCCCAAGGTCGCTACCTACGATCTGCAGCCTGAGATGAGCGCTCCCGAGGTTACCGAGAAGCTTGTCGCCGCCATCAACGAGGATCGCGCTGATTTCTACATCGTGAACTTCGCGAACTGCGACATGGTTGGTCACACCGGTGTCTTCGACGCCGCCGTTAAGGCCGTCGAGGCTGTTGACGATGCCCTGTCCAAGGTTGTCCCGGCAATTCTCGCCAAGGGCGGCTTTGCGCTGATCACCGCCGACCACGGCAACGCCGACCACATGTTTGACGTTTCTTCCGACGGTTCCAAGCATCCGTTCACGGCTCACACCACCAACCGTGTGCCGTTCATCATCGTTGATGAGAAGGCCAAGCTCACCGGTATCGAGGACGGCCGTCTTTCCGATATCGCTCCGACCATGCTCACCATGGCTGGTATTGAGCCTTCCGCCGAGATGACGGGTCGCGTGCTCGCCACCGAGGCCTAAGAGAAAACAAATACCGTTTTCTAGTAAGGGGGTTGTCCACGACCGGACAACCCCCTTTTTAATATTTCTGCCATTTCTACCCCGTCCCCGAGTGGCGGGTAGGGGAGAGCGGGGGATTGTGGTACAGTACTGGAGTTTAAACTGTTCTATTAAGGAGCTTATCTATGGGTCCGTTCCAGATTCTTCTGTTTGTCGTTTGGGCTGTCTCTGCCGTGGCGCTGACGATTCTCGTCCTGATGCATTCCGGTAAGGGCACCGGCGTTTCGGATATGATCGCTAGCTCGCTGTATAACTCCAGCTCTGCCACGGGCGTCATGGAGCAGAACCTCGACCGCCTGACCGTCATCATGGCTGTCGTGTTTGCCGTGTGCGTCGTGCTGTGCATGTTCTTCTTCCCGCAGGGCATCGTCGGCTACTAAGCACGAGCCGCATAAATATTCAAAAAGGGTCCCGTAAGTGCGGGACCCTTTTTGTTTACATATTTGTAACAGAGTCAAAATATCCCCACATACTTCGCCCAACTAAAGAAATTCTCGACCGTTAACCGGAATTAGCCCCAAATTGTGTATAAAATGCGCTACTGTATTGCAAAACGTTGGTCCGTTGTGCATAACCAGCCATAGCAGCGGGCGGCGTTTTGATGGTTCGGATCGGATTGTTTCGACATGTGTCCGACTGAACATTTCTTTGTCCTATCTCATAAGGAGGATGGCATGGCTGATTCTATGTTCCACCAGCCCGTTATGGGTCGTCGCGCCTTTGTTGGCGGCACCCTTGCTGCGAGCTCCATGGCTTTTCTTGCCGCATGTGGCAAGAAGGGTGGCGACGCTTCCGGTTCTGAGTCCGGTTCGACGCTGAACTTCTACATCAACAACCCGGTCTGCATCGACCCCTACAATGTCCAGGAGGACCAGGGCACTCAGGTCGAGTACCAGCTCTTTGACGCTCTGACCTCTTACGACACCGAGAAGGGCGAGATCGTTCCGCTGGCTTGCGAGTCCTTTGAGTCCAACGACGACGCCACCGAGTTTACCTTCAAGATCAAGAAGGCCAAGTTCCACAACGGTGACGACGTTACCTCCAAGTCCTTCAAGCTCGGTTGGGAGCGTCTGGTCAACACCAAGTCGGCCATCGCTACCGAGTACGGTCCTTCCGAGGTCTCCTATCACCTTTCCATGGTCGAGGGTTATGACGACCTGCTTGCCGGTAACGCTACCGAGCTCAGCGGTGTTATGTGCCCCGACGATGAGACCCTCGTCGTCAAGCTGTCTTCCGCTTACGCTGACTTCCCCTTCGTCGCCTCTCATCCGGCTCTGGCCCCGGTTCCCGAGTGCGCCGAGTCCGATGTCAAGAGCTTCTATCTTGCCCCGGTCGGTAACGGCCCGTTCATGATGGACGGCAAGTGGGAGGATGGCCAGGAGATCAACGTCAAGAAGTTCGACGATTACTATGGCGACAAGGCCAAGATCGATGGCATCCACTTCCAGGTCATCAAGGACATGGAGACCGCTTACAAGGAGTTCCAGGCCGGTAACCTCGATGTCTGCGACGTTCCCGTCGCTCAGATCGATGCCGCCAAGAAGGATCGCGGCGTGTCCAAGGACGGCTACACCATGGGTGACGGCGAGCGCATGCTGCTCGGCGCCGAGCCTTCCACGTACTATCTGACCTGCAACACCACGGCCGAGCCGTTCAACAACGCCGACCTGCGTAGGGGCATCTCCCTGGCCATTAACCGTGAGGCCATCTGCAAGACCATCTTCAAGGGTACCCGTACCCCTGCCGACGGCATTGTTCCTCCGGGCATCGATGGCTACAAGGAGGGCGCATGGGAGTTCTGCGCCTACGATGTCGACAAGGCTAACGAGTACCTCGACAAGGTTGCTCCCGCTGGCGCTAACGGGGATCGTGGCATTAGCGTGACCCTGTCCTACAACCAGGAAGGCGGTCACAAGGAGATCATGGAGTCCATCATCGGCGACCTCGCCAAGGTTGGCGTTACCGCTGTCTCCGATACCCCTGAGTGGTCTGCCCTGCTCGAGCAGTATCAGAACTTTAACTATCAGTTCGGTCGTCTGGGTTGGATTGCCGACTACCCGATCATGGACAACTTCCTGTATCCGCTGTTCCACTCCGACTCCCTCGGTGGCGACAACCGCTCCGGTTACAACAACCCCGAGTTCGACACCAAGGTCGACGAGGCTCGTACTATTGTTGACGACGAGGAGCGCGTCGCTAAGATGCAGGAGGCCGATGCAATGGTCGCTGCCGACTGCCCGGTCATCCCGATTATGTTCTACACGCACACCATCGCCGGCTCCGATCGCATCAAGCACCTCTATGTCGATCCGCAGAAGCACGCCGATCTGGGTACCGCTGAGCTCGCCTAAGAGTTTGCAGCTTCCGTGAGGGTCAAGTATTTACGTAGACCTCATGGGAAACATACAGTTCTCCCTAACCTGGGGTAAACTGGCTGATGGTAATTTTGGGATGCCGGTCTGGCGATCGGCATCCCATTTAGGTTAATCCCTAGATAGGGGAGTGGTATGGGTAAGTACATCGTTAAACGTGTGCTTCAGTTCATCCCGGTGTTTTTGGGCGTTACGCTGATTCTGTTCGCCCTCCAGAATATCGTGCCGGGAGATCCGATCAAGCTGATCGGTGGAGACAAGGCTCTGTCCCCCGAGGTGGAGCTTCAGCTTCGCGTTCGCTATCACCTGGTCCAGACGGACGAGGACGGCAACGCGATCCTTGACGAGAACGGCGACCCCGTTCAAACGTCGCTCGTGGACCGTTACTTGTATTACATGAACGGCCTGCTTCATGGCGATCTGGGCAATTCGTATCAGCGCAAGCTGCCGGTTACGGATATCTTTGCCCAGAAGTATCCGTATACGGTCAAACTTGCCGCGTGCGCCATCGTGCTCGAGGCAATTATGGGTATCGGTGCGGGTATCATTTCGGCGGTAAAGCGTTATTCCTTCTGGGATATTTTGGTAACGCTCACCACGTCGATCCTCGTTGCGGTCCCGGCCTTCTGGCTCGGTATGTTGCTGCAGCTGTTCTTTGGCGTCATCCTCAAGGACGCCACGGGCGGTGCATTCTCCATGCCGATCTCGGGTGCCGGTGGTTCCAGCTCTCAGTATCAGGATTGGATGCACTATGTGCTTCCGACCATTACGCTGGCTTCGGTTTCGACCGCTTATGCCGCCCGCATTATGCGCTCGCAGCTGCTTGACGTCATGAACCAGGATTACATCCGTACGGCAAAGGCCAAGGGTCTCTCCAATCGTGCGATCATCATCAAGCATGCGCTTAAGAATGCACTCATCCCCGTCGTTACCTATATTGGTGTCGACTTTGGCGGCATGCTTTCGGGCGCCATCCTGACCGAGACGGTCTTTAACTGGCCCGGTATCGGCTATGAGGTCTATCGCGCCATTAGCATGCGTGACTGGCCCATCGTTATGGGCGGCGTTACGCTCATCGTCGTCGTCGTCATGGTGATCAACCTGCTCGTCGACATTAGCTATGCATTCCTCGACCCGCGCATCCGCCTTGGCGGTCCGTCGGATAAGGCCTAAGGGAGGTACGTCTCATGCAGGAAACTGATTCTCAGTCTCAGGAGCAGGCTACCGCCACCAAGGCCGCATCTGCTCCCGCCAAGTCCCGCACGCTGTGGGGCGACGCTTTTAAGCGTCTTCGTAAGAACAAGCTCGCCGTTATCGGTGTCTGCTGGATCATCATCGTCGTTGTGGTTGCACTGACCGCAGATCTGTGGGCTAAGCCCTGGCTCGGTTCGCCGACGGCTTCCGACTCGACCACCATGGCTCAGACGTCGCTGCTGGCTCCGTGTGCCGAGCACCCGTTTGGCACCGACGCCCTAGGTCGTGACATTCTCGTCCGCGTTATCTACGGTGCACGTGTTTCGCTGTCCGTCGGCATTATGGCCACCGCGATCTCCACGCTGATCGGTCTGGCCATGGGTGCTCTGGCGGGTTTCTACGGCGGCATCTGGGATACGATCATCATGCGCTGTGCGGACATCTTCCTGGCGTTCCCGTACGTGCTGTTCGTTGTCGCCATGATCGCCGTTATCGGCCGTGGTCTTCAGAACGTCTTTATCGCCATCGGTATTCTCGGCTGGCCTTCGATTGCGCGCGTCTTCCGCTCTGCAATCTTGACGGTCAAGGAAAACGACTATGTTGACGCTGCGCGCGCGATGGGTGCATCCGATGCTCGTATCGTCGTGCGTCACATCTTCCCGAACTCCGTCGCCTCTATCGTGGTCTACGCAACCATGAACATTGGTGGCGCCATTCTGACCGAGTCCGCTCTGTCCTTCCTCGGCATGGGCGTTATTCCGCCTACGCCTTCGTGGGGCTCCATGATTCAGGACGGTCAGCAGTATCTTCTGACCGCTCCCTGGATGATGATCATGCCCGGTCTGGCAATTCTCTCGACGGTGCTCGCCTTCACCCTGCTGGGTGACGGTCTGCGCGACGCCCTCGACGTCAAGATGAAGGACGCATAAGGATGAAGAAGAACAAGAACTATGTGGACCTGAAGGACCAGCCGGTTCCCGAGGGCCAGCATCTGCTCGAGGTCGATGACCTTAAGATGTATTTCCACACCGAGGATGGCGTCGTTCGCGCTGTCGACGGTGTGTCCTACACGCTCGATCGCGGCGAGACCCTGGGAGTAGTCGGTGAGTCCGGCTCCGGTAAGTCCGTGACCGCCATGACCATCATGGGCCTTATCTCGATGCCTCCGGGAAAGATCGAGGGCGGTGACGTTCGCTATCGCGGTCGTTCTATCCTCGAGATGACCGAGGAAGAGATGCAGTACATTCGCGGCAACGATATCGCGATGATCTTCCAGGATCCTATGACCTCCTTGAACCCGGTTTATAAGATCGGCAAGCAGGTGGGCGAGGGCCTTCGTCTGCACCGTGGCTACTCCAAACAGGAGGCGCTCAAGCGTGCCACCGAGCTTTTGGACCTCGTTGGTATTCCCGAGCCCGAGAAGCGCGTCAATGAGTATCCGCACCAGTTCTCTGGCGGTATGCGTCAGCGCGTCATGATTGCCATGGCTCTTGCCTGCGATCCCGATATTCTGATTGCCGACGAGCCCACGACTGCTCTGGACGTTACCATCCAGGCTCAGATTATCGAGCTCATGCAGGAAATGCAGGAGAAGAACGGCAACGCCATCATCATGATTACCCATGACCTGGGCGTCGTTGCCGATATGGCCGATAAGATCATGGTTATGTACGCCGGTCGTCCCGTCGAGTTCGGTACTGCTGAGGAAATCTTCTACGAGAGCCGCCACCCCTACACCTGGGGCCTTATCCGCTCCATCCCGGAGCAGGCCATCGAAGAGAAGAAGCCGCTTACGCCGATTCACGGCAACCCGCCTTCGCTCATGAACCTGCCCGAGGGCTGCGTCTTCTCTCCTCGCTGCCCCTATGCGACGGACAAGTGCCGTAAGCAGCGCCCTGAGCGTGTTGTCACCGAGTCTGGCCACTATTCTGCGTGCCACTACTCCGGTGACCCCGAGTTCCTCAAGAACGCTCCTGAGACGTCCCGTACGCGCAAGGATTCCAAGAAGGGAGGCGAGGCGTAATGGCAGATACCAACGAGCGTACTCCGCTGCTGAAGGTCGAGCACCTCTCTAAGGAGTTTCCCGCTGAGTCCGGCATGTTCGCCAAGCGCTTCTCCAAGCGTGTCGTCTCTGCTGTGAATGACATTTCGTTCGAGATTTATCCGGGCGAGACCTTTGGCCTGGTCGGCGAGTCTGGTTGCGGTAAGTCCACCACGGGCCGCACCATCATGCGCCTGACCAAGCCGACGGCAGGCAAAGTGTTTTTCCAGGGCAAAGACGTTGCCGAGATGAGCAAGCACGAGATCAAGGATATGCGTCGCGAGATGCAGTTCATCTTCCAGGACCCCTATGCTTCGCTCAACCCTCGTATGACCATCGGCGAGATCGTCTCCGAGCCTATGACCATTCATGGTGTGGGTACCAAGGAGGAGCGTATCGAGCGCGTCCGCGAGCTGCTGGACGTCGTCGGTCTGAACCCCGAGCACATCAACCGCTATCCGCACGAGTTCTCGGGCGGTCAGCGTCAGCGTGTCGGCATTGCCCGCGCGTTCGCTCTGAAGCCCAAGCTGATCATCTGCGACGAGCCTGTCTCTGCACTTGACGTTTCCATTCAGGCCCAGGTTTTGAACCTGCTAAAGGAGCTTCAGGATAAGTTCGGTACGGCTTATCTCTTCATTGCTCACGACCTCTCTGTCGTACAGCATATCTCCGACCGTGTTGCCGTTATGTATCTGGGTAAGATGGTTGAGGTTTCGGACTGGAAGACGCTCTACAGTGAGCCGCACCACCCGTACACGCAGTCACTGCTGTCTGCTGTGCCGGTGCCCGATCCGGATATCCAGAAGACCCGCAAGCGTATCATCCTCGCTGGCGATCCGCCGTCGCCGCTGGATCCGCCGACCGGCTGCCGTTTCCACACGCGCTGCCCGATCGCGCAGGGCATCTGCTCCGAGAAGCTGCCTGAGTTTAAGGAAGTTGCCCCGGGCCACTGCTGCGCCTGCCACTTCGCCGAGCCGTTCCCGATCAAGGAATCGCACATCGACCTGTAGCCGGTTGTTCTCGTCCGGGCCCGCCCTGGTGTTATTTTTCAGAACGTCCTCGGACATGTCGGAAGCCCCGCTGCGCGCTACGCGCTGCGGGGCTTCCTCCGTCCTGCGGAGTGTTCTGAATAATAACACCAGGGCGGGCCCTACGTTAACTCGGCCTGTCTCTTATACACATCTCCGAGCCCACGAGACCGAGGCTGATCTC
>CABRID010000083.1 GCA_902470895.1 uncultured Collinsella sp.
CGAGCGGGGGCTCCTATCTTTTCAGTGCCCTCGGATTGGGTCATAGTGTCTGTCGGAAATGATCCGTTGGGGACGGAGGAAAACGGATCATTTTTATCCTGGTGCATTGGTGCAGGGGGCAGGTTTCCTTTGCACTAGTTTCTGTCGAGTCGGTGCTTCTTGCGGGTTGCCCGTATAATGGTTTGCGTATGAACCGCAACCAAGGAGTTCCAGTTTATGGACCAGAGCCTTTTTAAATTCGACTTGATCGCCGAGGACCCGACGACGCACGCGCGCGCCGGCGTGCTGCACACCCCGCACGGCGACATCGAGACGCCGATCTTTATGCCCGTGGGCACCAAGGCAAACGTCAAGGGCATCCCCACCGAGACCGTTAAGCAGCTCGGTGCGCAGATCGTGCTCGCCAACACCTACCACCTGTCCATGCGTCCCGGCGAGGACACCATCGCCGAGCTGGGCGGACTGCACAAGTTTATGAACTGGCATGGCCCCATTCTTACCGACTCGGGCGGCTTCCAGGTGTTCAGCCATAACGACGCCGTCAAGCTCACCGACGAGGGCGTGCGCTTTATCGTCAACGACTACGACGGCCGCCATGTGTTCTGGACGCCCGAGGACAACATGGAAATCGCCATGAAGCTCGGTTCCGACATCTGCATGCAGCTCGACCAGTGCCCGGGCTATCCCGCCACGCGCGCCTACGTTGAGCGCGCCGTTGAGTTGTCGAGCATGTGGGCCGAGCGCTGCTATAAGGCCCACACCCGTGATGACCAGGCGCTCTTTGGCATTGTCCAGGGTGGCATGCATCTGGATCTGCGCCTGCGATCGCTGCGCCACCTGGAGGAGTGCGGCGACTTCCCCGGCTACGGCATCGGCGGCTACTCGGTGGGCGAGGACCACGAGACCATGTTCGAGACGCTGGCGCCGCTGGTTTCCGACTACATGCCCAAGCACAAGCCGCGCTACCTCATGGGCGTCGGCAACCCGACGACGCTCGTGCGCGGCGTTGGCTTGGGCATCGACATGTTCGACTGCGTGCTGCCGACGCGCACTGGCCGCATGGGCACGGCGTTCTCCAGTGAAGGTCGCCTTAACTTCCGCAACGCGCGCTTTGCGCACGACGACGGCCCCATCGACCCCACCTGCACCTGCCCGGTGTGCACGGGCGGCTACAGCCGCGCGCTCATCCGCCACATGGTCACGCAGAAGGAGATGCTCGGCGGCATTTTGCTGTCGATGCACAACATCTACTACTTGCTCAACCTTATGCAGCGTGCCCGTCAGGCCATTATCGAGGGCCGCTACGGTGCGTTTGTGAGCGACTGGATGAACAGTCCTGCGGCGGTGGACTACTAAGGACGGCGCGGACGCTTGCGAGACGGGAGCAACGGCAAAGGCCAAGCGGCGATCGGTCGTCACGTTTGCTAACACGGTTGCGCGACCGCTGACCGATAGCTTGCAAGCGCTTGATGCATCGTGGGTACCATACCGAATAGTTGATGTTCGGGCGGGTGTTTGGCGCATGGCGTCGACCCCGCCCGTTTTTTCTCGATAGGAGTACCCATGATTAAGAACGAGAATGTCGAGGGCGAGCCTGCCTACGACGAGACGTACCGCCGCGGTCCCGTGGTCATGCGCGGCCCCATGATTCCTAAGGACAACACCTACGCCAACCTGCTGGCGCCCGAGGAGTCGACCGACTGGCTGCATGCCGACCCCTGGCGCGTGCTGCGCATTCAGGCAGAGTTTGTCGATGGCTTTGGCGCGCTTGCCGAGCTTGGCCCCGCAGTGACCATCTTTGGCAGTGCCCGCACGCCCAAGACCGATCCGCTCTACAAGGCGGCGCGCATGGTCGGTCGCAAAATCGCCCAGCGCGGCGTGGCGGTTATCACCGGTGGCGGTCCCGGCATCATGGAAGCGGCCAACAGGGGAGCGGCGAGCGTCAACGGCAAGTCGGTCGGATTGGGTATCGAGCTTCCGCACGAGCATGGGCTCAACAAATACGTGAACCTCGGCATGGACTTCCGTTACTTCTTTGTGCGCAAGACCATGTTCGTCAAATACAGCTCGGGCGCTATTGTGTTTCCCGGCGGGTTTGGCACGCTCGACGAGATGTTCGAGCTGCTTACGCTGGTGCAGACGCATAAGGTTAAGCGCATGCCGCTTGTGCTGGTGGGTACCGAGTACTGGCAGGGCCTGTTCGACTGGCTCAACGGCCCGGTGATGGATACCGGTATGATCAGCCCGCTCGATCCCGAGCTCGTACACATCACCGACGACCTCAACGAAGCCGTCGACATTGCCCTGAGCGGGTTGATGTAGAGCAATCGTGCCCACTGCGACATGGATATGCAGGGCAATCTGATGCTATCTAACGTCAGTTTGCCATCTAAACTGGGTATACTGATGCAAAAGACAAGAGCGAGGAGGTTGCGTATGTCTACTGCAACGGTTAAGCCTACGACGGTTCGCATCGAAGAGGGGCTCAAGGAGCAGGCGACTGAGTTCTTGGATTCGGTCGGCCTCAGCCTCAATGCCTATCTCAATCTTGCCGTTCGGCAGCTTGTAAATCAGCGAAAGATTCCTTTTGAGATTGTAGGAAGGGCGGAAGTGCCCAACGAGGCGACGAGGCGTGCCATGGTAATCGCCGAAGCTCATGAGTTGGGGATTCTGCCGGACGATAGCCCGTCATTCAACAACGCCGATGAGCTTATGTCATTCCTCGATGAGGGCTAGGCGATGTTTGAGATTAAGGTCGAGGCTCAGTTTAAGGCCGACTACAAGCGAACGATGCAGAGTCATCCGCAGCTAAAAACCGAGTTTAAGGCGGCAGTTGCCGAGCTTGCGGCACATGGTTCGCTTTCGGCGGAGTACGGTGCCCACGAGCTCTCCAACCCGGGCGGCAACTACAACGGGCACATCGACTTCCATCTATCCGACGGCCTGATCGACGTGGTCGTTCTCTACCTGCCGCATAAAACTAATCCGGTGATTCGACTGGTCAGAATGGGCTCGCATGAGGAGCTGTTCCAGGGTCCGCTGGGCTGATCGCCGATTTCTAAGTTGCGGTGGAATAGGGATTGATTTGCGGCCGATAAGCCAAAAACAGTCCCTATTTCACCGCAACTGATGTGGGTGTCCCTAGCGAGTTGGCTGGTAGCGGGGGCAGTAGCTGATGGCGATGGCGTCGACACCTACGTGGGTTGCGATGGTGCAGCCGATGGGGCCAGTGCCGGCGTCAACGTAGTCCTGGCCTGCGAGCGCCTGGTTGACGAGATCTTGCTCCTCGGCGGCGCCGGTCGTGAGCACGCGCACGCTCGAACCTGGGTGTTCAGCCAAGAATGCGAGGCAATCGGCCATGGTGCTGGCGACGATGCGCTTGGCGCCGCGGCCCTTTTTGATGGCCTTGATCTCGCCCGATTTCCACTCCGGCGAAACGGCCAGGCGAATGTTGAGCATCTGCGTCAGCTGGCCGGCGAGCTTGGGCGCGCGGCCGTTCTTAACGAGGTTCTCGAGCGTGCGGGGAATCAGCAGCAGGCGGGCGTCGGGCAGCGTCGCGCGGATCTGCGCCTCGGTCTCGTCCAGGCTGCGGCCGTCCT
The DNA here is from genome assembly GCA_902470895.1 of uncultured Collinsella sp. Lineage (GTDB taxonomy): Bacteria > Actinomycetota > Coriobacteriia > Coriobacteriales > Coriobacteriaceae > Collinsella. Next base: position 3,600 of record CABRID010000083.1, read on the forward strand.
CGCGCATGGCGAGCGCATACTCCACCAGCAGGCCCTCGGCACCCGAGCCGGTGCGCGAATCGATGCAACGCACGTCGAGCTCGTGGGTATCGGCCACCTGGCACGCGTTGGCGTAGCAGGCAGACCACTCGCTGCATAGCGAGATAAAGATGGCGCTGTCGTGGCCGTCGGCGCGCACGCGGTCAAAGAGTGCCTTGAACTCGCCGGCGCTCGGCTGCGAGGTGTGCGGCAGTTGCTCGGAACCGGCCATGCGCGCGACGTACTCCTGGGCGGTAATCTGCACCTGGTCGAGCAGGTCCTCGCCCTCGATAATCACATGCAGCGGAATCACGTAAATGCCGAGCTCTTGGGCGCGGGCGGGGGAGATGTCCGACGTGGAGTCGGTTATGATGGCAAAAGACATAATTGCACCTTTCGTTGGGGCGCTTGCGCGCCGCCTTCTGAGAGCAAAGTGCGACAAGTATAGTAGAGTCGTTCCACATTACTAGGTTCAATTGTTGAATAGTCAACAGTTTGAAGTGTAAGTGTGGAAATCGTCAACTGGGGAAGAGGAATGCCGATGGAGGCACTGGAGATATGCAGGCGGCCGGTCGTGTTGTTTGATTTCGATGGCACGGTGGCCGATACGGGCCGGGCGGTGATGACCTCGACGCGCAAGACGCTGGCTGCGCGCGGGTTTTCGGAGGCGCAGATGGGTGACCTGCGTCGCATGATCGGGCCGCCCCTGTGGAAGAGCTTTCACGACTTTTATGGCTTCTCGCGCGAGGAGTCGCTTGTGGTGGCCGACGAGTACCGTGCCTTTTTTGATGAGCTGGGACCGGAAGAGTACCCCGTGTTCGATGGAGTCCCCGAGCTGCTCGACTGCCTTGCCGCGCAGGGGCATCGCATGGCGGTCGCGACGTCTCGCATGGAGGCGAAGTGCATCGATATGGTGCATGAGCTGGGTCTTTCTCAGTTCGAAGCCGTGATTGGCATGAATCCGCCGCAGGGGCGCGAGACCAAGGCAGATTCGGTCCGCGATGCGCTGGCGGCGCTCGGTGCGACGGCCGACGAGGCCGTGATGATCAGCGACCGCTTTAACGATGTGGAGGGCGCGCACGCGATGGGCGTGCCATGCATCGGCATCTATTCGGGCGCGGCGGCGCCGGGGGAGCACGAGGCGGCGGGCGCCGATGCGGTGGTGCACTCGGTGGCCGAGCTTGCTAAACTTTTCGCTATATAAGTATGTGATGTGAGGGGCGGGCAGGCTCGCCGCTCATTGGTAAGGAGGTCGTCCATGAATCAGGTGGAGCAGAGCGTCGCCGAGTATGTCGACGAGGTCTGGGAAGATGTCGTCGCCGATATCGAGCAGTTGGTGAGTTATCCGTCCGTGGCAGTTTCCGCCGATGCGGAGCCCGGCGCGCCGTTTGGCCGCCCGGTCCGTGACGCGCTCGATTGCGCGCTCGGCATCGCGCAGAAGCTCGGCTACCAGACGAGCGATGACGAGGGCTTTGTGGGCATTGCCGATATTCCGGGCCGCGGCGATAAGCAGCTCGCGACCATCTGCCATGTGGACGTGGTGCCCGCCGGCCCCGGTTGGAACACCGACCCGTTTGCGATGGAGCGTCGCGAGGGCTGGCTGCTCGGCCGCGGCGTGATCGACGACAAAGGTCCGGCCGTGCTGTCGCTCTACGCCGGCGCCTATCTGCTCAAGCACGGCATTACCCCGCGCTACACCTTCCGCGCACTGCTGGGCTGCGATGAGGAAGTGGGCATGTCCGACGTTCACCATTATCTGGAGAACCACGCAGACCCCGATTTCCTGTTTACGCCCGATGCCGAGTTCCCGGTCTGCAATGCCGAGAAGGGCCAGTTTGGGGCGACGTTCGTGAGCTCCAAGATTGACGGCGGGCGCATTGTGTCGTGGAGCGGTGCCGAGGCGAGCAACGCTATTCCGTCGCAGTCTATCTGTGAGCTTGCGATTGCCGTCGATGAGCTGCCGGCGCCCGTTGAGAACGCCGACCGCCTGGAGATTACGGCGCTCGAGAACGGCCATGCCCAGATTTTTGCGCACGGTATCGGTGGCCATGCCTCGATGCCCGAGGGGACGATCAACGCCGTCGGCCTCATCGTGACGTACCTGCGCGAGGCCGAGGACGCGTTTGGCGCCCGTGACAAGCGCCTGTTGACGCCCGCCGAGCACGAGTTTGTCAAGTTTTTGGCCTTTGTGCATGCGGACGCCTATGGCCGCGGCCTGGGTATCGATGCGACGAGTCCGGCGTTTGGCCCGCTTACCTGCAACGCTGGCGTCATCCGCGTGGCGGATGGCCATATCGAGCAGGTCATCGACGTGCGCTTCCCCGACAGCACGAGTGCCGATACCATCCGCGAGCAGCTCGATCCGCTCGTGGGCCGTTTCGGCGTGACGTGCCAGCTGGGTCGCGCGAAGGTGCCGTTCTCGGTCTCTGCCGATGATCCGGCCGTGAAGGCGCTTATCGATACCTATAACGAGTTCACCGGCAAGCATGCTGAACCCTTTGCCATGGGCGGCGGCACGTACGCGCGCAACTTTGCCCGCGCCGTCTCGTTTGGCCCCGAGGAGACCGGCCTGGAGCTGCCCTCGTGGGGCGGCCAGATGCACGGCCCCAACGAGTGCGCCAACGAGGAACAGCTCAAGCAGGCGCTCAAGATCTATATTGTTGCGATCCTCCGTTTGAATGAATTAGAGCTTTAAGGTCTCGCGGTTTCCCAATCTAAGTTGCGGTGGAATAGTTCCTAGAATGGGCCATTTGATGGCCAAGCAGGAACTATTTCACCGCAACTTTGTTTTTATTGGTGTAAAAGGCGGGTCATGCTTGGTGGCGGGTTTGTTATTCGTTTGTAAAGGCCGTGCTGCGCTTGCGGTAAGGGTCTATCAGATGCCCGTAAAAAACCGCAGTTGGCGCGGGCACTGCCCGATCGAGGCCGTATCTTTCCAAACAGCAAAGCGGGCAGGGTGCCCGCGAGTCGCATGTACGAAAGGAAGATCATGCTCGATCAGGCTTATTCTCGTCGTCAGTTCCTCGGCCTCGCTGGTGGTCTTGCCAGCATCGTCGGTCTCGGTCTCGTTGGCTGCGGCGGCTCAGGCGCTTCCAACGCCGCCGACAAGGGCAGCGTCACTGCCGCTGCCGAGTCTGTCTCCGGCGAGGTGACCTACGACGGCGCCTCCTCGTTCCAGGCTCTCGTCGAGGCTGCTGCCGAGAAGTTCATGGATGCCAACCCGGACGTCTCCGTTTCCGGCTCGGGCAACGGTTCGGGCAAGGGTCTGACCGCTGTCGCCGCCGGCACCGTCACCATCGGTAACTCCGACGTCTTCGCCGAGACCAAGCTCGAGGCCGACCAGGTCAAGAACCTCGTCGACCACGAGGTTGCCGTCGTGGGCATGGGTCCCGTCGTCTCCAAGAACGTCAAGGTCGACGACCTGTCCCTCGAGCAGCTCAAGGGCATCTTCTCTGGCCAGATCACCAACTGGAAGGAGGTCGGCGGCGACGACGCCACCATCGTCGTCCTCAACCGCAAGGCCGGCTCCGGTACCCGCGCCACCTTCGAGGCCGCCGTCTTTGGCGACGAGACCGTCGACTTTAAGGGCGACGCCGAGCTCGACAAGTCCGGCGACGTCCAGACTCAGATGGGCAGCACCGATAACGCCATCTCCTACCTCGACTTCTCGCACTTCGATGACTCCAAGTTCAACGCCATCAAGGTCGAGGGCGTCGAGCCCAAGAGCAAGAATGTCACTGATGACTCCTTCAAGATCTGGGCTACCGAGCACATGTACTGCTCCAAGGACGCCGACGAGGCCACCAAGGCCTTCCTGGAGTTCATGCTTTCCGACGACGTCCAGGGCAAGCTCGTCGAGGAGCAGGGCTTCATCCCCGTCTCTGCCATGAAGGTCGTCAAGGACGCCAGCGGCAAGGTCTCTGCTAAATAAGTAATCGCCCCGGAAAGGTTTGCAATGGCAAAACAGCTGCCAAAGCGCGACCTTGAGAACGTGGGCCTGGGCGTCACGGGCGCGTGCGTAGCGCTCGTGACGCTTGTCGTTGCCGCGCTCATCTTTATGGTCGCCCAAAAGGGCCTCTCGGCTTTTGTCAAGGACGGCGTCTCGGTCGTCGAGTTTTTCACCGGCACCAAGTGGGACCTGGCCAACACAGCCGAAAACGGCCTGCCCTATACCGGCGCCCTGCCCCTGATCGTCACCTCGTTTGCGGTCATGGTGCTCTCCACGCTTATCGCGCTGCCCATCGCCATCGGCTCTGCCATCTTTGCGGTCGAGATCCAACCCAAATTTGGCTCCAAGGTCTTTCAGCCGCTTATTGAGCTTTTGACCGGCATTCCCTCGGTCGTCTTTGGCCTGATCGGCTTTCACGTGGTCGTCGGTCTTATGAAGAGCGTTTTCCACGTGAGCACGGGTCTGGGCATCTTGCCCGGCGCCATCGTGCTAGCCGTCATGATCCTGCCGACCATGACCACCCTTTCGGTCGATGGCCTGCGCGCCGTGCCCGACAGCTACCGTCAGGGCTCGCTCGCGCTGGGCTACACCCGCTGGCAGACCATCTGGCACGTGGTGCTCAAGTCCGCCATGCCGTCGCTCATGACTGCGGTCATCCTGGGTATGACCCGCGCCTTTGGCGAGACGCTCGCCGTGCGCATGGTTATCGGCGGTATCGAGGCCATGCCGACGTCGCTGCTGTCGCCGGCGTCCACCATCACCACCACGCTCACCACGTCCATGGCGGTCTACGCCGAGGGCTCGGCCCAGGACGACGTCCTGTGGGCACTCGGTCTGCTGCTGATGGGCATGAGCCTCATCTTCATCCTGATCATCCATCTCATTGGCCGCAAGGGGGCGGAGGCTCGTGGCTAGCACGCGCATCCACATCGACGAGGCGAGGCTCGGGCGTGTCCAAAAACAGGATCGCATCGCCACGGGCGTGCTGACGGCGATCGTCGCCATCGTCATGCTCATCGTCATCTCCATGGTGGCCTATATCCTGTTCGAGGGCATCTCGACGCTGTTCCAGCCGGGCTTTCTCACAGAGCCGTCGCGCGCCAACGGAACGCAGGGCGGCGTGCTCTACCAGCTGTTCGACTCGTTCTACCTGCTGCTGATCACTCTGATCATCTCGGTGCCCATCAGCCTGTCTCTTATACACATCTGACGCTGCCGACGATACTCCTTGTGT
>CABRID010000084.1 GCA_902470895.1 uncultured Collinsella sp.
AGATCAGCCTCGGTCTCGTGGGCTCGGAGATGTGTATAAGAGACAGGTATCGTCAGGCGTGGGCGAGGGGTCGGGAGTGGGCGTAGGCGTAGGCGTGGGTGTGCCGCCATCGCCGCCGGTCGAGCCGCCAGTTGAGCCACCGGTCGAGCCGCCCGTCGTGCCGGTGCCGCCGGTGGTGTCGCCACCCGTGGTTTCGGTGGTCGTTGTGGTCGTCGTGGTCGTTGTGGTGGTTTCCTCTTCGTCCTTGTCTTCGTCCTCGTTGTTCTCCGTCTTCTTGGTGTTGTTAGTGCCGTAGAACTTCCAGACGCTGTTGTTCTTGTACGTGGGGGCCGTTCCGGTCGCAAATTCTTCGCGCTCGGTGCCGGCAAGGACGGTGTTCATAAACCGCTTAAAGACGGGCAGGTTGGTGCTGTCGCCCAGCAGATCCGTGCCGTACTTTTGGATGGGGATCTCGCCTGCGGAATAACCGGTCCACAGGGCGCACGCGAGCTGCGGGGTGTAGCCGCAGAACCACAGGTTGGTGGTGTTGTCGGTGGTGCCGGTCTTGCCGGCATAGGGCTGATTGACGCTCAGGGCGCCGGCAGCGCCCGTACCGCTGCCCTGCATGACGCCGGAAAGGACATCGGTGACCGCGGCGGCCTCGCCCTCGGTGAGCACCTGCTGCGGGTTATCGGTGTGCTGGTACAGGACCGAGCCGGTGCGCGAGTCGATCTCGGTAATGGCGATTGGCTGGCGGTATTTGCCTCCGTTGGCAAACGTCGCGTAGGCGGACGCCATCTCGAGCGGAGAGATAGAGCCGGTGCCGAGCGTCATGACGGGAACGTCCTCGATATTGTCCTTAGAAGGATCGATGCCGAGTTTTTTGACGAGCGAGATAATCTTGCTGTTGCCGACGGCCTCGGCCACCTGGATATAGCCGGTGTTGGAGGAGTATGCCGTTGCCTGCTTGAGCGTGATGTTGCCATAGCTCTGGTTGGCGTAGTTTTGGACCTCGGTCGTGGTGCCCTTAGCCTTGAGCGGCGAGTTGCAGTTAAGAGTGACGTTGGGATTCATGCCGTTTTGGATGGCGGTGGCGAGCGTAAAGGCCTTAAAGGTGGAACCGACGGGGCGCTTGGCCGTGGCGTGGTTCACGTGGTTCTCGTCGGCATTGTAGTCGTAGCCACCCACCATGCACTTGATGTAGCCGGTCTTGGGGTCGACGACGACCATGCCCATGTCCAGGCCATCGAGCGAGAGCGTGTCCAACTGCTCGCGCAAGGCGTTCTCCGCCACCTGCTGCATCGTGGGATCGATGGTGGTCTTGACGGTCAGACCGCCCTTAAAGAGTACGTCGGTCGAGAACTCCTGCTCCAGCAGCTGCTTCACATAGGAGACAAAATAGGGCTGCGAGTACACGTCGACGCCGCTGCCCGAAATCTCGGTCACGTTAAGGGTGATGGGCTCGGCCTGCGCGGCATCGTGCTCTTCCTGCGTGATGTGGCCCAAGCGCAGCATGTTGTCGAGGACCTTATTGCGACGGGACAGCGCCAGGTCGGGATTGACCGTGGGGTCGTACTGCGAAGGCGAGTTGGGAAGGCCGATCAGCAGCGCGGCCTCGCTCAGGGTGAGGTCGGCGGCGCTCTTGGACAAATAGGTCTCGGCCGCGGCCTCGATGCCGTAGGCGCCGTGGCCGTAGTAGATGGTGTTGAGGTACATCATGAGGATCTCGTCTTTGGAGTACATATCCTCCATCTTGATGGCGATGTAGGCCTCGCGTACCTTACGCTCGATGGTCGAGTCGAACTGCTCCTCCTGCAGGATGGTGTTGCGCACCAGCTGCTGGGTGATCGTCGAGGCGCCCTCGTGGCCGCCGCCGAGGGTTGCCACCGCGGCACGCGCGATACCCCACAGGTCGATGCCGCCGTGCTCGTAGAAGCGCTCGTCCTCAACGTCGACGGTGCCCTGCAGCACGTACGGGGAAACCTGGTCCTTGGTGATGGACTTGCGGTTTTGCGTGTAGAAGCTTGCGATCTTGTTGCCGTTGCAGTCGACGATCTCGGTGGGCTCGCTTACCAGATAGGCGTTGGCGTCGGTGTAGTCGGGCAGGTCGGACAGCCAGCGGTTGACGTTGCCGACCATGCCGATGCCAAACGCTACGCCTGCAATCAGCAGAAAGCCCAAAAACGAGAGCAGGATCATGGGCAGGGCATGCGTCTTTGAACGGCTGCGTCCCTGTCGTTGGCGAGGACCCATATATTGACCTCCAGGTATGTCGCGCCGGACGGCGGATGTGCCGTCGGGGCAGGATGGACATAAGTTATTACACGATAAACCAAACGGGGCGCCCGAGGCCTCGTGTATGCTGGAAGACGGCATTTTTCAGAGTGAATGCATACCTTGGTAAGGAGTTTGCCGATGGCGATTCGGGCGATGGGGCCGAACGGACAATGTATGAACGGGTCGGGGGCCGCTGGGGCGGCGCTGCCCGAACTGCTGGCGCCGGCGGGCGGACTCGACCAGATGCTCGCGGCTGTTGCGGCGGGCGCCGATGCCATCTATGCGGGCCTGGGCGGTTTCAACGCGCGCGTGAGCGCGCATGGCTTTACGGATGACGAGTTTGCGCGCGGCTGCGCCGTGGCGCATGCCCATGGCGTGCGCGTGTACGTGACGCTCAATGTTTTTGTGTTCGACGACGAGTTGGCAGACGCGGTGGCGCTGGGAGCGCACGCGTATGCGTTGGGTGCCGATGCCTTGATCGTGGCGGATGCCGGGCTGGCTTGCGCGTTGCGCGCGGCGATTCCCGGGGTCGAGATTCACCTGTCCACGCAGGCGGGCGTCCATAGCGAGGGCGCCGTGCGACTGGCTGCCGACGAGTTGGGAGTCGAGCGCGTGACGACGGCACGCGAGCTGACGGTCGACGAGATTGCCGCGCTGTGCGCCACGGGCGTGCCGATTGAGGTTTTCTGCCACGGTGCCATTTGCATCGGTTACTCGGGCGCCTGTGAGTTCTCGGCACTGCGGCGCGCTCGCTCGGCGATGCGCGGTGACTGCACACAGCCCTGCCGTCTGGCATATGACTTGGTGGACGAGGCGGGGGAGAGCGTTGTTTCCGTTGAGGGCGACCGCCTGCTGTGCCCACGTGACTATCTGGGCATTGCACACCTGCCCGAGCTCGTTGCCGCCGGCGTGGCGTCGCTCAAGATCGAGGGGCGCATGAAGAATCCCGACTATGTGTTCAACGTAGTGCAGGTGTGGCGCCGGGCGCTCGATATGGTGCGCGACGGCGCGTGGGAGCCCGATATCGTGGCGGAGCTTGAGCGTGAGCTGGGTAGGTCGTTCAACCGTGGGTTCACCGATGCGTATCTGCGGGGGAGATCGGGTGCCGAGCTCATGAGCTTTGAGCGCGCAATTAACCAGGGCGTGCGCGTGGGGCGCTTGGTCGCTGTGGGCCACGAAGAGGTGACCGTTGAGCTCGACGCCGCCGTGGCGGCGGGTGACATGCTCGAGATTCGGTTCTATCCGGGTGTCGACGCGCGTCCCGATGTGCCCAAGCGCTGGCCGCAGGTGCCCTGCCCGGTGGATGCCGCAGCGGGGAAGCGCGTCGTCGTGCATTGCAAGCGTAAGGTGGACACGGGCTGCGAGGTGTACCTGATTCGCAGCGCCGGCGTGTTGGATCAGACGGCGGCAGTGTTGGAGCGCATGCGGGCCGAGGCGGATGCGATTGCGCCTGTTGCGCGTGCCGTTGAGGTGCTGCCCTTTGAGGGCGTTGCGGTGGATGGCGGTGCGTCGACGGAGTTGGTGGAGTGCGCGGTTCCCACTCGCATGGTTTTTGCTTGGCAACTGATGGATGCCGACCCGCGCGGAGAACTCGATTTGTCCGACGCCGTTGTGGTGCTTGACGAGGTGTACCGCACAGGTGACGCTGACCGGACCCGCTCACTGATGCAGCGTGCCGGGCGCGTCGTCTGCCGCAACCTGGGACAGGTGGTGATCGCTCGCGAGCTGGGCGTGACGTTTGACGTGGCGGCGCCGGTGTTCTGCGCGAATCGGGCCACGCTTACCTGGCTGCGCGGACTCGGTGCGGGGCGGGTGTACTTGCCGGCCGAGTTGCTCGGCAATGATGCGGAGCGTATTGCCGAACTGGCTGCTGAACCCGGCGTCTTGGGTCCGGTCGACGCCGACCGTCCCGAGCTTATGGTGTGCGAGCACTGCCTGCTGACCGCCGAGGGCGTCTGCGCCACCGATGCGACGGGACAGGTCCGTTGCCGCGACTGCTTGCGTCGTCGGCAGGTACGCTATCTGGTCGAGCGTGACGGTACGCGTCTGCCAGTTGCCATTGACGCATGCGGCAGGACGAGGATTTTCCTGTCGTAGGTGCCGCGTCGCGTCAGTTTGTTATCATAAGAGAGTTTATGGACTTCCAGCACCGCCGTTTTCGGCGAGGGTGCTATAGCAAAAGGAGGATACCCAATGCTGTCTGTTGACGAGCAAATGCGTATCATCACCTCGGGCGCCGCGCAGATCGTTCCCGAGGCCGACCTTCGCAAGAAGCTTGAGAAGGGCGAGCCCCTCAACATCAAGCTCGGCGTCGACCCCACCAGTCCCGACCTGCACCTGGGCCACGCCGTGCCGCTGCGCAAGATGCGTCAGTTCCAGGACCTGGGCCACAACGTTACCCTCATCATCGGTAACGGCACCGCGCTGATCGGCGATCCCTCGGGCAAGAACTCCACGCGTCCGCAGCTTTCGCAGGAGCAGATCGAGGCCAACGCCGAGACCTACGTGAGCCAGGCCATGAAGATCCTGGACCCCGAGAAGACCACCATCGTGCACAACGGCGATTGGATCCTTTCGATGGATCTGGCCGGCCTGCTGCAGGTGTGCTCCAAGTTCACCGTCGCCCGCATCCTTGAGCGCGACGACTTTACTAAGCGCTACCAGTCTCAGACGCCGATCGCCCTGCACGAGTTCCTGTACCCCGTGATGCAGGCCTTCGACTCCGTTCAGATCAAGGCCGACGTGGAGATGGGCGGCACCGACCAGCTCTTCAACCTGCTCGCTGGTCGCGAGCTCATGGAGAAGATGGGCATGGAGCCGCAGATCGCGCTCACCATGCCGCTGCTCGAGGGCACCGACGGCGTGCGCAAGATGTCTAAGTCCTATGGCAACTACATCGGCCTGACCGATGCTCCCAAGGATATGTTTGGCAAGACCATGTCCATCCCCGACGAGATGATCGGCAAGTACTACCGCCTGGCGAGCTCGCTCACCCCGGCCGAGGTCGACAAGATCGACGCCGCCCTGGCCGACGGCTCTGCCGATCCCTATGAGCTCAAGCGCGCTCTGGGTCGCGACCTGTGCGACACCTACCACGGCGCCGGCGCCGGCGACGAGGCTCAGGCCGAGTTCGACCGCGTATTCAAGGAGGGCCAGCTCGCCGACTTCCCCGAGAAGCACGTTGAGCTGACTGTTAACGACGAGGGCCAGATCTACCTCGCCGGCCTGCTCAAGGACCTGGGTCTTTCGGCCAGCGCCGGCCAGGCCCGCCGCGATATCGACGGCGGCGGCGTCAAAATCAACGGCAAGGCCGTGGCTCCCAAGAGCTACAACATCGATCCCAGCGCCCTCAAGCTGGGCGATACCCTCTCCGTGGGCAAGCGCAAGGGCTTCAAGTTGGTCTAACGAGCGAGTTGACCTCACAAGTGCAACAAGGCCGCAGCCGGGATTTCCGGCCGCGGCCTTTTTTGGTTGCGACGATCCCTTGGGGACGGAGGGATCATTTGGCGGTGCCGTTAAGCGGAAGGGGTGTTAGCAGGGCTTCCTTTTGGGCATACAATGGCTATTGGCCTGCTGCGGTGAAGGTTTGCCCGCTCCGCAGCTTTTTTCTACGGTTAAAGGAGTATGTATGTCCGTTGAGGTCATGAGGACTGTGATCGAGGCCGCCGAGGGTCGCGTGCCCGTCGACACGCTGTTTACCAATGCGCAGATCGTCGACGTGTATGGCCAGCGTGTGGCGCCCGGTAGCGTTGCCGTCAAGGACGGTGTGATCGTCGGCGTGCTCTACGATGGTCGCGACGATGCTGCTGGCACCTACGAGGCAACTGAGGTCATCGACTGCCAGGGTCGCTATCTCGCTCCCGGTTTTATTGACGGGCATCTGCATATCGAGTCTTCGAACATCCGCCCCGCCGAGTATGCTCGCATGGCCGCGACGCGCGGTACTACCACCGCCATTGCCGACAGCCACGAGATTGCCAATGTTGCCGGTCTCGACGGCTTGCGCTTTATGATCGAGGACGGCCGCCGCGCACCCATCTCCATCAAGTACATGATGCCTTCGTGCGTGCCCGCGCTGCCCGACGAGCAGGCCGGTGCCGTTATTTCGGCTGCCGATATGCAGGCGTTTTTTGCCGAGCATCCAGGCGATGTCTTTGGTCTGGGCGAAATGATGAACCTGCCGGGCGTCTTTATGGCCGACCCCGAGACCTGTGCTCGCATCGATGCTGCCAACCAGACGCCGTCCAAGCAGGTCGACGGCCATGCGCCGCTCGTTGCCGGTAAGGACCTCAACGCCTATGCCGCAGCGGGCATTATCGCCGACCACGAGTCGACGATTCCCGAGGAGGCGCTCGACAAGCTATCCCGCGGCATGTATGTGATGCTGCGTGAGGGCACGTGCAGCCACGACCTGGCCAATTTGTCCCCGATGCTGCTGGAGAATCCCGCGCGCGCCCGCCGCTGCTGTTTTGCGACTGACGACCGTGCTCCCTCCGATGCGCTTTCGACCGGTATGATCGACAACGCCTGCCGCGTGGCTATCGAGGCCGGTATTGACCCCGTGGTTGCCATCTCTATGGCGTCCCTTTCTACGGCCGAGGCGTTTGGTCTGGACCACGGTTGTCGCGACCCGCACGAGCTCCGCGGCGCAATCGCCCCGGGCAAGCGCGCTGACCTGCTGTTGCTCGATGACCTGACGTTTGCTAAGGCTCCGCATCGTGTTTATGCCGCCGGTGCCCTGGTGGCGCAGGATGGCACCTTTGTGGGCGAGATTGCACCCGAGATGGCCGAGGTTGCAGCCCTTGCCGATGAGCTGCGCGCCTCCGTTAAGCTGCCGAAGCTTTCGCTCGACGTATTCGACTATGCCTTTAAGCCGGGCGAGGCCGTGATTGACGTGGTACCGGGTAAGGCCATCACGGGCGTGGCTCGCCCCGAGAGTGCCGAGGGTCTGCGCCGCATTATGCTGATCGAGCGTCACGGCCGCGGCGTGTCGCTGCAGGCCGAGGGCGCCGATGGCGACGGCCCCGCTGGCCTGGGCCTGGTCGGCAAGCATATCGGTCGCGGCTGGGTGCGCGGTTTCACCATCACCGGTGGTGCCATTGCCTCCACGATCGGCCACGACTCGCACAACGTGTGCGTGGTGGGCGACAATGCGGCGGATATGATGGCTGCCGTCGAGGCCGTGGGCCAGGGCGGCCACGTGCTGGTGCGCAACGGCGAGGTCGTGGCGCGCATTCCGCTGGCGCTCGGTGGCCTTATGAGCGAGGGCACGGCCGAGGACGTTGCCGCGCAGCACGACGACTTTATGGTCAAGGCGCGCGCCATGGGTATTGAGCCGCCGCTCGACCCCATCATGGGCATTATCTTCCTGCCCCTGCCGGTCATCCCGACGCTCCGCATCCGCCCCGAGGGCATGTTCGACGTTACAACCTTCACCTATGCCGACTAGTCATCGGGGACGTTCTTAAACGACTAGTCGTCGGGGACACTCTTTGGCGGGCTGCCTGACGCCGCGACCGTAGGACCTCTGGCATGTGTGAGCTATTTGCCAGGTCCTTGAAACGTTTGCGCCCGCGGAGTCTTATTTGAGCTCCCTTTGGGTACGTTGGAATCGGATACACGTTCGATTCCAACAAGCCCGAAGGGAGCTTTTCTATGTTTAAACTGATTGCATCCGATATGGACGGCACACTGCTTGACGAAAACGGCCAGGTGCCTCCCGAGACCTACGAATTGATTCTGGCGCTACACGAGCATGGCGTGCATTTCGCCGCATCGTCAGGTCGTCGCTACGATCGCCTGTGTGAGTTCTTTGCGCCCGTTCGCGACAAGATGGACTTTGTTGCCGCTAACGGCGCCCAAGTCTACGCCGACGGTAAGATGGTAGACCGTGAGGTGTATTCGCACCTGGCGATTCGAAGGCTCGCCCAAGCCGTCAGGACGTTTCCCAATCTGCATCTTGCGCTCTTTGACCGAACCAAGTCCTTCTTGCTCGATGACGAGTGCAAGTTCGTGCGTGAGGTCGATAAGGACCTTCCCAATGCCGAGCGCATTTGGGAGCTGCCCGATCCCAGCGTAAATATCATCAAGGCGAGTATCTTTTGCGATGACTGTGCCGTTATGGACAGTGCCTACGTACTGCAGCGCGAGCTTGGCCAGCTTTTTACCTTTGCGCCTTCTGGAAACGCATGGATCGATGCCATGCAGCCTGGTGTGTCGAAGGCCTCGGGAATCGAGCAGCTCATGGAGCACTATGGCGTCGAACGCGACGAGGTCATGGCGTTTGGCGACTCGATGAACGACTACGAGATCATTCGCTTTGTCGGCACGGGCTGCGCGATGGAAAATGCGCGCCCCGCGCTCAAGGCGGTGGCCGATCGCGTCGTAGGCTGCAACCGCGACCACGCCGTTCAGCATGAGCTCCGTCGCGTGCTGGAGAGTCTCTCCTAATCCGGCAGATGGGGACGTTCCTTTTAATATGAGCAGGACATTGTCAAGAGGCAAAATCGGGCCT
>CABRID010000085.1 GCA_902470895.1 uncultured Collinsella sp.
CTACACAAGGAGTATCGTCGGCAGCGTCAGATGTGTATAAGAGACAGGCCGCTCATCGTCATCGCGGTCCTTGCCGTCGTGTGCGGTGGTGCGTATTGGTTCGTGACGGCCGATCCCATGGGTGTCATGCCTGGCTTCTATGACCAGTTTGGCCAGGCCGCGCAGACGACCTTCCCCACGCGCCAAAAGGGCGAGGCGACTGAGGACGATACCAAGCAGGACGATTCTGCCGAGGTGGTCCAGGAAGAAACTGTGCTCACCGATGATCAGCTCTATACCAGGCTCGACGGTCTGTATCAGACCATCGTGTCCTACGGTGACGAGGACCAGATCGGCGAGGTCATCGATTCTTTTAACAATGGCTATCTTCGAACGCCACTGTCCACCCGTCAGGAGCTGTCGCAGAGTGCCTACGCCCTGCGCGACCAGATCAAAAAGACGCAAGATGAGCTTAACAACCTTAAGTATCAGGACGATACGGTCTATGCGGATGACATCGCCCACTTAAAGCAGCTTGCCGAGTGGATGTACGAGCGTGTCGACGTGATCTGTCAGAGCTGGGACATCTCGCTGGCCATTCCCGATGGTGAGTCGATGAGTTCCCACCAAAGCGATATCCTGGCGCCCATCGCGCAGGGCGGCAACAGCGCACTGAACCAGTACGACGCCAATGTGGGTTCCTGGAAGCCGCAGCAGCGTTCCTAAAATTAGTTCGCCATAGTCGGCATAACCTACGTGCGCAATTGATGTAAGCGCATGCTTATTGCTACAATTCGTACAAATATGCTTTAAACGCACGAGGAAGGAACCACATGTTTGGTTTTAAGAAAGAGCTCTACACGCCCGAGTATCAGCTTGCCGGCGACGAGTGCGCCGTTATCGAGACGTCGAAGGGTACCATCAAGGTCAAGTTTGACGGTGAGGGCGCTCCCATTCATGTCGCGAACTTCTGCGAGCTTTCCACGATGGGTTTCTATGATGGCCTTAAGTTCCATCGCTATGTGCCCGGCTTTGTCATTCAGGGCGGCGACCCCAATACCCGCGATATGTCCGGCGCCGACGTCGCTGCCGGTCTTGAGGGCCCTGACGGCATGCCCGGTACCGGTGGTCCCGGCTACTGCATCAAGGGCGAGTTTGCCACCAATCCGCGCAACAGCCATGTCGATGGTGCCCTTGCCATGGCACGCTCCATGGACCCCGATTCCGCGGGTTCGCAGTTCTACTTCTGCCTGGGTGCCCAGCATAACCTCGATTCCGGTTACACCGTCTTTGGTACCACGGTCGAGGGTCTCGATGTGATTTCGCAGCTGCGTGCCGGCGACGAGATCGTCCATGTCGAGATCGTTCACGAGTAAAGGGGACTTCCTTGAATAGCCAGCTGATCCAACAGGGCCGCGCCGCTTACCGCGCGGGTGATTTTTCCGCTGCAGCCCAGATGCTTGGGGCGGCAAAAACTCCCGATGAGATTATGGGCGAGGCCGATCACCTTCGTGGCAACGCCTTGATGCACCTGGGCATGTATGCCGAGGCCGCCGAGGCCTACGCCGCTGCCCTCAATGACGGCACCTACGGCAAGCGCGGCGCGCTGCTCACCAACCGCGGCAAGGCACTCGCGGCCGTGGGCGACTACACGACGGCCGCTCAGGCGTTCTCTGCCGCTACGCAGGATGCTTCCTATGCCACGCCGTTCAAGGCCTATCTCGGCCTGGGCAATGCGCTGTTCCAGTCGGGCGACTATGCCAACGCGGGAACCGCCTTCCGTCAGGCTGCCATCGACGGCGCCAATCCGGCTCCTGCCGCCGCACTGGGCGAGCTTGGTCGTTGCTTCATTAAGCTCGGCCGTCCGGCGGATGCCGTGGAGACCTACCGCACGGCTATCGACTTTGCCGGCCCCCGCGACGACACGCGTGCGCTCAACGCCGGCATGGGTCAGGCACTTTCTGCCGCCGGCCGCCCCTCCGACGCACTCGACGCCTTTAACGCCGCTACTGCCGATGGCATCTACCAGCTCACCTCCGAGCAGGCCGATGAGCTTGCCCGCGTGCACGATTCGCTTGCCGCGCTGTCTGCCCAGACGGCTATGGCCACGGCTCCGGCGCCCGCGATGGACGCTCCTGCCGTCGATCCGCTCGATCCTACGGGCGCGACCGGTCAGTTTATGCCCGATCCCTCGGACACCGGCTTCTTTACGCTGTCCGAGTCCGAGATGGTCCAGCAGGACCGTCAGGATCGTAAGCAGGCCAAGGTCCGTCGTCGCCATCGCCACACGGGTCTCAAAGTCTTCATCGTGCTGCTTCTGCTCATCTTGATTGCTGCGGGCGGTCTGGGCTTTGCCTACACGCGCGGCTTTGGCTTCCCCTCGCAGGAGTCGGTTATCACCGATCTGTTCCAGGCTGCCGGCGACGGTGACACCGCAAAGGCCGAGTCTTGCCTGGCCTCGAGCCTGTCCGAGGACGCCAAGTCGATGATCATCTCCTCGATTCCGCAGGGTGCCACCGTGTCCGTCGAGGGCATGGATCAGTCCATGACCGAGACGACCGCTAAGGTGAAGGCATCGCTGTCCAAGGGCGGCGAGCAGGAGTACACCGTCAAATTCGTGCGCTCCGACAATCATATCGGCTGGGCCGTTTCCTCGCTCGATATGGATTTCTCGGCTGCTGACAACCAGTAGTGACCTTATGGGATTTAGCTTTGCCCGGCGCTTCACCGCAAGTGAGGTGCCGGGCTTGCGCTAGTATCATGAGCTAGTAGTTTTCCAGCAATCATCCAACACATCAGGAGTTGCGTTGTTTTCTTTGATGGATATGTTCTTCGGTAGCTATGCGGGCGATCTTGCCATCGACCTCGGCACCGCAAATACGCTTGTCTCCGTGCGCGGCAAGGGCATTGTCATTCGCGAGCCCTCTGTTGTCGCCATCGACAAGAACGACGAGCGCATCCTGGCGGTCGGTATCGAGGCAAAGCGCATGCTCGGCCGTACGCCCGGCAACATCGTGGCCGTTCGTCCCCTGAAGGACGGCGTCATCGCCGACTTCGATGTTACCGAGGCCATGCTTCGCTACTTTATCGACAAGGCTTCCGAGAAGCGCTATCCGTGGACCCCGCGTCCGCGCGTTGTCGTCTGCGTTCCCTCCGGCGTCACGTCGGTCGAGAAGCGTGCCGTCTTTGAGGCTACGATCCAGGCCGGCGCTCGCCAGGCCTACCTGATCGAGGAGCCCATGGCTGCTGCTATCGGCGCCGACCTGCCTGTCGAGGAGCCCACCGGCTCCATGGTCATCGACATCGGTGGCGGTACCACCGAGGTTGCCGTTATCGCTATGGGCGGCATCGTCGTCTCGCAGTCCATCCGTATTGCCGGCGACGAGTTCGATCAGGCCATCCTCACGCACGTTCGCGATGCCTACAACCTTGCCATCGGCGAGCGTACGGCAGAGGACATCAAGATCAAGGTCGGCTCCGCCGTGCCGCTCAAGGACGAGCTCGACGTCGAGGTCAACGGCCGCGACGTGATCACCGGTCTGCCCAAGACCGTGCGCATCGAGAGCGAGGAGATTCGTCGCGCACTCAACAAGCCACTCGACGAGATGGCCAAGGCCGTCAAGGACGCACTCGACGCTACGCCTCCCGATCTTGCCTCGGACCTTATGTACTACGGCATTTTGCTGACCGGTGGCGGTGCGCTGCTGCGCGGTCTCGACGTGCGCCTGCGCGATGAGACCGGTGTTTCGGTCAACGTCAGCCCCACGGCGCTCGATAATGTCGTTAACGGCTGCGCCCGCGTGCTCGAGGCCAATGCGTTTGATGGCGGCTTCGTCCAGACCAATGCTTAATTTCCAAAAGGTGGATTCCATTTGGCACGATCTTCGGGTTTCTCCACAAATCTGAATACCAAGCGACAATCAACGGGTATGCGCCCGTTGATTGTTTTCAGCCTGATTTCGGTGTTGCTGCTCACGTTTTACATCCGCGAGGGCGAGGCAGGGCCGATTCATGCCGTGCGTTCGGGCGTAACGACGATTACCTCTCCGGTGCGCTTTGTGGGCTCGGCTGTGGCGGCTCCCTTCAATGCGATTGGCAACGTGTTCTCTAACCTAACGGCGTCGCAGGACACGCTCGACGAGCTCAAGAAGCAAAATGAGGAGCTGACCTCTAAGGTCGCCGAGCTTTCTGAG
This sequence comes from uncultured Collinsella sp., assembly GCA_902470895.1. Lineage (GTDB taxonomy): Bacteria > Actinomycetota > Coriobacteriia > Coriobacteriales > Coriobacteriaceae > Collinsella. The sequence continues at coordinate 4,173 of CABRID010000085.1, forward strand.
GCTCAAAAGACCGCTGAGCGTCTGGAGGGGCTGGTCGGCCTGCAGTCGACCTACAACCTCAAATCGACCGCAGCTCGTATCGTTGGTGCCTCGGGCGATGCCTGGACCTCGACCGTCACGATTGATAAGGGTTCTGCCGACGGGCTTACCATCAACATGCCTGTGACGAGTTCGGCCGGTGTTATCGGCCAGATCATCGAAGTCTCGGCCAAAACGTCCACCGTGCGCCTGATTGGCGACGAGAACTCCGGCGTATCCGCCATGGTGCAGGACACGCGCGCCCAGGGCATGCTGCAGGGTCAGGCTGACGGCACGCTGCGTCTTGAGTACGTGAGCGTCGACTCCGATGTTAAGGTTGGCGACATCATCGTGACCTCGGGCATCGGTGGCGTGTTCCCCAAGGGTCTACCGCTTGGCACCGTCTCGTCGGTTGAGAAATCGGCAAACGACGTGTACTACACCATTGTGGTGCGCGCTCAGACCACGGCCGAGAACAACGAGGAAGTGCTGGTCATCACCTCGCTGACCGACGAACAATCGGCCTCGGATGAGGACGTGAGTACGGCCAACAGCACGCCGCAGGGAACGTCGCGCGACGCTGCGACCAAGACGAAGGACGAGAGCTCGGATGACAGTTCCGACACGTCCGAGACGACCGATTCTGGCTCGAGCGAATAGGGGGCATGTCCATGGATCTACACGAGCAGGGGATGAGCTCCCGTACGTTTGTGATCGCCGCCATCGTGTGCGTGCTGCTGCAGGCAGGCCTGGCACCGCAGATCTCCATTGCGGGCGGTCGCGTCAACTTCATGATTATCCTGGTGTGCCTAAGCGTGTTCTCGGGCGACCCGACCCGTGCCGTCGTGTGCGGTTTTTGCAGCGGCTTGTTTTATGACCTGTCCGCTGCCGTGCCGGTGGGCGTTATGTCGCTCCTGCTGACCGTGGGTTCTTTTGCCCTGGTGCACAACGCCGTCGGTCAGACGGGCGGTACCCCGAGTGCGCGCGGCGTCACCGTGGGCGCCTTTGCGCTCGTCATTAATGTGATCTACAGCATCATCTTGCTGTTTATGGGTCTGGAGACGAGCTTTGTCGTGGCGATCTTCGGCCATGCGCTGCCGTCCTCGATCCTGACGGGTCTGGTTGCCATTCCGTTTTTGATGTCCGGCGTCGTGCCGCAGTCCGGCTATGGATTCTCCGCACGTGGCGGACGCCAGACGGGTATGCGCTTTAAGCCCAAGACCCGCAAGCTCAAATAGGGGAGGCCCGTAGATGTCTTCCCAGATGACGGTTATTATCGCCGGTATCGTGCTGGTTGTGGCCATCGTGGTCGCGCTGGTCATCATGCGTCGAGGCGATTCCCGTTTTACCTACGATACACAGCATGGAACGGCCCCGCGCGCCACCGAGGGCGAGGGCAATACCGCGGCGACCGCCTTTAAGGGCCGCTTTTCCATCCTCACCACGGGTGTGGGCGCGATGTTTGCGGCACTTGCCGTCAAGCTGTGGGGCATGCAGATGGTCTCGTCGGACTATTACGAGAAGCAGGCCAATAGTAATCAGACTCGCACCGTTACCACACCCGCTGTGCGCGGCCGCATCCTCGACCGCAATGGCGTGGCGCTTGTCCAGAACCGTCCCTCACTTGCTGTCGTGGCCTACCGCGACCTTGCCGAGGATGAGGTTCTGGTTCGCCATCTTGCCAACGTGCTTGGAATGCCTTATGTGGCGGTCCTTCGCAATATTCAGGACAATACAGAGGGCGCTCAGAGCCTGCATACCATCGCGACGGACGTCCGTCGCTCCACGGTTGCCTATATCAAGGAACACGCCGGCGAGTTCCCGGGCGTCAAGATTGCCGAGCGTACCGAGCGCCAGTATCCATACGGCGAGACGGCATGCCATATCTTGGGCTATACCGGCACCATTACCTCCGAGCAGCTCGAGGCCCAGAATAAGAAAACCTCTGGCGATGATGATGCTTCTGCTGGCAAGATTACGTACCAGTCGGGCGATATCGTGGGCCAGGCGGGCGTTGAGAGCTACTACGAAAACCTGCTGCAGGGTATTCGTGGCGAGCAGACCGTCAAGGTCGATGCCTCGGGCAATGTGACCGGTCAGGCCGGCGCCGTGCCCGCGAAGGCCGGCTCCGACATTAAGCTCACGCTCGACCTTAAGATCCAACAGGCCTGCGAGACGGCACTGGCGAGCGCTATCGAGCTTGCCAAGACCACTGGCTACAGCAATGCCGGCAACGGCGCTGTGGTGTGTCTCGATCCCAACAATGGCGAGATCCTGGGCATGGCGAGCCAGCCCAAGTTCGATCCGTCCGTCTTTATCGGCGGCGTCTCAAATGACGTGTGGACCGAGCTCAATGATGACAAGGGTTCGCACCCGCTGCTCAACCGCGCCATTAGCGGACAGTACATGTCGGCTTCGACCATCAAGCCGCTCTCGGCACTGGCCGGTCTTGAGTTTGGAACCTACACTTCAACGCAGACAACCAACTGCACGGGTTATTGGACGGGTCTGGGCAAGGCTTGGGGCAAGCGCTGCTGGCTGACGTCTGGCCACGGCACCATGACGCTGCAGTCGGGTATCGCCAACTCGTGCGACCCCGTCTTCTACGACATGGGTAAGGCGTTCTTTTATGACGAGCAACATCCCGAGGGCCTGCAGGAGGTCTTTCGTCGCTGGGGCCTAGGCAAGACCTGCGGTATCGATCTGCCGAGTGAGGGCGCGGGTCGTATTCCCGATGCCGAGTGGAAAGAGTCATACTTCACCGACGCCTCTGCCGAGGACCGCAAGTGGAATGCCGGCGATATGACCAACATTGCTATCGGCCAGGGCGACATCCTGGTGACGCCCCTGCAGATGGCGTGCGCCTATATGGGTCTTGCCAACGGCGGCAAACAGTACGTGCCTCACGTATTTTTGTCTGCCGTGTCGCGCGATGGCGACGGCGATGCCTATAAGTACAATGGCAAGGGCAAGAAGAAGCGCCTGGAGGCCAAGATCAACAGCGATTCGGATTTGGCTCTTGTTCGCAACGGCATGCACGACGTGATTTACACGGCATCGACGTCCCTGGCGGCGCACTTTGGCACCCTGACGCCGCAGGTATACGGCAAGTCGGGCACGGGCGAGAAAAGTGGCGAGGACGAATACGCGTGGTTCTGCGCCTATGCACCGGCCGATGATCCCAAGTATGTCATCGCTACCGTCCTGGAGCAGGGCGGCGGTGGCTCAGATACCGCGATGCATGTCGTGCGCGACGTGCTCGGCGTGATTTATGACGAGCCCGATACCTCTTCGGCCTCGGGCGATTCTTCGGTTCGATAGGAGGTTGCGATGGATTTTTCTCCGGCGGATCTGTTCCGTTCAACCAAGACCGGCTCTCGCAGCAGCCTGGACCGTGTCAACAAGCAACTTTCGGCCTCGCGCGGCACGTTTCGCCAAAAGGTGCATATCGGTGTGCTCGTGGCTACTGTGGCCCTCGTCGCCTACGGTGCCATCATTATCTGGTCGGCTTCGCAGTTTAAGGCCGATGCTTCGTTCTCACGCCATCTGCTGGGAATTGGAATCGGTACGGTGCTGGCGGTGCTGGTCTGGCGTACCGACCTGCGCGGTATTTCCAATTTCTCGACGGCGTTGCTCGTCATCGACCTGATCGTGATCCTCTCGCCCAAGATTCCGGGTCTGTCCTATACAGGCGGTCTGGGCATGACGGGCTGGATCAAGATTCCCGGTATCGGCTTGACGTTCCAGCCGGTTGAGCTTGCCAAGCTCATCACCATCTTCTTTATTGCTACGCTTGGCTCGCAGTATAACGGTCGCATCGATACCGTTCGTGACTACGTCAAGCTCTGCGGCATGCTGTCCATTCCGTTTTTGGCCGTCGTTGCCATGGGCGACCTGGGCTCGGGCCTGGTCGTGCTGGTTTCGGGCGCCATCGTCATTTGTATGAGCGGTGCACGCCGCGAATGGGTGCTGTCGACCTTGGCCCTGCTCGTGGGCCTGGTGGCCCTCGTTCTGGCGCTCGATTCGGTCTTTGATTCGTTGCTCGGCCACGATGTGCTCATCAAGCAGTATCAGATGAACCGTCTGACGGTCTTTATCGACCCCGATAATGCCGATTCGGACGATGCCTACAACCTGCAGCAGTCGCTTATCGCCGTTGGCTCGGGCGGCTTCTTTGGTAAGGGTTTGGGCCATGCGACGCAGTCGGCCGGCGGCTTTCTGCCTGAGTTCCACACCGACTTCGTCTTCGCCTTCCTGTCCGAGACCTTTGGTTTTTGCGGTTCCTTTTTTCTCTTGTGCCTCTACGTGCTGCTGATCTTTTCGACGATTCGCGTCGCCTTTAAGTGTGAGTCGCTGTTCCTGCGCCTATCGTGCGTAGGTATCGTCGGCATGTGGGCATTCCAGACCTTCGAGAACATCGGCATGTGCATCGGCATGATGCCGATTACCGGTATTCCTGTCTCTTATACACATCTCCGAGCCCACGAGACCGAGGCTGATC
>CABRID010000086.1 GCA_902470895.1 uncultured Collinsella sp.
AAAGATCAAGTCGTCCTCGCAGACGCTCAAGCAGGAATACCTCGATACATACGAGAGATGAATGTGGGGGAGTGTTCGGATGAAGTTGATATTTAAGGTCCAGCTCATGTCGTGCCGAAAAGACCGTGAACCTTTTGTGGGACACGCGGCGCCGTGGTACCATAGCCGAGTTTGTTGTCTTGGTCGGAAACCAAGACGCCTTATGCGCTGATCGGTAACCAGCGCCTGACCAATAAGGAGTCCTACCATGAAGCAGGGTATCCATCCCCAGTATGTCGAGTGCACGGTGACGTGCTCCTGCGGCAACACCTTCAAGACGCACGCTACCGTGTCCGAGATGAAGGTTGAGCTTTGCAACGAGTGCCACCCGTTCTACACCGGCCAGCAGAAGTTCGTCGACACCGGTGGACGCGTCCAGCGCTTCGCCGACAAGTTCGGTGGCGCCGCTGCCGCCCAGCTCAAGAAGGCCGAGGAGGCCAAGGCTGCCAAGGCTGCCAAGGCTGCTGAGGCCGAGGCCGCTCGCAAGGCCGCCGCTGAGGCTAAGGCTGCCGAGAAGGCCAAGCGTGCTGCTAAGTTTGCCGAGGAGGCTGCCAAGCAGGCCGCCGAGGCTCCCGCAGAGGCTCCCGTCGAGGAGGCCGCTGCCGAGGCCGAGACCACCGAGGCTGCTGAGTAAATAGCTCGCTGAGCAAACACTCGCATTCATGGCTAAAGGGCCGCGTATCCATTTGGGTGCGCGGCCCTTTTCCTTTATTGGTGCAAACCAACCTGTCCCTATTGCACCAAATGGCAGAGAGACAGTGTTTTCCCAGATAAAAGCTGCCAAAATAAACCAGTCCCTTTTTGGCAGGTTGGTCGTAGTTATTACGTGGCGGTTGAGGTCGACCGCATAGGGTGCGCCCTGTTTGGCTAAAGTACAATTATCTGTGTTTAACTCGCCCGCAGCTGCACGGCGTGGGCGATGGCCAAAAAGGAAAACCACATGGGATTCATGTCAAAGCTGCTGTCCTTTGGATCCGATAAGGACCTTAAGCGCTACTACAAGATCGTCGACCAGATCAACGGTCTTGAGCCCCAGTTTGAGAAGATGACCGAGGAGGAACTCCGCGCCCAGACCGATAAGTTCCGCGAGCGCTACGCCAACGGCGAGTCGCTCGACGACATGCTCCCCGAGGCTTTTGCCACTGTGCGCGAGGCTTCCAAGCGCATCACGGGCATGCGTCACTTTGACGTACAGCTCATTGGCGCCATGGCGCTTCATGAGGGTCATATTGCCGAGATGAAGACCGGCGAAGGTAAGACGCTCGTCTCCACCTTGGCCGGCTACCTCAATGCTATCGCCGGCAAGGGCGTGCATGTCGTTACCGTCAACGATTACCTGGCAAAGCGCGACTCCGAGTGGATGGGCCGCATCTACAAGTACCTGGGAATGACCGTCGGTCTGCTCCAGAACAACATGCCGCTCGAGCTCAAGCGTCCGGCCTACCAGGCAGACATCACCTACGGCACCAACTCCGAGTTCGGTTTCGACTACCTGCGCGACAACATGGTCACCCGTCCCGAGCAGCGCGTGCAGCGCGGTCACAACTACGCCATCGTCGACGAGGTCGACTCCATCCTGATCGATGAGGCCAGGACGCCGCTCATTATCTCGGGCGCCGGCACTAAGTCCGCCAGCACCTACAAGGACTTCGCGCGCGCCGTGCGCGGCCTGGAGCGCGGTGAGGACGTGTCGCACGACATGCTCACCGCCACCGAGGACGTTGAACCCACGGGCGACTACGTCATGGACGAGGCCAAGCACACCATCGCCGCCACCGAGCGCGGTCTTAAGAAGATCGAGCGCCGCCTGGGTATCGATGACATCTATGCCGATCTCTCCGGCCAGCTGGTCAACCACCTGCAGCAGGCGCTGAAGGCCCAGTACATGTTCCACCGTGATAAGCAGTACGTGGTCACCAACGGCGAGGTCAAGATCGTCGACGAGTTCACCGGCCGCATTATGGAAGGCCGCCGTTACTCCGAGGGCCTGCACCAGGCCATTGAGGCCAAAGAGGGCGTGCTCGTACGCGAGGAGAACCAGACCCTGGCCACCATCACCCTGCAGAACTACTTCCGTCTGTATGACAAGCTCTCCGGCATGACCGGCACGGCACTTACCGAGGATGCTGAGTTCCGCGAGATCTACAAGCTGCCCGTCGAGGTCATCCCCTCCAACAAGCCCGTGCAGCGCGTGGACCACGAGGACCTGGTGTACCGCACCATTCAGGCTAAATACAACGCCGTTGCCGACGACGTTGAGCGTCGTCACGCCAAGGGGCAACCGGTCCTGGTGGGCACCGTCTCCATCGAGAGCTCCGAGAAGCTGTCCGCCGCCCTTACCAAGCGCGGCATCGCGCACGAGGTCCTCAACGCCAAGCATCACGAGCGCGAGGCTCATATCGTTGCCCAGGCCGGACGCTACGGCGCCGTGACCATCGCTACTAACATGGCCGGTCGTGGTACCGACATCCTGCTGGGCGGCAACCCCGACGAGCTGGTGCGCGAGCGCTTGGAGTACGAGGGCCTGACCATGGAGGACGTGACGCCCGAGCAGCTCGAGCAGTTTAACGCCGAGGCCAAGGAGACCTGCAAGGCCGAGCGCGAGCGCGTGCTTGCCGCCGGCGGCCTGACCGTTATCGGAACCGAGCGCCACGAGTCCCGTCGTATCGACAACCAGCTGCGCGGCCGCTCCGGTCGTCAGGGCGATCCGGGCGAGACCCAGTTCTACCTGTCGCTCGAGGACGACCTCATGCGCCTGTTCGGCGGCGACAAGATGGACCGCGTCTCCAAGATGATGGTCACGGCCGACATGGGCGACGACATGCCCATCCAGCACAAGATCATCTCCAAGGCCGTCGAGAGCGCCCAGCACAAGGTCGAGAGCATCAACTTCTCCATGCGTAAGAGCGTCCTTGAGTACGACGACGTCATGAACAAGCAGCGCCAGGTCATCTACGCCGAGCGCAATAAGATTCTGGACGGCAAGGACCTGACCGACCACATCACCGAGGTCATGCACGACACCGTGTACCGCTGCGTGCAGGAGTTCTGCACCAAGGACAGTCACGATGGCGAGCGCGACCTGGAGGGCCTGCGCAAGTGGGTTGTGGAGCTCACCGGCCACATCGATACGCCGAAGTTCCCCGACGAGGATTATGAGGCCCTGGCTGCCGATGTCCTGGCTTACGTAGAGAAGTGCTACAACATGAAGGCCGAGCGCTTGGGCGAGGACCTGATGCGCGAGCTCAACACCCAGGTCATGCTGCGCGTCATCGATACCCGCTGGATGAACTACCTGCAGGAGATGGACTACCTCAAGACCGGCATCGGCCTGCGCGGCTTTGGCCAGCGCGACCCGCTGGTTGAGTACAAGACCGAGGCCTACGGCGCGTTCCAGATACTCGTCGATACCATGTATGAGGATTACCTGCGCACGGTTCTGCGCATCGAGATCAAGGCTGCCCCGCGTGCCGTGGAGCACAAGGAGGAGCCCGCGCTCGAGGGTGCGCACTTCTCCGGTCCTGCCGAGGTCGATGGTGACAACGGCGACTCGGTGCTGCGCAAGCAGGCGCAGGTGCAGGCCCGCACGGCTGTCCAAGGCGGACCGGCTGCCGTTAACAATGGTGACAAGGTGACCACCTATCGCAAGTCCGAGAGCGACGATCCGTACGTCAACGTGGGCCGCAATGACCCGTGCCCCTGCGGTAGCGGCAAGAAGTTTAAGTACTGCCATGGCAGGAATCGTTAATGGCTGAGGCTTTAGAGGTAACGCCCGCCGAGCTGGACGCGTTTGCGGACCGGCTCGGCGAGGTCGAGACGTATCTCCACCTGGACGAGAAACGTACCCGCGTGTCCGAGCTCGAGGCCAAAAGTGTTGCCCCTGGCTTTTGGGACGATGCCGACGCCGCCCGTGCCACCATGGAGGAGATCGCGCGCACCAAGGAAGATATCGCTGCCGTGGACACCGCGCGCGGCGAGCTTTCCGATGCCCGCGCCGCGCTGGAGCTTGCCGAGGAGATGGGGGATGACCCCGACGCCGTCGCATTGCGCGAGGAGGCTGCCGCTACGGCAGAACGCCTGGCCCGCGCTATAGACGAGCTCGAGCTTTCGAGCTGGTTTACCGGTGAGTTCGATCACGGCGATGCCATTGTGACCATCAAGCCCGGACAGGGTGGTCTGGAGGCCCAGGACTGGACCTTCATGCTCTTTAAGATGTACATGAAGTACTGCCAGCGTCGCGGCTGGAAGGTCACCATCAACGACTGTCCCGCGGCCGAGGTCATCGGCATCGACCGTGCGACCTTTACCGTCGAGGGCAAGGACGCATTTGGCATGCTGCGCGCCGAGGCCGGCGTCCACCGCTTGGTTCGCATTAGCCCCACCGACGACAAGAAGCGCCGCCAGACCACGTTTGCCGGCGTCGAGGTCATCCCCGTGCTACCCGATGATATCGACATCGAGATCAGTCCCGACGATATCCGCGTGGACGTGTACCACGCGAGCGGACCGGGCGGTCAGGGCGTAAACACCACCGACTCCGCCGTGCGCGTGACGCATTTCCCCAGCGGCATTGTGGTTACCTGCCAAAACGAGCGCAGCCAGATCCAGAACAAGGCCGCGTGCATGCAGATCCTCAAGGCTCGCCTGTACGAGATCGAGCTCGAGAAGCGCGCCGAGGCGCTCGATGAGATTCGCGGACCCAAGACCACGATCGGTTTTGGCAACCAGATTCGCAGCTACGTGCTCTACCCGTACCAGATGGTCAAGGATCTGCGCTCGGGCGTGGAGACCAGCAATGTCGAGGCCGTTCTTGACGATGGCGACCTGGATTCGTTTGTAATTGGCTATCACCGTTGGGCTACCGGCAACGCTGACGTGGAGACCCCGTCTGCATAAACCGCCCGGATTATGTGGAAATGGATTTAAACCCTCCGAGCAGGGTGGTTTTGAATTCAGAGCAAACCCTGCGCAGGGGTGGTTTTTGTTCGGCGAATCGGTAGAATCGAATACAGCAAGAAGTTCGAAGCGCATCCGTTTGGGTGCGCTTTTTTGAGGGAGGCAGCATGGCATATCGTCTGGACATCAAGCGCATTCTTTCGATGAACTTCTTTCACGATCTGCCCCAGATCATGTTGGGGTGCGCTCTGGCCGCTATTGCGACCGACCTGTTTTTGATTCCCAACGGCCTTGCTGCCGGTGGCGTTACGGGCCTTGCCACCATTATCCAGGCGGTCGGCGCATCGCGTGGCCTATCGCTTCCCGTTGGTATTCAGACGATCGTGATGAACGCCTTGCTGCTGCTGGTGGTTATGCGCGCGGGCGGTATGTTCTATGTGGTGCAGACGGCGACGGGCTTTGTGCTGCTGGGCTTTTTCACCGACCTGTTTGCCCCGTTTGTGGCACCGCTGGCTCATGCCGACCTGATGCTGCCGGCCATGTGGGGCGGTATCGTTACGGGCATTGGCTACGGCATGGTGCTGCGTGCCGGCGCCAATACCGGTGGCTCTGACACCATCGGCCAGATTATCTCGCGCAATACGTCACTGCCGGTGGGCTCAACCGTTATGGCGATCGATGTTGCCGTGTGCGCCTTGTCGGCCCCGGTGTTCTCGATCGAAAACGCGCTGTACGCCGGCCTTTCGATGGTCATTAGCGGTTATGTGATCGATGCCGTGGTCGATGGCGGCAACAAGCGCCGTATGGTGCTCATCATCTCGGACAATTTCCCCGATATCGCGGCCGACATCATGTACGGCCTGGGCCGCGGCTGCACCAAGTTTAGGGCGACCGGCATGTATTCGGGCGCCGAGAAGCCGGTGATCATGGTGATTGTGAGCCGTCGTGAGCTCAACACCCTTAAGACCATCGTGCGCGAACGCGATCCGCACGCCATCGTGACCGTTGCCGATGTCACGGAAACCTTCGGCGAGGGCTTTAAGGACATCAGCGCGTAGGATTGAGCGGGACCGCATCCAAAAGACGTTCACATTGATAAACCGTTTCATCAGGGCGTCTGCCTGCTCAATTGTTCAAATACTGATAAAAACTCTGGTAAAGCCTTCACTTTCCCGCATAATGGATGGCGTACGTGCATCGCGGCCGGGCTGGGACTACCTTCTGTGCCGTGCGCATCTTGTCTAAAGAGGATGAAAGGAAGGCACAATGAGCGACGAAGAGCTCAAAAAGGTTGCCAACGAGGTAAGGAAGGGCATCGTCACCGGCGTGCACGCTGCCAAGTCCGGCCATCCGGGCGGTTCGCTCGGCGCTGCCGACATCATGACCTATCTGTACTTTGAGGAAATGAACGTCGACCCGGCCGATCCCCGCAAGGCCGACCGCGATCGCTTTGTGCTTTCCAAGGGCCACTGTGCACCTGGTCTGTACGCTGTGCTCGCCGAGCGTGGGTTCTTCCCCAAGGAGGATCTTGAGACGCTGCGCCACATCGGCAGCCACCTGCAGGGTCATCCCAACATGAACGACACTCCGGGCGTTGACATGTCCACCGGTTCGCTCGGCCAGGGCATCTCCGCCGCCGTGGGCATGGCCGTTGCCGCCAAGCACTGGGGCGATACTTATCGCACGTACGCCCTGCTGGGCGATGGCGAGAGCGAGGAGGGCCAGGTCTGGGAGGCCGCCATGTTTGCCGGCAACCAGCAGCTCGACAACCTCTGTGTGATCGTCGACCACAACGGCCTGCAGATCGACGGTCCCGTCGAGGAGGTCAACGACCCCATGCCGCTCGCCGACAAGTTCCGCGCCTTTAAGTTCCACGTGGTGGAGCTCGCCGACGGCAACGATTTCGACCAGATTCGCGCTGCCTTTGCCGAGGCTCGCGCCACTAAGGGGCAGCCGACCGCCATTATCGCCGAGACCCTGAAGGGCAAGGGCGTGTCCTTTATGGAGAACCAGGTTGGTTGGCACGGCAAGGCCCCCAACGATGAACAGTTTGAGCAGGCCATGGCAGAGCTCACGGCCGCCGGAGAGGAGCTCTAGGATGGCAGACGTCAAAAAAATCGCCACGCGCGTAAGCTACGGCGAGGCCCTCGTCGAGCTCGCCAACGAGCACGATGACTTTGTGGTCCTCGACGCCGACCTGGCCGCCGCCACGCAGACCGGCAAGTTCAAGGCCGCCTGCCCCGACCGCTTCTTCGACGTGGGTATCGCCGAGAGCAACCTGATGGGCGTCGCCGCCGGTATCGCGACCACCGGCCGCGTTGCCTTCGCGAGCACCTTTGCCATGTTCGCAGCCGGCCGCGCTTTTGAGCAGGTCCGTAACTCCATCGGCTACCCGCACCTCAACGTTAAGATTGGTGCCACGCACGCCGGTATCTCGGTGGGCGAGGATGGTGCCACGCACCAGTGCTGCGAGGATATCGCCCTCATGCGCGTCATCCCCGGCATGACTGTGATCGTTCCTGCCGACGACGTCGAGGCCCGCGCCGTGACGCGCGCCGCCTACGAGTGCGACGGTCCGGTGTACATGCGCTTCGCTCGTCTGGCCTCGCCGGTTATCAACGACCCCGAGACCTACAAGTTCGAGTTGGGTAAGGGCATTGTCATGCGCGAGGGCGCCGATGTGACCATCATCGCCTGCGGCCTGATGGTCGGCGAGGCTCTCGAGGCCGCCGAGCAGCTCGCTGCCGAGGGTATCGACGCCGAGGTCATCAACATGCACACCATCAAGCCCATCGATGCCGACCTGATCGTCAAGAGCGCCACCAAGACCGGCCACGTCGTGACCGTCGAGGAGCACTCCGTGATCGGCGGCCTGGGCGGCGCCGTTGCCGACGTCCTGTGCGAGCAGTGCCCGACGCCCCTCAAGAAGATCGGCGTCAACGACACCTTCGGTGAGTCTGGTCCGGGTGCCGAGCTCTTGCACAAGTATGGCCTGGACGCCGCCAACATCGTGGCGACCACCAAGGAGTTCTTGGCATAAGGCAAGACGGATTTCATGGACTGCTTCGTCAGAACTATAAAACTGTTTCGCCAGTACTATGGAAACCCGGCAGGGGCGCTCTCTTGGAGAGCGCCCCTGTTTCAGTTGCGGTGAAATAAGGACTGTTTTGCCAGCTTAAAGGCTCAACAGTCCCTATTTCACCGCAACTCATGAAGACGCCCCTCAAGCACGGTCCCATCAGGGAAAAGGGCATATATCGACAAAGCGCAATTCAGACCCTTCCAGCGTTGTATATGCAGCACCCCAAGATAAACGCGGCGACCCCTTAGTTATCGCAGGCCGGGCACAGGGTTACTCTCCAAATCTTTCCGCAGGACGGAGGAGCCCCCGCCGCGCGAAGCGCGCAGCGGGGGCTCCGACATGTCCGAGGACGATTTGGAGAGTAACCCTGTGTCCGGCCGACGGGATGGTTGATTTCCGATCTCAGCCGAACACATTAGGCGGACAGGCCGTTCCCGCAGCTAGCCGAACGCCCCCGAGGCCCCATCCGGGCCCCGGGGGCGCCGTTTTCCCAGTTGAAGGAACGGTGGAGATGTGTTTCGATGGGTCCGGTGGCCATGC
>CABRID010000087.1 GCA_902470895.1 uncultured Collinsella sp.
CATGCGAACCTCCAGTCCGGACCGCTTCACGGTCCAACTTTCTGTCCGCACCCCCAAACGGGAGATTATCCACTCTCATAGTCATCAAGGCCCGCAAGCTCTTATTCGGCCGCCTCGCGCAGGGCTGACATCGTTGCCGCATATTGCTGCTGCAGCGCATGCATTCCCTCGCGAGCGCCGTCAACGGCATCGGCGCCGCGCAGCGCCTCGGTCACCGCAACCGCCGGCTCGTACAGATTATCGAATCCCAGGTTCTGGCTCACGCCCTTGAGCGTGTGCGCTGCCATAAAGGCACCTTCGGCGTCGCCTGCCGCCATGGCGGCCTCCAGCTTGTCCATGCTCTCGTCATCCAAAAACTTGAGGGCAAAGCGGGCAAGCATTTCCTCGCCCATCAGCCGAGCGCACGCGTCATCATAATTAGCGCCGATCTTCTCATACGCCTCACGCATGGAAATCATGGATTAAAACTCCTTAGGTCAAACTAAATCGTGGGAAACGCGACAACGTCGGCGGGGCGTGCCAACGTCTCGGCAATACGGTCTTGCACCTCGAGCAGACAGTCGAGCAACAGCGGGTTAAAGGTGCCGCACTTACCGTCCAGGATCATCTGGATCGCCTCCTTGTGCGGAATAGCGTCCTTGTACACACGCACGCTCGTCAGAGCATCGTACACGTCGGCCACCGAGACCACCTGCGCGGCAATGGGAATATCGTCGCCCTTAAGGCCATCGGGATAGCCCTTGCCGTCCCAACGCTCGTGGTGCCAACGCGCAATCTGGTACGCATATTCCATAAGCGCATTGCCGACGTGATGGCGACCCAGCTCAAACAGCATGTTGGCGCCGATCGTGGTATGCGTCTTCATAATCTCGAACTCCTCGGACGTAAGGCGTCCGGGTTTGTTGAGAATTGCATCGTCAATCGCCATCTTGCCGATATCGTGCAGCGCCGAAGCCAAGGCAATCGTGGAGCGTTCCTCGTTGTCGAGGGAAATGGTGTCGCTACGCTGGACTAGACAGCCAAGCAGCAGCTCGGTCAGCTTTTCGATATTCGTAACGTGCCTGCCGCTCTCGCCATTGCGAAGTTCCATGACGCCGGCCATGATGTCGATGAGCATGCGACTGTTCTTGACGCGCTCGTTGTACTGCTGGGACAGCAGGCTCGTCAGGCGGCGCTGTTTGGCGTATAGGCGGATGGTGTTGCTTACACGGCGGCGCACGACACGGGAGTCAAACGGGCGGTTGATATAGTCCGAGGCGCCCAGCTCGTACGCGCGCAGAACCATATCATCGGAATCTTCGCTCGAAATCATGATAAAAGGCAGATTGTCGATACCCGATCGGCGCGACAGATCGGCCAGCACCTCAAAGCCGCTTATGCCCGGCATGACAATATCCAGCAGCACGAGCGACAACTCATCGCCATAGCGGTCGACCATGTCGAGCGCCGTACGACCGTGGTCGGCCTCCAGGATGCAATACTCGTCCTTGAGCATCTCGTTGAGAATGGCTCGGTTCATCTCGGAGTCATCAACAATAAGCACCAAAGGCTTTTCGCTTTGGAAGGCCTCGATGGAATCGGCATCGGTCACGACCGTACCGGCTTTTGCCTTAGCGCGGCTCAATAACTGGACAGCGCGGCCAACGCCCTCATCGACCGTCTCGCCATGAATGCGAACGCCACCAACACATGCCGTCAAGCTCACGTACTCATGGCCCGGAACAATCGTGGAACGAACGGCATCGGACACCTGATGCAGGCGACGGGTGAAGTCATCGGAGGGAATATTGGGCATGACGACCACAAACTTGTCGCAGCCATAGCGTACGAGCTCGTCAGTCGAACGAATTCCGCTGCGTATGGCCGTCGCCACAGCACCGAGCGCAAGGTCGCCGGCATGACGGCCACACGTATCGTTGAAGACCCTAAAATCATCAAGGTCGATCACCGCAACGCCGGCATTCATGCGGGCGCTACGGAGCTTTTCCTCGTAATATCGGCGATTGCGCACGCTCGTCAGCACGTCGGTGTAGACAAGGTCCTCTTCTGCAGCCTCTTGCTCATCGATCGGACGCACCATCAGCAGGACGTGAGGCTCGCCCTCGACCTTCAGAGGGCGCAGGCGAGCGCGGTACTCGGTACCATCATTGAGCAGCTGCTCCGATACATCATCGGAACCTGCCAAGGCCTCAAGACTTGACTGGCGCAGACAAGGGCACCGATTGCCGGCGAGCAGGCAGTTAGGCTCGCTCTTAATCTGATCGGCCGACAGCAAACGCACCACGGGGTAGGTCTTCGCGACGCGGGCGACCTCAGCGGCAGCCTCCTCGTCGGTTAGATTGACCTCGTGATTATTGAGCATATGGGGCCCCTTCTATCGTTACGCACGGCAACGGTGCATATCAATTGGTACAAGGGTAACATCTAACAGCTGAAGGCAAATGCGCGATTATCGTTACATTTTTATGACCTGGCAAGCGGCGGTAATGGAGCCGCGGGTGCGCGGTTATGGGCGTATTCGTTAACAATGACGAAACGCTAACAGCCCCTCTCCCCGCAGGTCATCGAGCGCGCTAACGCTCCAAGACATCACGAACGGCGTTTGCCGCCGTAACGGGGCGATCGCGCAGACCGTTATGCGCGCCCGGGATCGTCACAAGGGGGCAATCGAGGTATTCGGCAGCCGCTCGCGTGCCAGCCTCGCGGGGCGTATCGACCGAAAGCTCGCCCAAAAACACGGCCAAGACTGCCTTTGACGCGCGGGCGCGCTCCCAGTCGGGAGCATATGTCATATTTGTTCCATATTCGTTCGCCATAAAGCAACGACCATTGCGCAGGGCATGTTTGACTTCCGCTTCGGTCGTCCCAGGAGCCTCGGGGTCCAAGTCGCCGAGAGCTCCCAAGAAAAGCCGGAGCGCCCTTGAAACCTTTCCCGCCGCAATCATATCGAGCAAAACCGGAGCTGCGCCCATACCGACGCCTTCGGCCGACACAGCCGGCTCATGCAGAATCGCACGGGCGACGAGATGGGGTTCGGTGCGAAGAAGCTCCAGCGCCACCAACGTACCGGCGCTATGCGCAAGCACATTTGCCGGAGCGCCAACGTGTTCGATCACGGCCTGCAGGTCGGCGGCCTGAGCGGCAAGATCATAGCTGCCGTCTGCCGCATCGCTGCTGCCACCGCAGCCGCGGCGGTCGTAGGCAATTACGCGGTAGTTGCGGCTGAGCTCACAAGCGATACCGTCGAAAAATGTGCCGTCGACACAAGCGCCGTGCACGCACACCAAGGCAGGAGCATCAGGCGACACATCCGGGCCGGCATATTCGCGACAGGCAATCGTGGTGCCCACATTCTCAACCGTAAAATCCATGTTGTGCCCCCATCATCAATGCTCATCCAGTTGCACGTCAGTGCGATTGGATGGACCCGCATTGCCTTGCGCCTTGTTAACAGATTAACTGTACCCGACCCGAGGCTTTTCATGACACGGCATAATGAGCGACGTGAAAAAGCGAAACTTGTAAAGCAAGAGCCCGCACCCTGCTTTGGAGCCGATGTTATGCTTAGGCACAATTGTCTTGAGGAGCATATGCCTATGTCTACGTTTTTGAATGCCAGCCCCATCTTTGGGCCCGTTCGCAGCCGTCGCCTTGGCCTCTCGCTCGGCGTCAACATGATGCCGGCCAGCGGCAAAATCTGCACGTTCGACTGCATTTACTGCGAAAACGGTCTCAACGCCGAGCGCCCCTGTCATGAGCCGTACAACACAGCCGCCGCGGTACTCGACGCGCTCGAGGCAAAGCTGCGCGAGATGGCAGCCGAGGGCGAGCTCCCCGATGTGATCACCTTCGCAGGCAACGGCGAGCCCACCGCCGCACCGGAGTTTCCGCAGGCCATCGCCGGCGCCGTCGCGCTGCGCGACGAGCTTGCCCCAAACTCCAAGATCGCCGTGCTCTCCAACGGCACGCGCGCCGACCGCCCCGAGGTGCACGACGCGCTCATGATGGTCGATGACAACATTCTTAAGCTCGATACGGTCGACCCGGCATTTATCCAGCTGCTCGATCAACCCGTTGGCCCCTACGATGTAGAGCACCAGATCGAAACGTTCGCGAGCTTTAACGGTCATGTCATTATCCAGACGATGTTTTTGAGCGGTGAGTACCGGGGCAAGTCTCTCGATAACACCGGCGAGGAGCACGTTGGTCCTTGGCTCGCGGCGCTCGAGCGCATTCGCCCGCAGGAGGCGACCATCTACACGGTGGCGCGCGAGACACCAGTCGCCGGCCTTGCCAAAGCAGCGCCCGAGGTGCTCGACGCCATTGCCGCGCGCGTGCGCGCCCTCGGCATCCCCTGCCAGGTGAGCTACTAGCAAAACCACGCAGCAGCTAGTGCCCGCCATCCCGCCCCATCAGTTGCGGTGATATAGTTCCTATTTGTGCTGTTAAAACGCTTAAATAGGAACTATATCACCGCAACTTTTATGGATGCGTGGGTGGGCTATACTAGCTGCGAATGAAAGGAAGTTAGCCATGTTTGACAATGGACCCGTGCCCGGCCGCAACGACGCCTGCTGGTGCGGCAGCGGCAAAAAATATAAGAAATGCCATAGCGCCTTTGATGAGCGCCTCGAGCGCTTGTGGGAAGAGGGCTGGGAGGTTCTGCCCCGCACGCTCTACAAGACGCCCGACGATATCGAAGGCATCAAGCGCTCGGCCGCTATCAACGTGGGCGTGCTCGATTACGTAGGCGAACACATCGCCGCGGGCATGACCACCAACCAGATTGACCAGATGATCTACGACTACACCGTCGAGCACGGTGGCACGCCGGCCGACCTCAACTACGAGGGCTATCCCAAGAGCGTGTGCACCTCGATCAACGACGTGGTCTGCCACGGTATCCCCTGCGATACGGACGTGTTGCACGAGGGCGACATCATCAACGTGGACTGCTCCACGATCCTGGACGGTTACTTTAGCGATTCGAGCCGCATGTTCTGTATCGGCGAGGTCTCGGCCGAGCGCCAGCGCCTGGTCGAGGTCACCCGTGCCAGCGTGGAGGCGGGTCTGGCCGCCGTCAAGCCATGGCTACCGCTGTCCGTTATGGCCGAGGCCGTGCAAAAGACGGTCGAGGACGCCGGTTTTAGCGTGGTGCGCGAGTACGGCGGGCACGGCATCGGTAAGGAGTTCCACGAGGACCCGTTTGTGGGCTTTACCACCGAGGCACCCGATGTGGACACCATCATGGCTCCGGGCATGATCTTTACCATCGAGCCCATGGTCAACGCCGGAGCGCCCGACATTAAGATTAGCAAGGGCGACGGCTGGTGCGTACGCACCAAGGACGGTAGCGATTCGGCCCAGTGCGAGGTACAGCTCGTGGTGACCGAGGACGGCTACGAGCTGCTGAGCTGGTAGCCGTAGATGCGCCGGATGCTGACGGGCACCCTCGTCTTGCATCCGGCGTTTTATTTGAACGTTTTGCCTGATACAACCTGCCAAAATAAACCTGTCCCTTTTTGGCAGGTCGAGCGGAAAGGACTGCTTGTGAACATCCTGGTTTTGCTGCCCGTCAACGACCGCCATCGCGCAATTCTTGAGTCGAGCGCTCCGGGCGAGGACTTTATCTACACGAGCTCCGACGCCATCACGCGTGAACAGGTCGCCAACGCCGACGTAATTCTGGGCAACATCGACCCTGGCATGCTCACGGCATGCGACCATCTCCAGCTGTTGCAATTGCAGACCGCCGGCTATGACGATTACTTAGCCGCCGGCACCGTGCCGGCCGACGCCAAACTGTCTTGCTCGGTGGGCGCCTACGGCCAGGCTGTGAGCGAGCACATGTTTGCCATGGTCCTTTCCATGATGAAGCGCCTGCCCGGCTACCAGGACCTGCAGCGCGAGCATCGCTGGGAGGATTTGGGGCCGGTCACCTCGCTCAAAAACGCCAATGTGCTGGTGCTGGGCGCGGGCGACATTGGCGGCCACTTTGCCACGCTCTGCCGCAGCATGGGCGCACACGTCCGCGGCATCAAGCGCCATCCGCTCGTCTACCCCATTGTATTTGAGGACATGGACGGCATGGACGCGCTACCCGAGCGCCTGGCCGAGGCTGACATCGTCGCATCCTTTATGCCCAGCACGCCCGAGACCCGCGGCCTGGCGAACGCCGAGTTCTTCGCCGCGATGAAACCGGGCGCCTTCTTTGCCAACGGTGGCCGCGGCGATCTTGTGGTTGCCGACGATTTGGTTGCCGCTCTGGAGTCGGGACATCTCGCCGGCGCCGCGGTCGACGTCACCGACCCAGAGCCGCTGCCTGAGACAAGCCCACTGTGGGATGCGCCCAACATGCTCATCACGCCACACGTCTCCGGCTGGTTCCACCTGACAGCCACGCTCAACAATGTGGTCGACATTGCCGCAGAGAATCTGCGTCACCTGCAAGCCGGCGAGACCCTGCGTTGCTGGATCGAGCACTAAAAAGGCCGGCGCCCAAATGGGCGTCGGCCTTCTCATTTACGAATATGCAACCCATAACGTCGACGATCGTTTTAATTACAAGCTCAGGCCGGCACCATTGCTCTCGATAACATCCTTGTACCAGGCAAAAGAATCCTTGCGGTAACGTTTGCATTCGCGCGGGTCGTCATCGGTACGATCGACGTAGATAAAGCCGTAGCGCTTCTTGACACCGTTGCTCGTCGACAGCAGGTCGAGCGCCGACCACGGACAATAAGCAAGCATCTCTACGCCGTAATCCATGGCACGCTTCATGGCCGCGATATGCTTCTCCAGGTAGTCGATTCGGTACGGGTCATGCACATGGCCATCCGCCGTGAGTTCATCGAACGCTCCCAACCCGTTCTCGCACACCATGAGCGGCTTGTTGTAGCGCATATAGATATCGCGCAGCAGGTACTCAAGACCGATCGGATCGATCGCCCAATCCCAATCGTTCGTATCGAGGTTGGGGTTTTTGCACATCTCGTAGAACCCGGGATGGGTTTCGAACCCGTTGATGTCACCTTTCTTACCGGTGAGGTTCACGCCGTTCCAGCGCATCTGCTTGGAACCGTCGTCGGGACACCATCGCGCACATTCGCTCGCATAGTAGTTGATGCCGAGCATGTCAGACGTGCCACTCGCAATGAGCTCCATATCGCCCGGATCGATCTTGGGCGCCAAACCGTGACGTTCAAGATAGGCCATGGCAGAATCTGTATAGCGGCCCTTGAAGTAGATATCCAGGTAATAGCCGTTGCGCAGGTCGTGCGCGTTCTGCGCGGCCATCACGTCCTCGGCATGGGAGGTCAGGGGGTAAATGGGCGAATAGCCAATTACAGATCCCACCATGCCGTCGGGCACGAGCTCGTGAACCAAGTTGCACGCTACGGCATGCGCTAGGTTCATGTGATGGTTGATTTGGTAGCGCAGCTGATTGTCGCCCCGCATTTCCTCGGGGATAAAGCACTTCTGCGTCCAGTATTGAACGATGATCGATTGCTCGTTAATGGTCGTCCAATACTTGACCTGGCCCTTGAATTCGTTGATCACAAAACGGGCGTAGGTCTCAAAGTCGTCGACCACCTGACGTGAAATCCAACCGCCGTAACGCTCCACGAGCGCCCAAGGCAGATCATAGTGATAGAGTGTCACGATCGGCTCAATACCGTGCGCTAAAAGCTCGTCGATCAGGTCATGATAGAACTTGATACCAGCCGGGTTGACGGCACCCGTTCCGTCGGGGATTACGCGCGACCAAGCAATCGAGAAGCGGTACGCCTTGAGCCCCATCTCGGCCATGAGCGCCACATCCTCACGGAAATGATGATAGTGATCGCTCGCAATATCGGCCGTAGCAAACCCACGTTCCTCGTAACTGTGCTGGTTGATGATGTCCTGCTGAGACGGCTTCTTGCCATCCTCATACGCAGCGCCCTCGACCTGGTAGGCGCTCGTAGCGGCGCCCCAAAGAAACTTCTCCGGGAAAGCCGTGGTAGTGTATGCCATGGTTGTCTCCAATAATCGACGGAGCCCGAGCGGCGGACGCCAAGAAAAGGCGCCCGGCTCAGGTGACTTGACAGAAGTTAGCCCCGTTATTCCGCGGTCTGCTCCTTGATGGCGGCGCGCTTACCGAGCACAAACGTCGACACAAAGGCGCAGGCAAGAGACACGGCCATGACCGTGAGTGCAAGCGCAAGATTCGTGAGAGAACCGTCCGCACCGATATACGCCGGGAAAGCAATGAAGCTGCACGCCGTGATGACGTATTGCGTCATGCCGGTGATGCCGGCGATAATGCCGCCAATGCAGCCACCGATCATGGCGCCCACGAGCGGGAAGCGCTTGGTGAACAGCACGCCGTACACACCCGGCTCGGTAATAGAGCACCTGTCTCTTATACACATCTCCGAGCCCACGAGACCGAGGCTGATATC
>CABRID010000088.1 GCA_902470895.1 uncultured Collinsella sp.
GCAAGATCTGCGTCTACGCCCGCAACACCGTCACCAACGACGTGCTGTACAAGGAGGGCCTGGACCTTCTCGTCGTGCCCTCCGCCGAGCTCTCCCGCGGCCGCGGCGGCCCGCGCTGCATGAGCATGCCCTTCTGGCGCGAGGACCTCTAAGTCTTTCCGTTTCCGGTGCGGTCCCCCTACAACCGCACCGGCTTCGCCCGTTAAACGGGCAACACTAATACTTACGTAATTCATTTCTTCGAAAGGAATCAAACCATGGGTGTTAACCTCTCCGGCCGTAGCTTCCTCAAGCTTCTCGACCTCACCACCGAGGAGATCGAGTACCTGCTCAAGCTCTCCAAGAACTTCAAGGATATGAAGCGCGCTGGCGTTCCGCACCGCTATCTCGAGGGCAAGAACATCGTTCTGCTCTTCCAGAAGACCTCCACTCGTACCCGCTGCGCCTTCGAGGTCGGCGGCATGGACCTGGGCATGGGCGTTACCTACCTCGATCCCGGTTCGTCGCAGATGGGCAAGAAGGAGTCCATCGAGGACACCGCCCGCGTTCTCGGCCGCATGTATGACGGCATCGAGTTCCGTGGCTTTGCCCAGGACGACGTCGAGGAGCTCGCTGCTAAGTCCGGCGTGCCCGTGTGGAACGGCCTGACCACTGAGTGGCATCCCACCCAGATGCTCGCCGACATCCTGACCGTCCAGGAGAACTTCAACTACGACATCAAGGGCAAGACCCTCGTCTTCATGGGCGACTGCAAGAATAACGTTGCTCGCTCCCTCATGGTTGTCTGCTCCAAGCTCGGCATGAATTTCGTGGCCTGCGGTCCCGAGGAGTGCATGCCCGCTGACGACGTCATCGAGGCCTGCAAGCCCATCGCCGAGGCCAACGGCTGCACCATCAAGCTGACCACCGACGTCAAGGACGGCGTCACCGGTGCCGACGTTATCTACACCGACGTGTGGGTCTCCATGGGCGAGCCCGACGAGGTCTGGGCCGAGCGCATCGCTCAGCTTACCCCGTATCGTGTTACCTCCGAGGTCATGGCTATGGCCAACCCGGGTGCCATCTTCCTGCACTGCCTGCCCAGCTTCCACGACACCAACACCACCATTGGCGCCGAGAAGTGCGAGCAGTTCGGCATCACCGAGCAGGAGGTCACCGACGAGGTCTTCGAGAGCCCCGCTTCCAAGGTCTTCGACGAGGCCGAGAACCGCATGCACACCATCAAGGCTGTCATGTACGCCACGCTCAAGTAAGAACATCTAGCATCTCGCTCGGGGTGTCTTGCTGCACACCCCGAGCGGCTTTGTCTGGTAAATATCTCGCGTCGGGCGGTGGGCACGGCACGGAAGATCCGCTTCGCGCGAGAAAGTTAAATGATTTATGAAGGGGGGGATGAGAACCATGACTGAGACCGCTAAGAAAAAGCGCGGTATGCCTTCATCGTTCACCATTCTTCTTGCTCTGCTGGCAATTGTTGCAGTGATTACCGTTATCGTCTCCGGCACGTCCGGCGGCGCGGTTACCGCAGCCCGCCTGAGCGATTTCTGCACCGCCCCGATCCTGGGCTTCGCTGACGCTCTGCCCGTCTGCCTCTTCGTTATGATCCTGGGCGGCTTCCTCGGTATGATGACCGAGACTGGCGCTCTGGACAACGGCATCGCCGTTCTGGTGCAGAAGCTTAAGGGCAACGAGATCATGCTCGTTCCTGTCCTTATGCTCATCTTCTCCCTCGGTGGTACCACCTATGGTATGTGCGAGGAGACCGTTCCCTTCTATGCCCTGCTCGCCGCTACCATGATGGCTGCTGGCTTCGACCCCATGGTCGGCGCCGCTACCGTCCTGCTCGGCGCTGGCTGCGGCTGCCTGGGCTCCACGGTTAACCCGTTCGCCGTCGGCGCTGCCGTCGACGCTCTGACCGGCGTTGGCATTGAGGTTAACCAGTCCATCATCATCGGCCTCGGTGCCGTCCTGTGGATTGTCACTACCGCTATGTCCATCGTCTTCGTGATGAACTATGCCAAGAAGGTCAAGGCTGACAAGGGTTCCACCATCCTGTCGATGCAGGAGCTCAAGGACGCCGAAGAGGCTCACGGCAAGGCTGCTTCCGAGGTCCACAAGGAGGTCAAGCTCACCGGTCGTCAGAAGGGTGTTCTGATCGCCTTCGCCTTCACCTTCGTCGTCATGATCGTCGGCTTCATTCCGCTGGCCGACCTCAACGAGGGCGTCGCCAACTTCTTCGACGCTGGCGCTGTCTACGACGCCGACGGTAACGCCGTCGTCCAGGGCTGGTCTGCCCTGATCACCGGCCTGCCCATTGGCCAGTGGTACTTCGACGAGGCTTCCACCTGGTTCTTCCTCATGGCCGTCCTGATCGGTATCATCGGTGGCCTGTCCGAGAAGCAGATCGTTAACACCTTCATCACCGGCGCTGCCGACATGATGTCCGTTGTTCTCGTCATCGCCCTCGCTCGTGGTATCTCCGTCCTCATGGCTAACACCGGCCTCGACGTCTTCGTCCTCGACGCTGCCGCCAATGCCCTGGCTGGTCTGTCCGGCGTGATCTTCGCTCCCATGAGCTTCTTGGTCTACTTTGGCCTGTCCTTCCTGATCCCCTCGACTTCCGGTATGGCCACCGTCTCCATGCCCATCATGGGACCGCTGGCTGTTAAGCTCGGCTTCTCGCCCGAGGTCATGGTCATGATCTTCTCCGCCGCCATCGGTGTCGTGAACCTGTTCACTCCGACCTCCGGCGCCATCATGGGCGGTCTCGCCCTGGCCAAGATCGAGTGGACGACCTGGCTCAAGTTTGCCCTTAAGCTCATCGTCGCTCTCTCCGTCGTCTGTGCCGTCATCCTGACCGTCGCCTGCGTGCTGCTCTAAGTACCCAACGGGTACCCCACGGAAACCTTGACGATCCTGTAGAGGATCACCTGGTCATCGTCTGTCCGGTGGGGTAAACCCACCGGTAGACTCCTACCTTTAGCCCCCTCCCGTTCCGTGCGCGGGAGGGGGCGCTCTTGTGTTCCGGCGTTTTACCAAACGCCGGAACCACTCGACGCTGCAAGCCCGCCAGAGCGGCAATCTGACGTTCAATCGTCGGGCATGGCCAAAAGGCCTATGCCCTCCTCTTTCACGTCACCTTGCTCGCTCTGGCGGGCTTTCGCTGGCTTATGCTCAACCTGCGGCGCTGCCATTGTTGGTTCTGAGTGCCTTGTTTCCCGTCCCAAATGATCTACCCCGGGTCCCCGGTGGTTGCGGTGGGCGTGTTTGGTTGGTGCCTGTTGATGGTCTGGGTATCGGGGAGGGCGGGCTCCGTTATAATCGCCTAGAACATTAAATGGAAACGGGACGGGAGCCATATATGCGCCAGGGTTTCGACAACGCGAAGTATATCGAGCTGCAGGCTGCTCACATTAAGGAGCGCATCTCGCAGTTTGGTGGCAAGCTCTATTTGGAGTTTGGCGGTAAGCTGTTCGATGACTATCATGCGAGCCGCGTGCTGCCGGGTTTTGAACCGGACAGCAAGTTCCGCATGCTCAAGAGCATCGCCGACGATGTCGAGGTTATCATCGCGATCAACGCGAACCACATCGAGAAAAACAAGGCTCGTGGTGACCTCGGCATTACCTATGACGAGGATGTGCTGCGCCTGGTTGACCTGTTTCGCGGCAACGGCTTTGCTGTCGCGGCTGTGGTCATCACCCAGTACGCCGGCCAGCCCGCTGCCGATGTGTTCCGCAACCGTCTGAACGCGCTCGGTATTCCCGCCAAGCTGCACTATCCCATCGAGGGGTATCCGCACGATGTCGATCTGATCGTATCCGACGATGGCTACGGCAAGAACGAGTTTGTCGAGACCACCCGACCGCTCGTCGTGGTCACTGCCCCCGGTCCTGGCTCGGGCAAGCTTGCCACCTGCCTGTCTCAGCTCTATCACGAGCACAAGCATGGCACGGCCGCCGGCTATGCCAAGTTCGAGACCTTCCCTGTCTGGAATCTTCCTCTGACGCATCCGGTCAATATTGCCTACGAGGCCGCCACGGCTGACCTCGACGACGCCAATATCATCGATTCGTTCCACCTTGAGGCCTACAACAAGACCACGGTCAACTACAACCGCGACGTCGAGGCCTTCCCGGTAGTCCGTGCCCTGATGGAAAAGATCCTGGGCAAGAGCCCCTACCAGAGCCCTACGGACATGGGCGTCAATATGGTCGGCTTTGCCATCACCGATGACGATGCCTGCCGCGACGCTTCCAAGATGGAGATCGTCCGCCGCTACTTTACCGCGGTCGAAAATGTGCGCCGTACCGGCGTGGGCGATGAGCAAGTCGACCGTCTCAAGATTATTATGAAGAAAGCCGGCATCGATAAGAACTACTCACCGGCGCGCTCGGCGGCCCTCACCAGGGAGCAACTGACGGGTGGTCCCGTGGGTGCCATGGTCATGCCAGACGGCTCCGTGGTGACCGGTAAGACCTCCACGCGCCTGGGCGCCGCAAGTTCGCTCATTATGAACGCCCTCAAGCACGTCTCGGGCGTCGACCTTGAGCTCGAGGTTATCAGCGATGAGGCGATCGAGCCCATCAGCAAGCTCAAGACGCATTTCCTGGGCAGCAAAAACCCGCGCCTCCACACCGACGAGACGCTTATGGCGCTGTCGATCACCTCGGCCACGAGTGAGACGGCCGCTCGCGTCCTTTCGGGCCTGGAGCAGCTGCGCGGTTGCGATGCCTTCTTTAGCGTGATTATCTCGCCGACGGACGAGACGGTACTGCGCAAACTGGGTATCAACGTGTGCTGCGAGCCCAAGTTTGAGCGCCGCGGTTTCTTCCATCGCTAAGTTTGAAGCACTGCGGTAATTGCATTGCATTTTGGCCGTATCGGGTTAGCGCCCGGTACGGCTTTTTGATCAATAAAGCGCCTATTTCGGCGAAAAATAGCCGTTTACCTGCCTAGAAACAATTTGAGCGGTATACAATAACCATAACTGTTTCATCCTTAGCGGGATGCCGCATGATGGATATTACCTGCCATCGTGAGGTGTGTCGGTCGCGCACGGCGCGTTAGATGCTCGTGCTCGGGTTGAGGAGGCTGCTATGGCGGGCAAGGGTCGTGCGAGTGTCAACGATATGAAGCGTGTCGAGGTGCTGGTGTTGATGGAGATCGACCAGCAAACCGAAGACAATGGCGGGCCGTATGGTTTCTCGCGCAAAACGCTTGCCGAGCGCGTGGGGGTTTCGCCGTATCGTGCCCGCGCCGCAATCGATCGCTTGGATTCCGAAGGCATGATTGATGTCGTCTCGCGTTATAGCGACGACGGCGGTCAGCTTGCAAATGGCATTTGCCTCACCGAACGTGGCGAGTGGTATCTTGAGGGCGTTCGTACCGGCATGCTCGTTCAAGAAATGCTTGAGGACGAGGTTGCTGATCGATAGCAGCATGTAACCCTTGCCATAGCGACGCCGCCTGGGAAACCGGGCGGCGTTTTGTTTCAAGATTGAGAAATGCAATCGCACGCGAGAAAAATTGCGAACGGTCCGCGGCGCGAGTATTACAATGAAGACCCGTAAGATGTGGATAAACAACTTCTACGGGAAGCGCAGGTAACTCAATATGACCAAGCATGTGTTCGTAACCGGTGGCGTGGTTTCGTCCCTGGGCAAGGGTATCACCGCGGCCTCGCTGGGCCGTCTGCTCAAGTCGCGTGGCTACAAAGTAACGATGCAGAAGGCCGACCCGTATCTGAACGTCGACCCCGGTACCATGAGCCCCTTCCAGCATGGTGAGGTCTTCGTTACCGAGGATGGTTACGAGTCCGACCTGGACCTGGGTCATTACGAGCGCTTTATTGATGAGAACCTGACCCGCGATTCCAACTTTACGACCGGTGCCATCTACAAAAGCCTAATCGCCCGTGAGCGTCGCGGCGACTTTTTGGGCGGTACCGTGCAGGTGATTCCCCACGTCACCAATGCCATTAAGGACAAGTTCCGCCGCATCGAGGAGCAGACCGGCTCCGATGTGGTCATCACCGAGCTGGGCGGCACGATCGGCGACATCGAGTCGCAGCCGTTTGTTGAGGCCATCCGCCAGTACCGCAAGGAGGCCGGCCCCGAGAACGTCTGCTACATCCACGTGTCACTCGTTCCTTATATCGCCGCCGCCCACGAGGTCAAGACCAAGCCCACGCAGCATTCCGTCAAGGAGCTCCGCAGCTTTGGTATCCAGCCCGATATCATCGTGCTGCGCTCCGACCACCATATCGATGACGCTATCCGCGGAAAGATCGCAAGCTTCTGCGACGTCGACACCGATTGCGTCTTTACCAACGAGGATTGCGCGAGCATTTACGATGTTCCCCAGCTGCTTGCCGAGCAGGACTTTGACCTGCGCATTTGCGAGCGCCTGGGTCTGGATCCGCGTGAGCGCGACATGAGCGAGTGGAACGAGTTCCTGCGCAAACAGAATCACGCCAACCATCACGCCGACAAGGTGAAGATCGCCGTCGTGGGTAAGTACACGCAGCTGCCCGATGCGTACCTGTCGGTTATCGAGGCCCTGCACCATGCGGGCGTCTTCTACGATCGCCATGTGGACGTCCAGCTGGTCGACGGCGAGAGCCTCGACGAGCAGAATGTCTCCGAGGTTCTGGGCGACGCCTCGGGCATCCTGGTCCCCGGCGGCTTTGGCAAGCGCGCCCTGGAGGGCAAGATCCTCGCGGCCGAGTTTGCCCGTGAGCACAAGATTCCGTATCTGGGCATTTGCCTGGGTATGCAGGTGGCCGTGTGCGAGTTCGCCCGCAACGTCGTCGGCCTTGCCGGCGCCAGCTCCTCCGAGTTCGATCCGGACGGCCCGTTTAGCGTCATCGATCTGATGAGCTCGCAGGAGGACGTGACCGAGAAGGGCGGCACCATGCGCCTGGGCGCCTATCCGTGCAAGCTCGCCGCCGATACCCTTGCTCGCGAGGCATATGGCGAGGAGCTCGTCTATGAGCGTCACCGTCACCGCTTTGAGTTCAACAACGCCTTCCGTGACCAGCTCGAGGACGCCGGTTTGGTTATCTCGGGTCTGTCGCCCGACGAGCGCCTGGTCGAGATGGTCGAGCTGCCGCGCGACGTGCATCCGTGGTATGTGGCAACCCAGGCTCATCCCGAGTTCAAGAGCCGCCCGACCAACCCGCAGCCGCTGTTCCGCGAGTTCGTGCGCGCTTCGATCGGCCAGCACGAGGGTGTCGACCGTCTGCAGGTGACGCCCATGAACCTCGCTACGGACTAAGGGTGCCGGCGAATAAGGAACATACCGAAGCTACTCCCTCGTCGCTCGCCGTGGCGGCGGGGGAGTATCTCGATTACCTCGCGGTCGAGCGGGGTTTGGCGCGCAACACGATTGCGGCCTATCGTCGTGACCTGACGACGTACTGCGCCTATCTGGAGCGGGCGGGTATTGTGTCTTTTGAAGAGGTGACCCGTCGGGTCGTGGAGGGCTTTGTCGCCGACCGTCGCGATGGGGGCTATTCCGATGCCTCGGTGGAGCGTGCGCTTGCGGCCGTGAAGGGCCTGCATGCCTTTTTGGTGCGCGATGGGGCTGTGGCCCAAAATCCAACGACGGCATTGCGCCTGCCTAAAAAGGCTGAGCGTTTGCCGGAGTATCTATCGGTGGAGGATGTCTCGGCGCTGCTCGATCAAGACTTCCCCGAGGGCGAGATGGGCTTGCGCGACCATGCCATCTTGGAAGTGCTCTACGGATGCGGTTTACGTGTGAGCGAGTTGGTGGGGCTCGATGTGGGCGATATCCATATCGACGATGGCTTTGTGCTCGTTCGCGGTAAGGGCTCAAAGGAACGCCTGTCACCGCTGGTGGGAAGCGCGGCGCGAGCTCTGACGCTCTATGTAACTGAGGGGCGTTCTCGCTTGGCGGCCCATGCGCGCGGAACCGAGACCTCGGCGGTCTTTTTAAATAAGAACGGCCGCCGTCTGTCGCGCCAGGCCGTGCATGCGATATGCGAGCGGTATGGGCGTCAGGTGGGGCTGGTGGGGCTCCATCCCCATACCTTGCGCCACTCCTTTGCTACCCACATGCTCGCGGGCGGTGCCGACCTGCGTGTGCTGCAGGAGATTTTGGGCCATGCCGATATTTCGACCACGCAGGTCTACACGCATGTCGACCGAACGCAACTGACCGAGGTCTATCTGGCGGCGCATCCGCTAGCACATCGCTAGCACCTCGCTGACCTGCATATTTATAAACTGTCTCTTATACACATCTCCGAGCC
>CABRID010000089.1 GCA_902470895.1 uncultured Collinsella sp.
GACTTGCAGCGACGGACCTCAGGACACTCTTACACCATGTCTGCGCGCGCGACCGCTCGGCAAGTTTCGAAAAGTCTACTCACTTAGTTTTTGACGAGAGACCGATGCCGAAGATAGCTCTATTTCAGGGCGTTAACGAGTCCTCGAGACACAAAAAGGCCCGAACCAATACGGTCCGGGCCTCATCGAGCTAGAGGTTATGTTTCAAGCGGTTGGCTTAGCCAAAGTAGCGCTTGAGCAGGCCGGCGAAAGCCTTGCCGTGACGAGCCTCGTCGCGAGCCATCTCGTGCACGGTATCGTGGATGGCATCGAGGCCAGCGGCCTTGGCGCGCTTGGCAAGATCAGTCTTTCCGGCGGTGGCGCCGTTCTCGGCCTCAACGCGCATCTCGAGGTTCTTCTTGGTGGAGTCGGTCACGACCTCGCCCAGGAGCTCAGCGAACTTGGCGGCGTGCTCGGCCTCCTCGTGGGCAGCCTTCTCCCAGTACAGGCCGATCTCGGGATAACCCTCGCGATGGGCGACGCGAGCCATGGCCAGGTACATACCGACCTCGGAGCACTCGCCCTCAAAGTTGGCGCGCAGGTCGGCAACGATGTCCTCGGAGACGCCCTCCATCTTGGCGACGCCCACGACGTGCTCGGCAGCCCACTCGAGCTGGCCCTCCTCCTGCTTCAGGAAACGAGAACCGGGAACGCCGCACTGGGGGCACTTGAAGTCCTCGGGCAGCTGGTCGCCGTCGAACTCTTCCACATAACCGCAAACGGGGCAAACAAACTTCATGATTCGATCCTTTCGATCGATGGCGATTGTGCGCTCGTCCGGTCCCGTAAGGGCCCTCTCCGGACGTGCGTCTTGACGAGTTCTATTATCCATAAATGCAACCAAATGTGAAGCCTATTAGGAATGATTTTTAATAAAACAATTTCGAGATATGAAGATGTTGATTGATTAACGATTGGGAGGCCGTCTGCGATTTTTGCTGAGTACAATCGGGCGAGCAAATGTTGACCTATCAACAAATGAAAGAGTTTCCTTTATGCATCTAGCCCGTCGTGCCTGGTGCCGAACATATCAGACGGTTTTTCGCATTGCATTGCCGATCCTGCCCTATACCGAGCCGCGCATTCTGGAGCATGCCGAGGATGTGCCCGCGGTGCTTCAAAAGCGCTCGATCCAGAAGGTCCTTATCGTGACAGACCCTGGCATTGCACGTTTGGGACTCACGGCATCACTCGAGCGTGCGCTTACGGCTCAGGGGATTGGCGTTACGGTCTATGCCGAAACGCGTGCGAACCCCACGGTCTCGAATGTGGAGGAGGCGGCGTCCCTGTATCGAGAGCGCGCCTGCCAGGCCATTATCGGTTTTGGCGGAGGATCAGCCATGGACTGCGCCAAGGGCGTGGGCGCACGCATTGCGCAGCCAAGCAAGCCCATCAACAAGATGCGCGGGCTGCTGCGGATTCATCGTCGTCTGCCGCTGCTCATCGCCGTTCCCACCACGGCGGGCACGGGAAGCGAGGTCACGCTTGCGGCGGTAATTACCGATGACGAGACGCACTACAAGTATCCCATTAACGACTTTGTGCTTATCCCGCGCTTTGCGGCGCACGACCCCGAGTTTACGCGCGGTCTGCCCGCCTCCATTACGGGGCAGACGGGCATGGACGCCCTGACGCATGCCGTCGAGGCGTTTATCGGGCGAAGCACCACGCCCTATACGCGCAAGATGGCGCGACAGGCGGTGCAGCTCATCCACGACAATTTGCTCGAGGCCTATGAGCATGGCGACGACATGCGTGCGCGTCGCAATATGCTTTCGGCGGCGTATAAGGCGGGCGTTGCGTTTACCCGCTCCTATGTCGGATATGTGCATGCCATCGCGCACAGTCTGGGCGGCCGATACGGAATTCCGCACGGTTTGGCCAACGCTATCATCCTGCCGCACATGCTTCGCGCTTATGGTGACGCCGCCGCCCCCAAGCTTGCCGATCTTGCTCGCATGGCGGGCATTGCGCCGGCTACCGCGCAGGACAGTCTTGCGGCCGAGGCCTTTATCGATTGGGTCGACCGCATGAACGAGGCCCTGGGAATCCCCAAATATGTCTCGGGTATTCGCCGCTCCGATATTCCGCAAATGGCGGCCCATGCCGATGCCGAGGCCAATCCGCTATACCCCGTTCCACTTTTAATGGACCGTTTGGAGCTCGAGCGTATGTACGAGGTCGTTGCGGGTGGTATGTTTGAGGACGAGAACTAGGAGGGTCCATGAACACCGAGGAAATTGCGCGCATCATCGGCGACCAGCGCGCCTACTTTAAGACGCATGCCACGTTTGATGTCGATGCTCGGCGTCGTGCGCTCGTGAGTTTACGCGATACGGTACGGGCGCACGAGGCCGATATTGCCCATGCGCTCAAGACCGATTTGGGAAAGTCGCATGACGAGGCATATATGTGCGAGATCGGCACGTCGCTTTCCGAGATTCGTCATCAGATCGCTCACGTGGCTCGATGGAGTCGTCCGCGCCTGCGTCCGTGTGACCTTTCCAACGCCGTGAGTGTGTGCAAAACGCAAGCCGTGCCCTATGGCGTCACGCTCATTATGGCTCCGTGGAACTACCCGTTTTTGCTAACACTCGAGCCGCTCGCCGGCGCCCTTGCCGCGGGCAATACTGTGGTCATCAAGCCGAGCGCCTATGCTCCGGCATCGAGCGCGGTGCTCAGGCAAATCTGTGAAGAGGCATTTGATCCGCGCCTGGTGACGGTTGTCGAGGGCGGGCGCGTCGAGAACGAAGCGTTGCTCGATGAGTGCTGGGACAAGATTTTCTTTACCGGTAGCGTTCCGGTCGGCAAGCTCGTCATGGAGCGCGCAAGCAAAAACCTTACGCCCGTGACGCTTGAGCTGGGCGGAAAGAGCCCCTGCATCGTGGATGCGACGGCAAACTTGAAGGTCGCGGCACGGCGTATCGCCTTTGGTAAATGGCTCAACGTGGGGCAGACCTGCGTGGCGCCCGACTACCTGCTGGTCGATACGCGCGTGCACGATGAACTACTGGGCCTCATCAAGGAGGAGGTCCGTCGCATGTTTGGCGAGCACCCGCTCGATAACGAGGATTACGGGCATATCGTCAACGCCAAGCATTTTGCGCGCGTGCGCGGGCTGATCGATCCCGATAAGGTCGTGCTTGGAGGTACCGCGCGCGAGACTTCGCTCAAGATCGAGCCGACGATTTTGGACGGCGCGACCCCCGATGACGCCGTGATGCAGGAGGAGATCTTCGGTCCCATCTTGCCGGTGCTGACGTTTGAGAGCCTAGACGAGGCTGAAGCGTTTATTACGGATCGTCCGACGCCGCTGGCCCTGTATATCTTTAGTCAGGATCGCGCAGTTCAGCAGCGCTTTGTGCGTTACGTGCCCTTTGGTGGTGGCTGTGTTAATGACACCATTATGCATTTGGCCACGAGCCATATGGGCTTTGGCGGCATGGGGGCGAGCGGTATGGGACAGTACCATGGACGTGAGAGCTTCGATACGTTTAGCCACAAGAAGAGCATCGTGAACAAGGCAACGTGGTTGGACGTGCCATTCCGCTATGCCCCTTATGCAAGCTGGAAGCACAAATTCGTGCGCATGTTTGTGCATTAGAATCAGATAAGGATGAATTTATGTCCGCACGGGCCCGTAGACTTCTCGATAAGGTCAAACGCTGGTTTATCCGGCCGTTAGAGGAGTTGCCATGTACGAGCCTTCACGTGTTCTTCTGTCGTTTCATATCGCAGGATTTCAATATGCCGACGGTGCTTTGGTCCTAGGCGATCTTAAAGCGGGCGATAAACTGACGCTGTGTGCCGAGCACGATAATCCCCATGATCCCGAGGCGGTTGCGATCTATTACGGCAAGACCAAACTTGGCTATGTTCCGGGAAACGAGGTCGGCCCGCTGTCCTTGATGATGTATTACGGCCATGAGGACGTATTTGAGGCCCGCGTGCAACAGGTTGCCCCCGAGCGCAGCCCGTGGCATCAGGTGCGCGTTGGGCTCTATGTGGTGGATGCTCGCTAGTCGGCAATGGAGGCGGCCATGTTTGATGATGACGACGACCTGCTCGATCTGACAGACGATCCGTTTGAGTGGGATATGCTACTCGATGACGATGAGTTGGAGCAGGATCGTAAAAAGCGGCAGGACAAGAAAACTCAGAGTGACGCTTCGAAAAAGCAAGACAAGCGCCGCCGCGGACTGTTCGGCGGGCTTTTTGGATAACCGCCACATCGCTGCGTCTGTATACTTGGCACGAGTTGAACACGTTGCGAAATGAGGACAGAGACGATGATGTGGTTTACCGCCGACCTGCACCTGGGCGATACGAATATCTTGCACGACATGAATCGGCCGTTTGGCTCGGTCGAGGAGATGAATCGCAAGGTCATCGATGCCGTCAATGAGTGCGTGGCGGCGGACGACCGTCTCTATATCTTGGGAGACTTTACCTATCGTTTGCCCCTGGCGGAGGCGGTGCGTCTGCGCGAGCGTATCGAATGTCAGAACGTGACGCTCATCCGTGGTAACCATGACGGCGACTGGGAAGATCCCGACGTACCGCAGATTTGGGAAGACGTGCGCGATTACCTGGAGATTGCTCCCGGCTATGCCAAGGGCCATCGCCTGGTGTTGAGCCATTACCCCATGCTCAGCTGGAACGGCAAGGCGCGTGGCGCCGTCATGCTGCACGGGCATATCCACAGCAGGGGAGACCGCACCAACGTGCGCAACCGCGATCGCGAGCGCCCTATCTTTCGCTACGATGTCGGTCTCGATGCCAACGAGTACAAGCCCGTAAGCCGTGATCAGATTCTTAGCTTCTTTGGGTTATAGGGCGCCAGAGCCACCACAAAGGGGACAGGCACCTTTGTGGTGGCTCTGGCGCCGTTGCCATTATGGCAGCGGCGCCTTTTTTGTCCGTGCGGCGCGGTAGAGTGTAGAAGGTTGAAATTTGCGTCCATCGAGGAGCTGCTATGAACGAGATCAAGTGCCCGCATTGCGGCGAAGTTTTTAAGGTCGATGCGTCCGGTTATGCGGATATCGTCAAGCAGGTGCGCGATGCCGAGTTCTCGCGCGATCTTGATGAGCGTGTAAAGGCCGTCCAGCGTGAGGGGGAGCAGGCGTTGGAGCTTGAGCGCTCTCGTTCGACGGCCGCCCTGCAGGAGGTGGAGTCTCAGCGTAGCGCTCAACTTGCCGAGCAGAAAAACGCCGCGGCTCAGGAGCTGGCACAAGAGGTTGCCAAGCGTGATGCCGAGCTTGCCGAATTGCGTGCCAAGCTCGAGGGCGCTGCCGCAGAGCGCGAGAGTGCAAGCCAGCGCGCGGCGGTTGAGGCCCGTGCCGACGCTCAGAAGGAGAACGCCGAGCTCCAGCGCGAAATCGACAACTTGCGTGCGCAGCTGGGGCGCAAAGATGATGAAGCCAAGCTTGCCGAGGCTTCGGCGCGCAATGCTGCTCAAAACGATTTAGCCGCACGTGATGCTCAGATTGCCGAGCTGCAGGCCAGACTTGCCGCGGCGGACAAGGCACGGGAGATGGCGCTTGCCGCTGCCGCGGCCGAGTCGCAGCGTGAGCTCGATGCCGCTCGCAACGAGGCCGAGCGCACGCTTGCTGACTATCAAGCGAAGGTGCAGGAGAAGTTTTCTGCCGCAAAGGCTCAGTCTGAGCAGGAGGCCGAGGGTCTGCGTGCGCAGCTGCGCGAGCAGGAGCTGATGGCAAAAATGAACCTGTCTGAGGCGGTTGCCGCGGCGGAGCGAGAGCGCGATGAAGCGCGTGCCAAACTGACGAGCGAGTTGGCAGTGCGCGATTCGCGCGAGGAGCAGGCTAAGGCAGCACACGAGCTTGCGCTTGCGCAGGCCAAGCGCGCGAGCGATGACCTGATTCGCTACAAGGATGAAGAGATCGAGCGCCTTAAGGACATGAAGGTCCGCCTGTCCACCAAGATGGTGGGCGAGTCGCTCGAACAGCACTGCGAGACCGAGTTTAACCGTCTGCGTATGACGGCGTTTCCTAACGCGTACTTCGAGAAAGATAACGATGCGTCCGAGGGCACCAAGGGCGACTTTATCTTCCGCGAGTGCGATGCGAGCGGCAACGAGGTCATTTCGATTATGTTCGAGATGAAAAACGAGAACGACGAAACCGCGACCAAACACAAGAACGAGGATTTCTTTAAGAAGCTCGATCACGATCGTCGCCAGAAAGGCTGCGAGTATGCGGTGCTCTGCACGCTGCTCGAGCCCGAGAGCGAGCTTTACAACGCGGGAATCGTAGACGTGAGCTATCGCTACGAGAAGATGTATGTGATCCGCCCGCAGTTCTTCATTCCCATCATTACGCTGCTGCGCAATGCTGCCATGGGTTCGCTTCGCTATAAGCAGGAGCTGGCGGAGTACAAGCAGCAGAATATCGATGTCACGAACTTCGAAGCCAAGATGGAGAAGTTCAAGAACGATTTCGGCCGCAACTACGAGATCGCGAGCCGCAAGTTCCAAACGGCAATCGATGAGATCGACAAGACGATTAGCCATCTGCAGAAAACCAAGGAGGCGTTGCTGTCCTCCGAGAACAATCTGCGCCTAGCCAACAAGAAGGCCGACGATCTTACCATTCGCAAGCTCACGTGGGGCAACAAGACCATGAAGGCGGCGTTTGACGAGGCGCGCGAGGCTGCGCCGGAGACAAGCGATGCGCCAGCCGAGGCGGATTCGTATGAGGTCGAGGATGCCGAATAGGGTATAGCGGATAGTGCAAAAGCGGGGCCGCTGGCGATGTTGCCAGCGGCCCCGCTTCGTTTCGTCCCATTCTGTTCGGCTAGTCCTCGAGCAGGTCCTCGATAAAGCCGACGCGGTAGTTTTTGAAAATGACCTCGCCGCCGTCTTGTGTGGCGTCCAGATCGACATCGCCCATGATGCCAAAATCGTGGTCGCCGTCCTCGTCGGCAAAAATCTGGTGCACGTGCCATACGTGCAGCGTCTTCTCGTCGGACTCATCGATGGAAAACATCGCGGCGCTGCGGGCGTCTCCGTCGGTGAGGATTTCCTCGTGCTGATCATGGTAGGCATCGAGCGCCTTTTGCCAGCGGATCTCGCTCATGCCCCAGTCGTCGTCGAGCTCGCCCAGGTCGCGCACGTGCTCGCGGGCGGCAAGGGTCACGCGGCGGAAGAGCGCGTTGCGCACCAACAGCGTGCAGCCGCGGCGGTCCGCCACGACCTCGTCGATGCCCTGCGGCGGCGCGGCGTCGAGGGCTGCCGGGTTGCCGGCGTTCTCCCACTCGTCCACCAGACTCGAGTCGACCGAGCGCACCACAAAGCCCAGCCACGAGATAATGTCGCGCAGGCGCTCGTCGCGCTTCTCGATGGGCACGGTGCGGTCGAGTGAACGATAGGCTTCTGCCAGGTAGCGCAGCAAAATGCCCTCGGAGCGGGCGATGCCGAGCTTTTGAATGTAGCCCTTAAAATCGCTCGTGCTTTCCAGCATATCGCGCAGAACGCTCTTGGGAGAGAGCTGATAGTCGTTGGCCCAGGGCACTTCCTGGCAGTACTTGTCAAAAGCGGCGTCGAGCAAATCCTCGAGCGGCTTTTCGTACGTGACGTCTTGAATGCGCTCCAAGCGCTCCTCATATTCGACGCCGTCAGCCTTCATTTCTGCCATCGCGCGGTCGCGCGCGGCGCGCTCCTGTGCACGCAGCACCTGTTTGGGATCCTCGAGCGTTGCCTCGACCATCGAGATCAGATCCATGGTATAGGTCTCACTCTCGGGGTCGAGCAGCTCCAACGCGGCAAGCAAGAACGGCGAGAGCGGCTGATCGAGCGCGAAGTCCTCGGGCAGATCGACCGTCAGCGCATAGTCGATGTCCGGCGCGGCGTCAGTCGGGGCGTCGGGCGCGGGCGGCACCTCGGTGCGAACGACGACGCCGGAATCGATGAGCGTGGCGAAGATTTCGTCGGCGCGAACCTCGAGCTTAGCCTTTTCCTCGGGAGTCTGCAGGCTCGTCTCGATGAGGTCGTGTACGCGGGTTCGGGCATCGCCGCCCTGCTCGACCACGCTAATCACCATGGAGTGCGTGATGCGCAGGCGCGGCTTGAGCGTCTCGGGCTGCGTCTCGATCAGGCGCACAAAGGTCTGCTTGTTCCAGGTGACAAAGCCCTCGGGGGCCTTTTTCTTTTTAATCTTACGGAGTTTTTTGGGGTCGTCGCCCGCTTTGGCCATAAGCTTGGCGTTT
>CABRID010000090.1 GCA_902470895.1 uncultured Collinsella sp.
CTATAGGACGGATTGATTCAATTGTTAGACGGATCGATTAGTCACGCAGGATGATGTCCATGGCGAGCATCAGGTTGCGTTCGTCGATGGCAAACGGGGCGGCTTCGCGCGTCTTGGGCTTGGCGCAAAACGCGATGCCCGCGCCCGCGGCCTGAATCATGGGGATGTCGTTTGCCCCGTCGCCAATAGCGACCGTGTGGGCCATGTCGACACCGCACTCAACCGCCCAATCTAGCAGCTTGATGAGCTTGGACTCCTTGGTCACAATGTCGGCAGCCAACTTACCGGTGAGCTTGCCATCCACGACCTCCAGGCGGTTGGCCAGGCAAAAATCGATGCCCGCGGCGGTCACGATCTTGTCAGCGATCTCGTGGAAGCCGCCGCTTACCACGCCGACCTTCCAGCCCTTGCTGTGTGCCGAGCGCACAAGCTCCAGCGCGCCGGGGGTAAATGTCACGCGTTCAAAGGTGCGCTCGAACACACTCTCGTCCAGGCCGGCGAGCAGCCCCACGCGCTCCTCGAGCGCTTGCTTAAAGTCCAGCTCGCCGCGCATGGCGCGTTCGGTGATCTGTGCAACTTGCTCGCCCACGCCGGCCTCCTCGCCCAACAGGTCGATGACTTCCTGGTTGATGAGCGTGGAGTCGATATCCATAACGATGAGGCGTGCGGTCATGACGGGCCTTTCCGAGTGCAGTTGTATTGGGGCACATTGTCGCACGCCGCGCGCCTTGGCGGCGGCCACGGTGCGTCAATTGTTTCGTCTCCGTCAAGTCTTTGGGCAAGAGCTACTTTTTCGTGGTACATCGACGCGGGTGCGATAAGATAGAACGCCATGTCCGGCTGCGCGGTTTACGCAGGCTGGGCAAATCTGTACGACGCCGCCCGGAACGACACGGGGCGGCACAGATCCATAAAGGAGGATCACTGGTATGAGCCAGACCCGTCCCATCGATGAGCATTCCATGCACACCCGTACCTGCGGCGAGCTTCGCTTCGAGAACGTGGGCGAAGAGGTCACCCTCACCGGTTGGGTGAGCCGTCGCCGCGACCACGGCGGCCTTATCTTCTGCGACCTTCGCGACCGCGAGGGCATCACGCAGCTCACCTTCGACCCCGAGCACTCCGATGGCGATGCCTTTAAGATCGCCGAGACCATGCGTCCCGAGTGGCCCATCAAGATCCACGGCGTCGTGCGCGCCCGTGGCGAGGAGACCACCAACACCAAGCTCGCGACCGGCGAGATCGAGGTCCTGACCGACCACGCCGAAGTGCTCAACACGTCCGTCACCCCGCCGTTCCAGATCGAGGACGGCATCGAGACGAGCGAGGACACCCGCCTGCGCTATCGCTATCTGGACCTCCGCCGTCCCGAGATGATGGCCAACCTCAAGCTGCGCTCCGACTTTACCTTTGCCATTCGCGAGGCGCTGCACAACCGTGAGTTCATGGAGGTCGAGACGCCCTCCCTGTTTAAGTCCACGCCCGAGGGCGCCCGCGACTTCATCGTTCCCAGCCGTATTCAGCCGGGCAACTTCTACGCCCTGCCGCAGTCCCCGCAGCTCCTGAAGCAGCTGCTTATGGTCGGTGGCGTCGAGCGCTACTATCAGGTTGCCAAGTGCTTCCGCGACGAGGACCTGCGTGCCGACCGTCAGCCCGAGTTCACCCAGGTCGATATCGAGATGTCCTTCGTGGACCAGAACGATGTCATGAGCGCGCTCGAAGAGGTCCTTGCCGATGCCTTCGGTCGCATGGGTGTCGAGATGCCCACGCCGCTGCGCCGCATGAACTACTGGGAGGCCATGGACACCTATGGCTCCGACAAGCCCGATACCCGCTATGGCATGCACTTGGTCGACCTGACCGACATCTTTGCCAACTCCAAGTTCAAGGTCTTTGCGACTGCCGCAAACGAGGAGGGCTCTGTCGTCAAGGCCATCAACGCCAAGGGCGCCGGTGCCTGGGCACGTGCCAAGATCGATAAGCTTGCCGGCGTGGCTTCCACGTTTGGCGCCAAGGGCCTGGCCTGGATCGCCTTCCGCGAGGACGGCTCCATCAACAGCCCCATCGTCAAGTTCTTCTCGGACGAGGAGATGGCCGCTCTGCGCGAGCGCATGGACGTTGAGCCCGGCGACCTTGTGATGTTCGCCGCCGGCCCGCGCCTGCTCTCTGATGAGATCCTGGGCGGCATGCGTTCCCACATGGCCAATGCGCTCGAGATCAAGCGCGAGGGCCACGACTTCCTTTGGGTCGTCAACTTCCCGCTGTTCCACTGGGATGAGGATCGCAAGGCCTATGCTGCCGAGCATCAGCCCTTTACCCTGCCGACCGAGACCGAAATCGCCAAGATCGAGGCCGATCCTTTGGCGGCCGGTTCGTGCACCTATGACTTTGTCATGGACGGCTTTGAGGCCGGCGGCGGCGGTATGCGTATCCACAACGCCGAGATGCAGATGTCCATGCTCAAGCTCCTGGGCTTTACCGAGGAGCGTGCCGAGTCGCAGTTCGGCTTCCTCATGGAGGCCCTCAAGTTTGGTGCGCCCCCGATGGGCGGTTTCGCTCTGGGTCTGGACCGCGTGTGCATGCTGCTCACCGGTTCCGACTCCATCCGCGACGTCATGGCGTTCCCCAAGACGGCCAGCGGCTCCGACCTTATGTCGGGCGCTCCGAGTGCCGTTTCCGGCGCCCAGCTCAAGGACGTCAGTCTGCGCCTGATGTAGGCAAGCGGCTACATATTGCCTGTAACGAGGGAAGGACGCGTGCCTTCCCTCGTTTTTTATGCGCGGGCGTTGCGAGGGCATAGGTTGACTGGGCGTCGCGGAAACTGCGTCCCAGAATTTGCGTCCAAAACGGGTCGCAGTTTCCCAAACAGGCCCCTTTGGGAAATTGCGTCCCAGAATCCAGCCAAATAACGGGTCGCACTTTCCGGTTGAGCCTTCTGGCGGAAACTGTGTCCCATCATTGACGCTCGAAATGGGATGCGATTTCCGTCCCGCCCTCAACAAGCATCTAACGCTACAATAACTACCACGTGGCTGGGTTTTGCCGGCCGATGTGCGATGTCGCGGGAGGGGACATGGTCGAGTTTACAAAGACGATTAAAGATCCGTTGGGATTACATGCCCGCCCGGTTGCGCTGCTCTATGACATCATTGCCAAGCACCGTAGTGACGTGTCGGTTTCGATTGGTGACCGCTACACCGATGGCCGCGACGTTATAGGGCTCATGGCACTCTGCGGCGAATGTGGCGAAGACGTCGTGTTCCGCGTTTCGGGCGTAGATGAGGCCTCCTGTGTCACATCGATCAGAAATCTCTCGCTTTAAGCATGACAGGGCGTGGTAAAGGATGGTCCTTTGCCGCGCCCTTTTGTTTCGTATAGGAAACTTTTTCGAAATCTGAATGGGGACCCTTTCCAAAAAGTTAACCACGTGTTAGTTTACTAAAGCGAACATAGATGTGGCTAACTTTTACCATGTCGATGTGAAGGACGA
This sequence comes from uncultured Collinsella sp., assembly GCA_902470895.1. GTDB lineage: Bacteria > Actinomycetota > Coriobacteriia > Coriobacteriales > Coriobacteriaceae > Collinsella. Next base: position 3,491 of record CABRID010000090.1, read on the forward strand.
ACTGACGTTAGGAGCCACTCATGTCTTGCGGACCGCAGATGCCGGCAATGCCGCTTTCGATGGTAAAAGCGGGCGAAACCGTGCGCGTGTCTCGTGTAAAGGGCAATGAGGACATGAAGCACCACCTCAAGGACCTCGGCTTTGTCGAGGGCAGCGAAATCCACGTGGTGAGCTCGAGCGGCGCCAATATCATCGTTACGGTGCTGGGCGCACGCTTTGGTATCGATTCCAAGGTTGCCATGCACATCATGACCGTCGGTTAGTCTGCAGCATTTCATAAAAACCGAAAGGGGGACAAGAGGATGAAGACGTTGGGTGACGTTAAGGTGGGCGAGAGCTCCACCATCGTCAAGCTTCACGGTGAGGGTGCGCTTCGCCGCCACCTTATGGACCTGGGGCTCATCAAGGGCACTTCGTTCAAGGTCGTGAAGGTTGCACCGCTCGGTGATCCGGTCGAGATCAACGTGCGCGGCTACGAGCTTTCCATCCGCAAGGAGGAGGCCGCCGTCGTCGAGGTTCAGTAAGGACTCGCGGCGCATATTTCTGCAGATAAAGTTAGGTTTTTCTAACTTAATGCAGCATCTTTGAAGCACATTATCCAGCCTGCGCGGAGAAAGCAGCGCAGGCACACAAGGAAGAAGGATTGAATGGCGGATTCTCAGATCCATGTCGCGCTGGCGGGTAACCCCAACTGCGGCAAGACCACGCTTTTCAACCTGATTACCGGCGCCAACGGCTACGTTGGCAACTGGCCCGGCGTCACGGTTGAGAAAAAGGAAGCCAAGCTCCTAAGCGACAAGAACGTTACCATCACGGACCTCCCTGGCATCTACTCGCTTTCCCCCTACAGCCCCGAGGAGCAATGCTCGCGCGATTACCTCATGAGCGGCGAGCCCGATGTCGTCGTTCAGGTGGTCGATGCCACCAACTTGGAGCGCAACCTGTACCTGGCACTTCAGGTCATCGAGACCGGCCTGCCCGTGGTCGTTGCCCTCAACATGGCCGACCTGGTCGAGAAGAACGGCGACAAGATCGACACCGACAAGCTTTCCAAGAAGCTCGGCTGCCCGGTTATGATGATCTCCGCTCTTAAGAACAAGGGCATCAAGGAGCTCTTCGAGCAGGTCAAGAAGTCCGCTGCTTCCAAGGGCCAGGTGCCGGAGCACAAGTTCGATTCCTCCATCGAGGACGTTCTGGGCCACATCGAAAACAACCTGCCGGCGAGCGTTCCCGCCAACAAGCGTCGCTACTACGCTGTCAAGCTGTTTGAGCGTGATGCGGACGCCTGCAAGCTCATCAACCTCACCAAGGAGAAGGCCGCTCGCGTTGAGCAACTGGTCGCCCAGTGCGAGCAGGATTGCGACGACGACGCCGAGTCCATCATCACCGGTGAGCGCTATGGCGTCATCGCGCACATCATTGACGAGTGCCTCACCAAGGCTCCGGCCAAGATGAGCACCTCCGAGAAGATCGACCGCGTGGTTACCAACCGTATCCTGGGTCTGCCGATCTTTGTGGTCATCATGTTCTGCGTGTACTACATTGCCGTTTCCACCCTGGGCGGCACGGTGACCGACTTCACCAACGACCAGCTCTTCGGTACCGACGGCTGGTATGTGCTCGGTCAGGGCCGCGATGCCTACGACGCTGCCGTCGAGGCCGCGGGTGACAACGCTGATTCGGTCGATCCGGCTCAGTATGGCCCCTATGTTCCCGGCATTACCACCATGGTGCACGATGCCCTTGTGGCGGGTGGCACCGAGGACGGTGGTCTGGTCGATTCGCTCGTCTGTGACGGTATCGTCGGCGGCCTGGGCGCCATCTTCGGCTTCGTGCCGCAGATGTTCCTGCTCTTTGTGATGCTGTCCTTCCTGGAGGACTGCGGCTACATGGCCCGCGTCGCCTTCATCATGGACCGCGTGTTCCGCCGCTTTGGCCTGTCCGGTAAGTCCTTTATCCCCATGCTTGTGTCCTCGGGCTGCGGTGTCCCCGGCGTCATGGCTACCAAGACCATCGAGAACGAGAAGGACCGCCGCATGACGGTCATGACCACCACGTTCATCCCCTGTGGCGCTAAGCTGCCGATCATCGCCCTGCTCATGGGTTCCATCATCGGCGATTCTTCCACCACCGCCGCGTGGATCAGCCCGCTCTTCTACTTCTTGGGTGTCTTTGCCGTCATCGGCTCGGGTCTGATGCTCAAGAAGACCAAGCTCTTCGCCGGTCGCCCGACGCCGTTCGTTATGGAGCTTCCCGCCTACCACTTCCCGGCGATCCGCTCTTGGGCGCTGCACGTGTGGGAGCGCTGCTGGGCCTTTATCAAGAAGGCCGGCACGGTCATCTTCGCGTCCACTGTCGTGGTTTGGTTCCTGTCCAACTTTGGTAGCTACAACGGTTCCTTTGGCTTCCTGCCTGCGATGGACGGCATCCCCGAGGAGTTCATGGACTACTCCGTGCTCGCCATGCTGGGCAACCTGGTCGCTTGGATCTTCGCCCCGCTCGGCTTTAGCACCTGGCAGGCAACCGCACTGACCGTCTCTGGCCTCGTCGCCAAGGAGAACGTCGTCGCCACCGCCGGCTCGCTGCTGTCCGTCGCCGACGCGGGCGAGACCGACCCGAGCCTGTGGACCGCGTTTGCCGGCATGTTCCCCACCATGGGCGCTTGCGTGGCCTTCGGCGCCTTCAACCTGCTGTGCGCTCCGTGCTTTGCCGCCATTGGCACCATCCGCAACCAGATGGACTCTGGCAAGTGGACCGCGATTGCCATCGGCTACGAGTGCGCCTTCGCTTGGGTGATCGGCCTGTTCATCAACCAGTTCTACAACCTGTTTGTCCTGGGTCAGTTTGGTATCTGGACGGTTGTCGCCATCGTGCTGCTGGTTGCGATGCTCTTCCAGATCTTCCGTCCCATGCCCAAGCATGTTTGGACCGATGAGGACGAGACCAACACCGCCTCCGCCGCTGTTTCCGCCTAAGTCCAACTGGGAATAAGCCCCTTTCCACGAGCCCGGGTATCCCCGCGATACCCGGGCTTTTTGGTGCAAGGGGGACAGGTTACTTTGCACCAATTTATGTTGCGGCTGGGGAGATGTGGCGTTTCCGCAGATAAAACCGACCAAAATAAACCTGTCCCTTTTTGGCAGGTGGGGGATGGTGTAAAGTAAGTGGTGGTTAACTAGAGGAGGCTTGCTATGGCACCTATCGATATTGTCGTTCTGGCTGTGATCGGCGTTGCGTTTGTCGCTGTGTGCGTGCGCATCTACCGTAAGGGCACTTGCGCCGACTGCGCCCAGGGCGGCGTTTGCACGGGGCATTGCTCCAACAAAAAGACCTGCGCCGCGCTCAAAGGCGTGGATAAGATTGCCGAGGACCTGGGTCGCGGCATTCAGTAACAAACCCAGTCTCAAACGCCCCGTGAGCATCCGTTCACGGGGCGTTTTTCGCATTTGGGGGTAGGTACGGGGAGTAAACGGGTGATTTTGGGGTATCGTTAACCGTATTGTCTATAAGCAACTTATCAATACCGGAGTAACTCTATGAGCGCTCGCGTAACCATGAAGGACATAGCCGCCGAGCTTGGCGTTTCCATCAATACCGTGCATAAAGCCCTGACGGGCAAGGCCGGCGTGAGCGAGTCCGTGCGCGCAAAGGTTAACGCCAAGGCCGAGGAGATGGGCTATCACCGCAACACGAGTGCCTCGAGCCTTCGTCGCAAGGACATCAACCTGGTGTTTTGCCTGCCGTGCGCATCGCGCGAGGGCGCTTACTTCTATCGTTACCTGTGGGAAGGCTGCAACCGCTTTGAGCAGGAGGTCATCGACCAGGGCATTAGTGTCGAGCGTGTCGAGTTTGGCGTGGGCGGTTATGCCGATGCGCTCGAACAAATCGATGAGCGCCTACAGGTGGGCGAGAGGATCGACGGCCTGCTTGCCTACGTTCCGGGTGACGACCGTGCGACCCATCTGCTGGAGCAGATTGCCGAGGCGGGCGTGGCGATTGAACTTGTTGATGGTGACCGTCCGCACCTCGATCGCCTGGGCGCCAGCTTGGCCGATTATTCCACGGCAGGAAGCTTGATGGCCGAGCAAGCGGCCAACCTGGTGCATGCCGCCGGCGCCGATGCCCGCGTGCTGCTCTTGGCGGGCGACCCTTATACCGATTCGCACTATCTGACCGCCCGTGCCTTCCATACGTACCTGCGCGAGCACAACGTTCCCTGGCAGGTTGAGGACCTGACGGGAGCGCATGCTCAGGTCAAGCAGCTCGAGCGCGAGCTCAAAAATCGTCTCAATGGACCGGAGGCCCCCGAGTTGATTTGCAGCGTGTTCGCTGTGGGCTCCGAGCTGGTTGCCGATGCGCTCGTTTCGGCAGGCAAGGCGGGCGAGGTCATGGTGATCGGCAACGACCTGTTCCCCGAGAGCGCGCTTGCTCTGCGTCGGGGCATCTTTACCAATATCGTCTACAAGGACCCGGTGAGTTTGGCCTACCGTGGCGCTAAGACTTTGGGCGAGTACCTGCTGTGGGGCAAGGTGCCGGTCGAGTCCGTGCAAAAGGGCGCCGTGGAGATGGTGTTTGCCAGCAACGTCGATCGTTACTGCAAGCTTGCGGGCATCTAGCCGATCTGGTCGGGTCCCCCCGCTAGCGACGTACATTTTTGAGAGTATTCTGCAACGTTGAGTCCCGCAGAGGTCGCGCGCGCAGACATGGTGTAAGAGTGTCCTGAGGTCCGTCGCTGCAAGTCC
>CABRID010000091.1 GCA_902470895.1 uncultured Collinsella sp.
CGCGCGTATTGAATGCGTCGACAAAGCCCTGCATGCCCTGCTTCATAAAGAAGGGCCCGTAGATGGGTGAATTGAACGCGATGGGGATGGAGAAGGCTGCAGCGAGAGCGAGCGTGGAAATCCATACGGCCCTGTCTCTTAGGATTAGTTTGAGAAGAAGTCGACAGTACATTTAGAAGCACCTACGTTCCTCAAAGCATCGTTAGATTAATGATGACAGACCGAATGGAGATACGTGCGACGGGGGCGAGGCGAATGGCTGAGCGGTATCGATACGCGGGTTCAACGGCATCACATTGACCACATAGATTTTTAACTTGCATTTCTACCCGCCTTTTTCGTAGAGTCGCCGATACGTGCTTAGCGCACCCTCGGCGCGTCCGGCAGGCTTTGCGAAATGGGATCCAGGAGACTTCGGCGCAGCATCATCTTGCGGAATGCTTCTAATGAGCCTCCCATCCTTCAAAAACAGAATCTCATCGCACAGCCTATCGACCGAATCCAAGATGTGGGATGACATGATGATGCACGTACCAGAATCGGCCAGCTTCCTGAGGATCTCTGAATGCAAGCCCACCCTGCTGGGGTCGAGCGCGTTCATGGGCTCATCTAATAGAAGGTACCGCGCACCCGTCGCATACGCAATCGCCAGGGTAAGCTGCTGCTTCATGCCCTGGCTCAGAGTGCGGATCCTCATCTTCGCGAACTCGCCTATCTGCGTTTGTTCCACTATCTCTTCGATATCGCGAGCATGCGGCCACATATCGCAAACCATCTTGAGGTGATCTTCCGCACGCAATCCGGGATACAGCAGCGTCCCCTCACCAGGTGCATAGAAGATCATAGAACGGACCTCTCTCGCACCCGTACCCTGCACCTCATCCAGAACGATGCTCCCGTCCACGCGAGGACCCGGCAAACCTGCCATCGCACGCAGCAACGTCGTCTTTCCATGCCCGTTCGGAGCGACGAGACCGTAGACCGTACCCGGGGCAAACTCAGCGTCCACCGAATCTACGAGCACCTTCTTTCCATAAGAGATCGTCAGCGTTTGAAGGCCAATCATCGAGATCATCCCCTTTCGATCTTTGGAACACTCAGGCGCACCATCAACGGAGATACGGCGCCCAAAACCACCAGCAGAGCGCCCGATGCGCCGACGACCTCTCCAAAAGGCATCGCGTTCGTCCCTCGCCCAAGGAACCCAATCGTCCCCACCTGGGAAGCGGGATCAAACGAGGCGAATGGAGCCAGCAGCGCGACGCCCATGCCCGCGCTTTCAACATGAGCGCTCAACGAACCCAACACCAGGAGAACCGCGCAAACCACCCCGGTGACAACGGGGTTGCGGCTAATCGCTGCTGTCAACGCAGCGACGACGGAAATCACGCCGTATGCCATGACCAGCAACGGAATACTGCACAACACCGCCTCCCCCACCATGGACGTTGTCGAAGCTCCCGCCCGAATGAGAGCGACGGGATACTCCGATCCACCCGCACCGTTCTTAATCAAGGACACAACCGCAGCGGGAACCATCGACACCAAAAGCAGCGCCAGGCCAAGCAGGAGAGACAGCGCAACAGCCGTCAGAAAACGCACATGCGCTGTTGCGGGGACTTGGAAAACCAGAAGGGAACGGCACCGCAGGTAGGTGCACGCAAGCGATGTGACAACCACGGGCAACAGCCAAAACAAGGAAGGAAGCGCTGCCTGGAGATACGAAAGAAGGATTAACGGGGGCATCTTCGTACTCAATTCGTAAACCTTGGGGTCCGGCAAGCTTGCGATCGACTCGAGCAGAAGGGCGCGCGCCTCCGCACGAGAAGGAGTCTCTGGCTCGATTCCAATCGATTGCAGGAGGGTCGCATCTGCCGCGCTCAGCTCGCCTCGAGCGCGCTCGTATGTCGCAAGGCTTCGAAACCCCTCCGCAGGCGTAGGTGCATACACGAAACCCGAAAGAGCATCTCGCATGTTTTCCAGGGCCGTTTTGCCCTCGGCGTCCATATTCGCAGCGTCGCGCTCTAGATACCGATCTATTGAACGAAGCTCGCCATCCCTATACCGACCAGCGGAAACGCCATCGGTGTCGGGAAACATCTCAACCAGAGCCGGGACCAGCATCGCCGTCGACATTGCAACCGCGCATACGGCGAGGACGGGAGAATGCAGGAGCAGCTTTCCCATCGCTCTTACGTATGCAACGGCGGCGGTATAAGGGCCCGAACGAGTTGTCGTTTGCGAGGCGATGAAGGCACCCCTGTCAAGACCAGTCGGGAACATCGGACGCGCGCAGCCGCTCTTTCCAGCAACGCAGAGCAAGAAGATTGCCAGCACCTCGATCGCGATGGCGCATACGAGGGTAATTGCCCCACGCTCGAAGCAAAGTCCGGGCAGATTCACTAACTGTGTTGTTGGGTACGGGCTATAGGCGCCTACGGTCAACTCGGTGTTTGCATACGTAAGGGGATTTAACAGGGCGAATTCACGTAAAGCCATGGATCTTCCGTAATACCCGGGAACCATCGTCACCCCCATCAGGGCACATACGAACACGATTCCAAGCGCAGGGCTATTGGCAATCTTCACGGCAAGGTGAACGACGAGCGAAATGAACGCCGCCATCAAGAATTGCAAGATGGTCGTCTGCGCGAACACCAGCCAAGCCGGTTTGATAACCGGAGTCGCAAATTGAATGTAGCCTATCGGATAGAACGGCGAGCCCGGGCCATTCTTCACGAGCGCGGCGATTATCCCTGGAAGATTGATGGCAAAGACGGCAAGCATTGCAAAAGCACTCGCCCATACGCTCGATGCAACAAGCCTACCCGGCTCACCCATCGGTGCCTGGATGATGAGCTTTCCACGTTTGTTAAGGCGCGCGGCAAGGAACGAGACGGCAACGGCCGTTGCGACCCATAGCAAGTATTCCTTCGATCCGTCATAAAAGGAGTACCCTCCGTCCGATATCTGCAGAAACGGAAGCAGAGGAGAGAGCGGCGCCAAGATAAGTCGCCCCGTGTCAAGAGGGTACAGAAGTGCAGGCATGCTTGATGAAGAGGTATAGACGCCCTCCTCTCCCGCATTCACAAGCGCGTCCGCATAGGATGCTGACAATACCTGCTCAACGCGGGTTATTCCCGACTCGAGGTATTCAACCCGTCCGTCGATGCCAGCCGCACTCCTGAAGACTGGCAAAGCACAAAGAACCATCAACGCAGCAACGGCAACACGGAGCGACCTAGAGGAAAGGAGCGACCTAAAGATCACCTTCGAGATTTTGAACATACGTATCACCAGCTCGTTTCAACACGATTCAGCCCGATGCGCGGGGTTACGGTTGCAGCATGCTGTGATTACTTGCCGGCAAAGTCAATTTAACATAAACTGTTAAAAAGTAACCTGAGTTTTTTAAATTCTTCGGAGGTTATTATGAGTTCCGACAATCGCACTCCCCGGCTTCATTCCTTCCGCATCGCATGTGCGATAGCCTCTGCGACCCTTTGCGCCACCGCCATCGCACAAGTGGCGTTCTCCTTAAAGCCAGCAATCGAAGTGCTCGACAACCCTGTAATTGCAGACTCCCCCGCGTATCCAGCCCTTGCGATCTCGACATTGGTCCCTGCCGTCATCGGTATCGCTACGACCATCCTCAGCGCCGTTCTCGTGTGGACGATCAAGAGCGGAGACCCCTTCAAGAAAGGGTCTGCGACATGCTTGAAGGTGCTCGGCATTCTCTTCGTTGTTCAAGCTGCCACCAGCCTCTACGCCGGCTCACTCAAAACCTCCGTTTCGATGTTTGGCGGCGAGGGGGCCGTCGGCGCCCAAGAGATCGCTTCATCATTCGATTGGACCTCTCTGGTTCTCGGCATCGTCCTGTTCATGCTTTCCCAGCTCTTCTTGTACGCCCGAGAGCTGTACCTCGACTCCGACGAGATTGCGTAAGGAAACGCCATGCCCGTAATTGTTCGCCTCGACAAGATCATGGCCGAGCGAAAGATTTCCTCGAACGAACTTGCCGAAAGGATTGGAACCACGCCCGTGAACCTGTCCCGTATTAAAAAAGGGCATATTCGCGGCATTCGCTTCAACACACTCGAGCAGCTATGCCTCGCCCTTCGTTGCCAACCCGGAGACCTTCTCGAAGTCATGAGCGAAGAGGATGCCCGAAAGGAGTTCGGACTCGATTGGTCCGCCGAGGATTAGAGGGCGGTCGTACTCGCCCTGCACACGGGGATGCGAATCGGCGAGGTCTGCGGCCTTCGGTGGTGCGATGTGGATTTCGAGACGGGCCTGATCTCGATCAGACACTCGGTGGCGTACGCGAAGGGAATGGGTTCGTTCATCAAGGACACCAAGACCCATGACGCCAGGGGCATCCCCATCGACCCGGTCGGCCTACTCCCCTTCCTGAAGGAGACCCACGAGATCGACTGCGGAAAGCTGCGCTTGCGCGGCCTTACCGGGGCGGTCGAGATCGGGGACTGCTACATCCTGTCGGAGCCGGGCACGACCTTCGCGACGACAAGCTATATCCGCAGGGCGTTCAAGACGTTCTCGGAGACCAACGGCCTCATGGGCACCAACGACGAGCTGATCACGTTCCACGGCCTTCGCCACACGTTCGCAACGCAGTGGATCCGCCAAGGCGGCGATATCAAGGCGCTCCAATCGATCCTCGGCCACAAGGACGCCATGGCGACGCTCAACGTCTACGCCGACATCGAGCCCATCTCCAAAATCCATAACATGCTGCGCGCCACGCCGTGCCTTTGGCGCGGGCACCTCGGGCCGAGGGTCGATCCGGGTCCCATGTTCCAACAGAGGATCCAGGAGTCCATCGAGACGCTCCAGGCGTTCGGCTACGGCATCACCGAGCCGGACGACCGAAATATCGCCATACGCGACGTGAAGACGAACAGTTGGCTCTAGCTCACCGAGTACGCGGCAGTGCTGGGCCCATCCCAACTGAGGTCACGGTGGTCCGATAGGGGCGCCGCCCGCGGCATGCGCCGCGGAGCGGTATCCCCTACCGAAGGGCGGGGATGCCCTCCGCTTCCAGTTCGGAATCAGCCGTCGGAGGCGTTCGGCTGACTGCGGGAACGGCCTGTCCGCTCAATGTGTTCGGCTGAGATCGGAAATCAACCCAACACGAGCCGGACACGCGCCAGACGGCTCTTCCCCGTACGGCCTTCCCCCTTACGCTCATGTTGCAGGCATGTAACGCCGCAGCGAGCGCGCCTTTTTTGCGCCAGACAGGTACAATGATGAACACTGTACCGTAGCGGAGCGCCCCGCGCGCGCCGCAATCACGCGAAAGGGTTTCCCATGGCCGAGATCTCGTCCTCCCGCATCGTCATCACCGTCCTTGGCAAGAACCGCCCCGGTATCGTCGCCGGCGTCACCCGTGTTCTGGGCGAGGCCAACGTCGACATCCGCGACATTACGCAGTCCATTATCGAGGACATCTTCACCATGACCATGCTGGCCGACACCGCCGAGTCCAAGCTCGACTTCGCCGAGCTGCAGAAGGCCCTGGCCGAGGCAGGCGAGCTTTCGGGCGTCAACGTGTCCATTCAGCGCGAGGACGTCTTTAACTTTATGTACCGCCTGTAGCGAACAAGCCGCTCGGGGCAGCTTGACGTCATATCGTCCAAGCGCGCGGCCCCAAAGCGGACCGGAGAGGAGCGCGCATGGCCTACGACGCCAAGAAAATCTACTACCGCTTCGACGATCACCTGAGCCGCCTGGTTCTGGATTACGAGGCGAGCCGTCAGATTTCGCCCGAAAGCGAAAACCTCTACCACGGCCTGCCGACCGCCCCATACGACGAGGACCTGTTCGTAGAGCACAACGTCAAGCGCGGCCTGCGCAATGCCGACGGCTCGGGCGTGGTCGCGGGCCTTACCCGCATCTCGGATGTGCATGGCTACAACAAGGTCGACGGCAAAGTCGTGCCCGATCAGGGCAAACTCACGCTTCGTGGCTACAGCATCGAGGACCTGGTCAACAACGCCCAGGCCGAGGATCGCTATGGCTACGAGGAAGTCGCCTATCTGCTTATCACGGGTTCGCTGCCCAACAAGGAAGAGCTCGACGGCTTTTGCGAGCGCCTGGGCGCCTTTAGACATCTGAGCGACGAGTACGTCAAAGAGTTCCCTATGACCACGGTGTCGTCGAGCATCATGAACGTGCTCCAGCGCGCCGTGCTGCTGCTCTACGCCTTCGATGCCGAACCAGACGTGATCACGCCCGAGCACGAAATCGACGTCGCCATTTCCATGCTCGCACGTCTCCCGCGCATCGCCGCCTTCGCACACATGGCCTCGGTCGCCAAGCTTCGCGGCTCCGAGGTTCACGTGCCGCACCCCACGCCCGGCCTCTCCACCGCCGAGACCATCCTACAGGTCCTGCGCGGCGGCATGGCGTTCACCCGCGATGAGGCGATGCTGCTCGACGTTATGCTCATGCTGCATGCCGAGCACGGCGGCGGCAACAACTCCACCTTCGCTTGCCGCGTGCTGTCGTCTTCGGCCACCGACCCGTATTCCGCCTACGCCGCGGCTATCGGCTCGCTCAAGGGCCCGCGCCACGGCGGCGCCAATGCCAAGGTCGTGTCTATGCACGAGGACATCCGCGCGCATGTCTCCAACTGGGAGGACGAGGACGAGGTCGCGGCCTACCTGGGCAAGATCCTCGACAAGCAGGCCTTCGACGGCACGGGCCTCATCTACGGCATGGGCCACGCCGTCTATACGCTCAGCGACCCGCGCGCCGAGGTCTGCCGCCGTTACGCGCGCTCACTGGCAGCCAAGAAAGACTTGGGCGAAGAGTTCGCACTCATCGAGCGTATCGAGCGCCTGGCACCCCAGGTCATGCGCGACCACGGCATGACCAAGCCCATCTGCGCCAACATCGACCTGTACACGGGCTTTATCTACAAGATGCTCGGCGTGCCCGAGACGCTCTTTACGCCGCTATTCGCCGTCGCCCGCATGGCCGGCTGGTCGGCGCACCGCATGGAAGAGCTCTTCTGTGCGCACCGCATCATCCGCCCCGCCTACCGCCCGGTGATCGAGCCGCTGGAGTACAAGCCACTCGCCGACCGCTAGGACGCGGACCGTTATAGAACTCGAGCGTGGCCAGGGCATCGCCGCCTTCGGCCACGCTTTTTATGCCAGTAGAAAGGGCTGCATCAAATGATTGTGTTTTCCGATATGGACGGAACGCTGCTGACGAGTGATAAGCAGATGAGCGACGCCACCTGGGCAATGCTCGACGAACTCGCTCGACGTGGGATTGAGTTTGTGCCCTGCACGGGGCGCCCGCTGTCAGGCATCTTTGAGCCCATCCTCGCCCACCCCGCCGTACACTACGCGGTCTGCGCCAACGGCGCCAGCGTCTGGCAGCTCGACGAGGATACGCCCACCGACGCCTCGCGCGCCACGTGCATCTTGAGCCGTCCGCTCGACCGTGGTATTGCCCACCGCATCCATCGCATTGCCGCCGGCCACGATGTGACCTTCGATATCTTCGCGGATGGGCAGTGCTTCCTCCCCCGCTCGTTATACGGGCGTCTAGATGAGTTCTGTGGCGGCGACCCCCACATCGCGGCTTCGCTCAAGCGCACACGAACACCGATCGACATGGATATCGACAGCAAGATCGACGAGGTCGAGACGCTCGAACGCATCGCTATGTACTGGCACGACCCGGCCGATCGCGACGCCATCGCAGCAGAGCTCGACACGCTCGGAGGCATTGAGGTCACGCGTTCGTACGCCATGAATATCGAGGTCATGGGTGAGGGCGCCACCAAGGGGACGGCCCTCACGTGGTTATGCGAGCACCTGGGCGAGCGTCTCGCCGACGCCTGGGCGTTCGGCGACAACATCAACGACATCCCCATGCTACAGGCAGCGGGCCACGGCATGGCCATGATCAACGCCGAGCCCGAAGATCGCGAGGCCGCCGACGCCATCACCGAATACGACAACGACCACGACGGCGTCGCCCGCACCATCATGGCCGCCCTCGCCTAGTCATTGATCAATCATTGGGGACATTCTTAAACGACTAGTCACTGGGGACACTCTGGGGGTGCGGACAATTTTTCGTACCATCTAGACTGCCAGCCCCAGGCGTCTCCTC
>CABRID010000092.1 GCA_902470895.1 uncultured Collinsella sp.
AGATCAGCCTCGGTCTCGTGGGCTCGGAGATGTGTATAAGAGACAGTTGCAAGGGAGCGCCTTCAGATAACTCGGCCAAAATCTGGCTGACTCGCAGGGGAGGTTGCATTGTCGCTAATAACAAAGCGAAGATTCCCCGGAGCACGCTTGACGACCTCTGTGAAATTATCGCCGCTCAGCATGAATTGATTTGCTCTAAATGGAAGGCATTTTTCCTTGTGGACGAGATCTCGTTCTACTGCTAAACGCCATTCTGACTTCTCTTTTCAATTTATATCATGAGTCTGCCCCACCAGCGCTGATTGAACTTGACAGTACAATGGAGGCGGACTTTATCGCCGCCGCTCGTTGCGGCTAAACGGATGTGTTGGAGCTCGCATGAACGATTTTCTAAACGGTCAAGTTAAGAACGATGGCTTTTTGCGTGTGGCGGCGGCGTCGCCGCAGATTCGCGTTGCCGATGTCGAGGGCAATGCCGAGGTTGTGCTGGCGGCTGTTCGCGAGGCTGCCGAGCGCGGTGTTCGTGCGTTGGTGCTGCCCGAGCTTAACCTGACCGGCTATACCGCGGCGGACTTGTTCCATAACCGCACGTTGCTACATGCCTGCGAGGCGGCGCTTGTGCGCATCCTCGACGAGACCCGTGAGCTGCCGATCGTCTTTACGGTTGGTCTTCCCGTTGCGGTAGCCGAAAACATCTACAACTGCGCCGCCGTGTGCTGCGCGGGCGAGCTTTTGGGTCTGACGTCCAAGAAGTACCTGCCCAATTATGGCGAGTTCTATGAGCGCCGCTGGTTTGCTCCGGCGCCCGTCGATCCCATGTGGATTGAATTTGCCGGTCAGGGTCCGGTGCCGCTTGCTTCGGGGCTTATCTACCGTTGCTGTGACGAGGGCGCCGAGGACATGGTGCTTGGCGTTGAGGTTTGCGAGGACCTGTGGGTGCCGGCGCCCCCCTCGACCGAGATGGCGCTTGCCGGCGCGACGGTGATCTTGAATCCGTCGGCTTCGGACGAGATTATCGGCAAGGCAGATTACCGCCGTAGTCTCATTTCCAACCAGAGCGCGCGTCTCTACTGCGCCTATGCTTACGCGGACGCGAGTGAGGGCGAGTCCACGACCGATATGGTCTTTGCGGGCGAGAACCTTATCTACGAAAATGGCTCCAAGCTCGCCGCCACCAAACTGCTTACCTGCGATATGGCCGTCGCCGATATCGATCTTGACCGTCTGGTTGCCGAGCGCCGCCGCTCGACGACGTGGGCGCGCGCGGACGATGCGCCGGAGGCCACGACCGTTGAGTTCTCTTTTGAGAGCACACTCTTCGAGGCTCCCGTCCTGCGCAACGCCTGCGACATCGACCGTGTCTTCCCCCGCGCGCCCTTTGTGCCGGCCGACCATGGCGACCTGGCCGAGCGTTGCGAGACCATCCTCGACCTGCAGACCGCCGGCCTCAAGACCCGCTTGGCCCATACGGGTACCAAAGCGGCCGTCATCGGCCTTTCGGGCGGTCTCGATTCCACGCTGGCGCTGCTCGTGACCGTTCGTGCCTTCGATGCGCTGGGGCTGCCGCGCACGGGTATCACGGCCGTGTCCATGCCCGGCTTTGGCACGACGCATCGCACCAAGTCGAATGCCGAGTCGCTCGTCCGCGATCTGGGCGTGAGCTTCCGCGAGGTCTCGATCCATGCGGCCGTAGAGCAGCACTTTAAGGATATCGAGCATGATCCGGCAGTCCAGGACGTGACCTACGAGAACAGTCAGGCGCGCGAGCGCACGCAGATTCTGATGGATCTGGCCAACCAGGCCGGCGGCTTTGTCATCGGCACGGGAGACCTGTCCGAGCTGGCGCTCGGCTGGGCCACGTACAACGGTGACCACATGAGCATGTATGCCGTCAACGCGAGCGTGCCCAAGACGCTCGTGCGCCATCTGGTTCGTTATGCTGCCGATGTCTTTGGCGGTCGCATCGCCGAGACGCTGCTCGATATTCTCGACACGCCGGTGTCGCCCGAGCTTTTGCCGCCGACGGGCGATGGCGAGATTGCTCAGAAAACCGAGGATCTGGTGGGTCCGTACGAGCTGCACGACTATTTCCTCTATTACCTGCTGCGCTTTGGCTTTGAGCCGGGCAAGATCTACCGCATGGCGCTCAAGAGCTTTGAGGGTGTCTACGACGAGGCCACCATCCACACGTGGCTGCGCACGTTCTACCGTCGCTTTTTCGCCCAGCAGTTTAAACGCAGTTGTCTGCCCGACGGTCCCAAGGTGGGTTCGGTCACGCTCAGCCCGCGCGGCGATTGGCGCATGCCGAGCGACGCCAGTTCGCGTCTGTGGCTCGCACAGATCGACGCGCTGCGCCCGATTGACTAACGCCGCGCCCCGATTGGCTAAGGTTGACTAAATTGAACCAAAACAGGGGATGCAAGCGTTACACTTTTGCAATCTGATGGCCCGTATCGCGCGGCGCTCTTGTCGGAGCGCCGCGTTTTTTGTATCGAAAGGTGGCACCATGCAGGCATCGCAGCGTCTCGACCGCTTTGGCGCGGAGGTTTTTGCCTCGCTCAACAACAAGCTTCTTGCGCTTAAGGCCCAGGGCAAGACCATTTACAACATGAGCGTGGGCACGCCCGACTTTAAGCCGTACGACCACGTGGTCGAGGCGCTGACCCAGGCCGCGCAGGACCCAGAGATGTGGAAGTATGCCCTGCGCGATCTGCCCGAGCTCAAGCAGGCCGTGTGCGATTACTACGAGCGCCGCTTTGGTGTCTGTGGCATTACGCCGTCCATGGTGCAGTCGTGCAACGGCACGCAGGAGGGCGTGGGCCACTTGGGCCTGGCGCTGCTCGACCCGGGCGACACCATCCTGGTGCCCGATCCGTGCTACCCGGTCTTTGAGGCGGGTGCCAAGATCGCCGATGCCAAGCTCGAGTACTACCCGCTGGTCGCCGAGCACAACTACCTGCCCTACGTGGCGGGCATCGACCCCGAGGTGGCCGACCGCGCCAAGTACATGATCGTGTCGCTGCCCGCCAACCCGGTGGGCTCGGTGGGTACGCCCGAGGTCTACGAGGAGATCATCGCCTTCGCCCGTGAGCACGACCTGCTGATCGTGCACGACAATGCATACTCCGATATCGTGTTTGACGGCGAGCCGGGTGGCAGCTTCTTGCAGTATCCCGGTGCGCTCGAGGTGGGTGTGGAGTTCTTTTCGCTCTCCAAGTCGTTTAACGTCACCGGCGCGCGTATCGGCTTTTTGGTCGGTCGCGAGGATGTGGTCTCGGCCTTTGCCAAGCTGCGCAGCCAGATCGACTTTGGCATGTTCTTCCCGATCCAGAAGGCGGCCATCGCCTGCCTCAACGGTCCGCGCGATGAGGTCGAGGCGCAGCGCCTGAAGTACCAGGAGCGTCGCGATGCCCTGTGTGACGGCCTTGAGGGCCTGGGCTGGGAGCGCCCCAACGCGCATGGCTCCATGTTTGTGTGGGCTAAGCTCCCCGGGGGTCGCACCGACTCGATGGCGTTTTGCGAGGAGCTCATGGAAAAGGCCGGTGTCGTCGTGACGCCGGGTGCGAGCTTTGGTCCTTCGGGTGAGGGACACGTGCGCATGGCGCTGGTGCTGCCGCCCGATCAGATTGCTTTGGCTGTCGAGGCTATTCGCGAAGCGGGTCTGTATTAGAAACCTGTTTCGACTCGTCAATAGCTCGAAACCGATTTCGTGCAGTTATTTTACGAATCCTGCAAACAATTTCGGTAAACGGTCGATTTTTGGCTGCGAATAGGAGCATAATCAAAGTCCCGATTGGATGTATTGGGATTACGGCAAGCCGCTCGGGTCGCCCTGGGCGGTTTGTTTGTGGAGAGAGATGGGAGTTTGTAATGGTTAACGAGAAGAAGGTCGCTATTGTCGGCTGCGGTTTCGTCGGTTCGTCTTCGGCGTTCGCACTGATGCAGAGCGGCCTGTTCTCCGAGATGGTCCTCATCGACGTGGACAAGAATCGCGCCGAGGGCGAGGCCCTGGACATCGCGCACGGCATGACGTTTGCCGAGCCGATGAAGATCTACGCTGGCGATTACTCTGATGTCGCCGACGCCGCTATGATCGTCGTCACCGCTGGCGCTGCCCAGAAGCCCGGCGAGACCCGCCTGGACCTGGTCAACAAGAACGTCAGCATCTTTAAGTCCATTATTCCCGAGATTAAGAAGTCCGGCTTTGACGGCATCCTGCTGATCGTCTCTAACCCGGTTGACGTTCTGACCTATGCCGCCATCAAGATGTCCGGCCTGCCCGAGGGCCATGTCATCGGCTCCGGCACCGTGCTCGACACCGGTCGTCTGCAGCAGATGCTCGGCGCCCACGTCGAGGTCGATCCGCGCGATGTCCAGGCCTACGTCATGGGCGAGCACGGCGACTCCGAGTTCGTCGCCTGGTCCAGCGCTCAGGTTGCCGGCGTGCCGCTGAGCACCTTCTGCGAGCTTCACGGCCATCTGGAGCATGAGGCTGCCGAGAAGCGTATCGCCGAGGACGTCAAGAACTCCGCTTACACCATCATCGAGAAGAAGCACGCAACCTACTATGGCGTTGCCATGGCCGTTAAGCGTATCTGCACCGCTGTTATGCGTGACGAGCAGACCGTTCTGCCCGTTTCCTCGCTCATGGTGGGCGAGTATGGCCTGTCCGATCTGGCCATCTCCATGCCGACCGTCGTCGGTCGCGACGGCGTCGTCTGCCGCGTCCCTGTGCCGCTGAACGAGTCCGAGCAGAGCGAGCTCACCGCTTCTGCCAAGGCCCTCAAGGACATCATCGACAGCGTCGATTTCTCCTGCTAAATCCGGCTCGTTTGCCAGCAAGCTACAATGAAGGCGTCCAGGCCCCACGGCCCGGGCGCCTTTTTGGTGCAAGGGGGTCAGGTTTGTTTGCACCAAATGGGGCGCGATTGGTGCAAACAAACCTGACCCCAATGCACCATTGTTGATGGGAGAGGCATGTCGGATTCGCCTAACTTTTTGAGTTATGCCCAGACGGCGTTCGATTCGTTTGAGGAGCGGCCGTTTTGCGCGGTGGACAGCCTGGTGTTTGCATGGCTGTCGTATTTGCGCTTGCCGGGGGATATGCCGGAGCTTGCCGGCTGGCAGGGACTGGACGTGCGTGAGCTACTGCGCGCCGAGTGCTACCGGGACATGATTGGCGACCTGTGGGATCCGGAGGAGAGCCGCGCCTTGTTGGAGGCTGTTGCGGCAAGTCCGCGCTACCGCGGCGTGCGCGTGTGCGGATACCGTGCCGTGAGCGACGTGGCAACGACGGAGCAGTTTGCGGCCATGACGTTCCGATTCCCGGCAGGATTTTCCTATCTTGCCTTCCGGGGGACCGACAGCACGATCGTGGGCTGGAAAGAGGACTTTAACATGGCTTTCCGGTGTCCTGTGCCGGCCCAGGAATCTGCGGCGCGCTATGTGGACGAGGCGGTGGCCGCGATTGATGGTCCGCTCTTGTGCGGAGGCCATTCCAAGGGCGGAAACTTGGCGGTGTATGGCGCGGCGATGTGCTCTGACGCTGCTGGCGACCGGATCGAACGGGCCTTCTCCCACGATGGCCCCGGCTTTGTCGAGGAGTTCCTGAGCGGTGACGCCTTCGCAGGTCTTTCCGGCCGCATCGACAAGACCCTGCCCCAGTCTTCGATTTTCGGCATGATGTTCGAGACACAGGAAGATTACGCCATTGTCGAGAGCACCGAATTCAGTCTGCTGCAGCACAATCCCTTTAGCTGGGTCGTTGACGGCTACGACTTTGTGTATTGCGAGCGTCTGTCTGCCGGCGCTCGATACGTCGATAGCTCTATTCGCGAGATGCTGCTTGCAGTGGGGCCTGCCGAGCGCGAGCGCTTTGTAGATGCGTTGTTCTCCGTGTTTGAAGCCACAGGGGCCGAACGGTTCGCAGATATCGCAGGGAATTTGCGCGAGAGCCTGCCGGTGATGCTCCAGGCTGCTCAGAGCTTCGACAAAGATACGCGCCGTTTCATCTCGCAGACCGTCGTCGCAATTCTTAAATGCGCCCTGCTGCCCAAGCGTTCCGAGCTCAACGTTCCTGCTGCCGGCAAGAGCCTGGCAGAGCAGCTCGAGGCGTGGCAGTCCGAGCTCCTGCGCTAACGCTGGTGCAAAGGGGCATGTTGGTGCATTGGGGCGGGCACGACCGCTATACTGATTCGTGCTGAAATCGATCTAGAACGGAATGCCGTATATGAAAATCAATCACGCAATCCTGCATATCCTGGACTTTGACTCGGCCGTCAACGTCATGAGCCAGCGCGAGCTCGATATCGAGAGCCGCACCGTGCGCAACTTCGTGACCACGCATCTGCGTCGTGCCCGCACGTCTGCCGATAACAAGCGCGCCACGTTTGCCGAGAACTCCGCATTCGGCGGCGAGCTCAAGGGCTATTTCTTTGGCGAGCGCGAATTCGTGGACCTGTCGCAGCAGATTGCGGAGTTTATCTCCTCGGAGCTTACCAAGGCCGAAAAGGCCGAGTCCACCGATGTCCTCGTTGCCGACTTTGACGATGACGAGGACGCACGCTGGTTTGCCGTCATGCTGTTGGGTTCCAAGCAGGCCTTTATGCACGAGGTAGGCCGCGAGGAGGGCGAGGTGCGCAACGATATCGCACGCCATTACGCTATCCTGCCGAATCCTTCCCAAAAGGTGCCGAGCTACGCCATCGTGCGCGCGAGCACCATGGAGATCGGCTACGTGGACAAAAAGCGCAAGATCGCCGGCGAGGACCGCATGCTTATTCCTGACGGCCTGCTGCAGTGCGATACGGGCGTGTCGGGCAAGGAGATTATCGACACCGTGACGCGCGTGGTCGAGGAGGTTGCCGAGGAGCACGGCGCCAATACGGCCGTGGCGCTCGCCAAGGTCAAAGCCGCTGTTGCCGAGAAGGTCGAAGACGACGAGGAACTGCCGCCTTGGGATATCGTCGACGAGGTCTTTGAGGACGAGCCGGTCATCAAAGAGAGCGTTCGTGCGGCATTGACCGAGGAAAAGGTGCCCGAGCGCGTGCCCGTGGAGCGTAAACAGGTCGAGCGTGCGGCCGTGCGCAATCATAAGATTCGAACCGATACGGGTATCGAGATCAGCTTCCCGGCCGAGATGGGCTCGAACTCCGAGTATATCGAGTTCGTCAACGAGCCCAACGGCCTCATCTCCATCGAGCTCAAGAACATCGGAAGCATCGAGAACCGATAGCGCAATAGTTTCTTCCAAAGAGAAATCTGGATTATATTTTGAAGTATACTTTGAAATATAATCCAGATTATTTTTTTGGAGGTACAAATGTCCCCACTTGTTCTGGAAAAGCCGGTGTTTACAAAAGATCAGGTAGTTTCTGCCACCGAAGCGAGCAAGTCCTTATCTGCCGTTCGCAAGCGCGCTAAGCGCGCGCCGCAGTTTATCGCCGATCATAACGATATCGATACCGTGATTATCGACTACGCCGCCTATGAGGAAATGTACGGCGCCCTACAGTACCTTCGCGAACTTGAGCTTGATCGTATTGCGGCAGATCGAATCAAAAACGGACCGCATGAGTTTATTCCGTTTGAAGATACCCTGACTCCTGAGGAGCTCGCGGAGTTCGAATCGATGGACTCCGACGCGATTTCGGATGAGGGTCTTTTCGAATGAGCGGGCACTTTGTCGTCGGCTTTTTGAATCGAGACGTCGAGAAGGAATATCAAAAACTAGATGGTTCTCAGCGAAGGCTCGTCCGCATTGCAGTGGCGAAATTAAAGACGCGCGCCGATGAAATCGGAACGCCGCTTCACGGTGAGCTTGCCGGCTGCAAAAAGATTAAATGGAGAAAGGCGGGACTCCGAATGGTATTTCGAATTCGAGAGGACGGAACGGTTGAGATTGCCGAGATCGTTGCAATAGGTCGACGCGACCGTTCAGAGG
>CABRID010000093.1 GCA_902470895.1 uncultured Collinsella sp.
GAGATCAGCCTCGGTCTCGTGGGCTCGGAGATGTGTATAAGAGACAGGGTAGAAGTCGCGCGCCTCGGGAGTGAAGACGTGGACGACAACCGAACCATAGTCCATGAGCATCCAGGTCTTCTGCTCGCGACCCTCGATGGAGAACGGGTGCTCGCCGCAAGCCTCGGCGACCTTCTCCTCGATCTCGTCGACGATCGAATCAACCTGGCGGTTGTTGGTGCCGGTAGCAAGGACAAAGTAGTCGCACACATCGGAAAGCTCAGTCAGGTCGAGCACCTGAACGTCCTCGCCCTTCTTGTCGTAGGCGGCCTGCGCGGCGGCGCGGGCGACATCCTCGGCGGCGACACCGCTCGCGGACAGCGAGGCGGCGGTGCGGTCGGACGTGGCGGCGAAGCTCTTGTGCTCCACACCTTCAAGAATCTGCTCGTCGGTCATGGTCTCGTCGGCCATGGAATACCTCTTTCTAGACGCACCCGAGCTAGCGTAGCTGGGCGTAATGGTTGTAAATCGTAATAGCCGTGGGATAAAGATAGCGCCCGGACTGGATCACATAGACCAAACCCTGCGCAAAACAGGAGAAGAACAACTCATCGAGCGTCGACTCCCCCACCATCTTGCGCAGCGCATGCGCATAGTCGCCGTGGCGGTTGGGCTCGATGGCATCGGCCACAAAGACCACCATATCGAGCGGCGTCATGTCGCAAGCTCCCACGGTGTGACGGTCGACAGCCTGAAAGACCGCCGGCGACAGCCCGGGAAAAAGCTGCGGAAGCTCATAGGCGGCAACTGGGCCATGCAGCAGCGGTGTCGCGGCCGAAGGAGAGCCGGCAACCTTGATGCCATAGTGAAGCGCGCGGGCCACGAGCTCGTCATCGGAAAGCACCTTGTCCCAGTCGTGGATCAAGCCGGCGGCAGCGGCATCAAAGCGGTCAACGCCGTAGACCTCGGCCAGATGAAGTGCGGTCTCGGCAACACCCAGCGAATGCACATAGCGCTTGCGCTTATCCTTCATGCGAACATCGAGCAGCTCTTGAATGCGCTTGAGCAGTGCGCGCTCATCGCCCTCAAACTGATCCTCTACCGACAACGTAGACCCCCATCACTCAAAATCTTCTTGGCCCAAATCGGCATATAGCCTGCGTTTGCGAATGTAGCCGAGCACGGACTCGCTCGTAAGATAGCGCACGCTCATGCCGCGGGCAACTCGCTTACGAATGTTCGTCGAGCTGATCGCCAGCGCCGGAATCTGAATATAGCGCACGTCGAACGGCAGCCCCGACTCTTTGATTCGGGCACGCGCTGTATCGATATCAAAGCCCGGTCGTGTCGCCGCAATAAAGGTAGCAAGCTCAGCGATTCGTTCGGCATCATGCCAGGTCACGATATCGATAATCGCATCGGCGCCCGTAATAAAGTAGAGCTTTACCTGCGGCGGGTAAAAGTCGCGAAGGGCATGAAGCGTATCAGCCGTATAGGTTACGCCCGGGCGGTCGATCTCGAACCGGCTCGCCAAAAAGGCCGGGTTCGCGGCGGTGGCGAGGACCGTCATGGCATAACGGTCCTCGGCAGGCGTCACCGGCTTGTCAAGCTTAAAGGCAGGCGTGCCCGCCGGCATAAAGAGCACGGCATCCAAGTCGAGGGACTCACGCGCCTGCTCGGCGGTCACCAGGTGCCCGTAATGGATGGGATCAAAGGTGCCACCCATAATGCCGAGCCTAAACTCCTGCCCGTCCTCTAGAGGGAGCTCGGGCAGACCGATTCCACCGCGCAGCGACATGGCCTACTCGCCCTCCGAGGTCTCGGCATCGCCCGCGGCATCCGCCGCATCGACAACCTCGACGCCCTCATCCGCAGCATCGGCCACGTCAATGGCCTCGACGGCAACGTCCTCGCCAGCATCCTCGAGCTCCTCGTACTCCGAGAAGTCCTCGGCGCCCTCAAAGTCAAAGGCGCGCTGGCAAATGCGGACCTCGTCGCCCGCACGGCAACCGGACTTCTCGAGCGCGTCGTCAACACCCATACGCGCAAACTTATGCTGCAGGTAAATGACGGCTTCCTCATTTTCCCAGTCGGTCTGGATGACCATGCGCTCGATGGCACGACCGACCACGCGGAAGGCACCGGGCTCTTCCTGGACAATGCGGAAACGCTTCTCACGCTGCAGGCGACGGCGCTCCCACTCATCGTCGCGCAGAACGACCGGCTCATCCGAGACCGCCAACTCGGCGCGCAGCTTAGCCACCTGCTCGCCCACGGCAAGCATCAACGTGTTGAGACCGGCACCCGTCACGGCGGACACAGCAAAGAACATATGGCCGTCGTCGAGCGCTGCACGCTTAAGGTCGACAATCTTGTCGGCCGTGCCCGGCGCGTCGCACTTGTTGGCAACGACGATCTGCGGACGCTCCGAGAGCTCGGCGCCATACTGCTCGAGCTCGCGGTTGATGATGCGATAGTCCTCGACCGGATCGCGATCCTCAAAACCACCCGTCATGTCGACGACATGCATGATCAGAGCCGTACGCTCAATGTGGCGCAGGAACTGGTGACCCAGGCCCTTGCCCTCGCTCGCGCCCTCGATCAAACCGGGAACGTCGGCAACGACGTAAGAATATTCGCCGGCACGCACCATGCCGAGATTCGGCACGAGCGTGGTAAACGGGTAGTCGGCGATCTTGGGGCGGGCGGCACTCATGCGCGCGATGAGCGATGACTTACCCACCGAGGGGAAGCCCACGAGCGCGGCATCGGCCATGAGCTTCATCTCGAGCTCAATCCAGTGCTCCTCGGCCGGCTCGCCCAGCTGGGCGAACGCGGGCGCGCGGCGCACCGACGTCACAAAGTGCGTATTGCCGAGACCACCGGCGCCACCAGGGGCCACGACAACGCGCTCGCCATCATGCACCAGATCGGCAATCTCGAACATCGGGGTCTGCGTCTCGGGGTCGAGCTCGCGCACCACGGTACCCATAGGGACCTTGAGAATCAGGTCCTCGCCGCTCTTGCCGTTACGACGGGCACCCTGCCCGTGCGTGCCGCGCTCGGCGCGAAAGTGATGCTTAAAGCGGTAATCGATCAGCGAAGACAGCTGAGCATCGGCCTGGATGACGACATTGCCGCCACGACCGCCGTCGCCGCCATC
This sequence comes from uncultured Collinsella sp., assembly GCA_902470895.1. Lineage (GTDB taxonomy): Bacteria > Actinomycetota > Coriobacteriia > Coriobacteriales > Coriobacteriaceae > Collinsella. The sequence goes on from CABRID010000093.1 coordinate 3,143, forward strand.
GGGGCCGCCCTTGGGGACAAATGCCTCGCGCCTAAACGACATGCATCCGGCTCCGCCGTCGCCGCCGCACACGTTAATGCGGCTGATATCGGTGAACTGTGACAACAGAATCGCCTCCTACAAAAAAGAGGGAGACCCTTGAATCCTAAAACTCAAGTGCCTCCCACATATGTGCTCTATGAAGGGTGAATTACGCGTTCGCGAGCGGGCGTACGCTGACCCTGTGCTTGATACCCTTGTGGAACTCAACGGTACCGTCGACCAGCGCGAACAGCGTGTCGTCCTTACCACGGCCAACGTTCTCACCCGGGTGGATGTGCGTGCCGTGCTGACGGACGAGAATCGTGCCCGTGGTTACCGTCTGGCCGGCATAGCGCTTCGTGCCAAGGCGCTGACCGCGGGAGTCACGGCCATTACGGGAGGAACCGAGTCCTTTTTTGTGTGCCATTGTGTATACCTACTCTTTCGTTACGAGTGTAATCTACTCGGCGACGGGAGCCTCGGCAACAGCCTCAGCCTCTGCCTTGACAGCCTTCTTGGCGCGGGAGGTAGCCTGAACCTTCACGATCTTCAGCTTGGTGAGCTGCTGACGGTGACCCTTCAGACGACGATAGCGCTTGCGCTTGTGGAACTTGAAGACCAGCTGCTTCTCGCCCTTGAACTGCTCAACGATCTGAGCGGTAACCTTGGCCTTGGCCAGCTTGTCGGGATCGGTGACGATCTTCTTACCATCGTTGAGGAAGATAACCGGCAGGGTGACCTTGTCGCCCTCATTGCCCTCGATCTTCTCGACGGTGATGACATCGTCGGTGGCGACCTTGTACTGCTTGCCGCCCGTGTTAACGATTGCGTACATGTTTACTTGCCCTTCATGCATCAGTTAGTGCAACAGCCGAATATAGTAGCAGGCGAAAATACCCCCGTCAACGAGTATGTGGAGCAAATCCACAAGTTCGCACAGGTATGGGGCTGACGAGTCGGCCCTCGTCGTCCTCGCATGCTTGATTCTGACGCTCGACATCGTAGGAGCAGATGGTCACGAGGTCTTGCATACCGGTGGAAACAATAGGTGCATCCACGCCCGGGGTCAAGCCCTGCAACAAAACATCAGCAGCGGAAAGCAAAATTTCCGGACGCATGGAGCCCTCGTTGTCGGCATGGGTGTCGAGCATGAGCACCAAATGGTCCGGGCGCTCCCCCGCCGTGAGCTCATAGCCCACGAGCGTGTGATCCAAATCCAAGCGCTTGCTCTTTTTTCCGCGCGCGTAGTCGATGCCATTGCCCGCGCGCAGCGTGTCGAGCGCACGACGCACCTCGTCGGCGCTTACGGGCGCCTCGGGATCCAAGTGCAGATCGATGCGATACGACAGGCGCGTGAGCTGCGCCGTCAACGCCGGCGTGCGCACGTCGATGTACGCCGCCTCGATGGGCGCCAGATCGGCCGGAGACGCCGCAGCCAGGCGCCCAAACGCCTCGTCGAGCGCCACGAACTCGGTCATAAACAGGTCATACCACTCGCAGGTCGACGACGTACCCACCGGTAGCGCCGAAGAGAAGCCCACGCGCATGTGCGGAGAAAAGCCCTGCGTGACGGCATAGGGAAGTCCCGCACGGCGCACGATGCGCTCAATGGTATGGATCACTTCGAGATGGCCCAGGTACTTAAGGCGATCGCGCTTGCCATAGCGAACACGAAGTCTAAAGAGCGAGGGGTTGTCGGTCAGGCGCTCACTCATGCGCGATCACCCATCAATACATTCTTGGCGTGGAGCGTGGGGCAGATCCCGCAGCCGGTGCACGACGTGCGGGTGCAGTCGGGAGTCGTGACGCCCTCGAGCGAGCGACGGTACTCGCGCTCGAGGAAGCCGCGCGTACAGCCAGGGCTCACATGCTCCCACGGCAGGCGCCAATCCAACTCGTAGGGCAGGTGCACGAGCTCATTGAGGTCGATGCCGTTTTTGGCAGCAGCTTCCTTCCAGTTATCGAGCGAGAAATGCTCTACCCAGGCGTCAAAGCGAGAGCCCGAGCGCCAAGCGTCGATGATGACGGGCGTCATGTCACGACCGGCGCGGGACAGTGCGGCCTCGATGAGCGAGGTCTCGGCATCGTGGTAATGAACGCGGACGGCACGGTTGCGAACGCTCGTGATGAGCAGCTTCTGGCGACGCTTGACGTCGTCGTAGTCGAGCTGCGGGCACCACTGGAACGGCGTGGCAGCCTTAGGGATAAAGACCGAAACCGAGATCGACACCGAGATCGAGCCGCGACGAGCCTTGGGCACCACGGAACGACCGAGCTCCAGCACGTGATCGGCCAGATTGGCGATGGCCACGATGTCCTCGTCGCGCTCGCCGGGAAGGCCCATCATAAAGTAGAGCTTCATGCGGTTCCAGCCGGCCTCGAAGGCCGCCTTGGCCGCACGGTCCAGGTCCTCCTCGGTCACGTTCTTGTTAATGATGTCGCGCATGCGCTGGCTGCCGGCCTCGGGCGCGAACGTCAGGCCGCCCTTCTTTTCGCCGGCAACCGACTCGGCCATATCCACGCCAAACGAATCCAGGCGCTGCGACGGAATAGACACGCGAATACCCGTATCCTCCAGGCGACGGTTGAGCCTGCCGAGCACGTCGCGAATGCAGGAGTGGTCGGTCGTGGAGAGCGAGGTCAGCGACACCTCGTCATAGCCAGTCTTTTCCAGACCCTGAATCACCGACGAGACGATCTGGTCGGCCGAGCGCTCGCGCACCGGGCGATACGTCATGCCGGCCTGACAAAAACGACAGCCGCGGGCGCAGCCGCGCAGGATCTCGATAGACAAGCGGTCGTGAACCAGCTGCGCATAGGGCACGCACGACTGCGACAGCGGATTCGTGGCGCCAAAATCCTCGACGACGCGCTTGTAGACCACGGTCGGCGCATCCTTGCCTTCACGCGGCACGGTGTAGCCATGCGGCGAGCAGGGCTCGTCGTGACGAACCTCATAGAGCGACGGCACGTAGTTGCCGGCAATGGATGCAAGCTGCTCGACAATCTGCGCGCGCGGGACCCCTTCGTCACGCAGGCGGCGATGCAGCTGGCAGGTCTCGAGCAGCGATTCCTCGCCCTCACCGATGAGGATGGCATCGAAGAAGGCCGCGTACGGCTCGGGGTTGTACACCGAGGGACCACCGGCGATGATAATGGGGTCGTCCTCGGTGCGGTCGGCCGCTAACAGCGGAATGCCAGCGAGGTCGAGAGCCTCGAGGAAGTTCGTCACCGCCATCTCGTGCGGCACATGCAGGCCGACGATATCAAACGAAGCGACCGGCGCTGCGCCCTCGAGCGAGAGCAGCGGAATGCCTGCCTCGCGCATGGCGTCACCCATATCGGGCCACGGCACATAGCCGCGCTCGCAGGAGATGCCCTCGGCCTGGTTGAGGATGTTGTAGAGGATGGCGATGCCCTGGTTGGGCAGACCGACCTCGTACACATCCGGGTAGATCAGGCAGCAACGGTAGTCGGCATCGGCCTTGGAAAGCGTGCCCCACTCGTGATCGATATAGCGGCTCGGTTTCTCGACCTTGGCGAGCAGCGGCTCAATTAAATGAAAACAATCTTGGTACGGAACGCGCAACGGAAAACCCCTAAGCTGCGAGATCGGATGCGTCCTGGTAGGACGCCATAGGACGGGTAGCGCCCGCGACCGTGGTCACCAGATCGCGAACGCGGGAGAACGTGGCAGTGACCACCTCGTTGGCACGGCTGTAGTCGACATCGCGCTCGTAGAGCGAAACGAGCGCACGTCCCATGCCATAGGTGCCCGCGGCGGCAGTGAGCGCCTTGACGGCAAACCCAATATGCGGCGTCTGCTTGACGAGCGCGCGGGTGACCGCGCGGATCACAAGACCGCCGGCAAGCACGCCCGCGACCTCGTAGCCGCACTCAGGCTTAATGCCGCGTCCAAAGACGGCAGCGAGCTCAAAGAGCATGCCCACCTGCGCAAGCGCCATAACGGGATAATCGGCGCCCGGCAAAAACGCCAGCGCACCGGTCGCCATATTGGTGAGCGCGCACGAGGTGATGATACGATTGGCCGCCGCGATGCGCATGAAGGCAAAGTTCGCCGCAAAGGCCGTTTCCTTGTCGGTGCGATCGAGAATCCAGCGGGCAAGCGTCTCGAGCAGATACGTCTTATCGGTTGCCGCCACCACGCCGAGCATGGGCGTGGACTCCTCGATAAACGGCACCTCCACAGCAGACTCGGCAAGCACGCACACGGGCGCACCGGCGATCACGAGCTCCTGCACGGCACTCTCCAAGCGATCGGAACCACACGAGAGCACCAGTACCACATCGGTATCGGTCTTTGGAGCAATTCGCTCCTCCCCCAGACGCTCGACGCGCACAATGCCCGAGGTCGTCTGCGGCACAAAGGCGTCACGCACCGTCTCGGCCAGAAAGCGCGAGGCGGACGAATCCAGATAGACCGAGACGCGCACCGGCGTATCGGAATCCTTCTTAACGGACGCGCCCATCTTAAAAGCGCGGGTCAGCTTATCTACGGGAATTTTCATAGCAAACCCCTCCAGCGGTTACGCGGCGCCCGAACGATGCCGCCATATGGATTGTACGATCTGTCTCTTATACACATCTGACGCTGCCGACGATACTCC
>CABRID010000094.1 GCA_902470895.1 uncultured Collinsella sp.
ACCTTCATTACTCCAACGACGAATTCTAGGCGGTGTCCCCTCCCTTTCAAGAAAGGGAGGGGGCGGGGCATGCCCCGCCTCTTACACCACATCTCTGCGCGCTACCAGTTTCAAGTCGAGTTTTGCCGATTTCGACCAAGAAACGCTGCTACTAAAAAGGTGACAGTACTCATATTTGCCCTTTTTTGGCCACAAGCCCTAAAACAAGCCTCGCCAGGGTCGGGAAACGGGCCAAATGCCGGCCTCGAGGCTTATTCCACGGTGCCGTAGACGGCGCCCCAGCCGTGGGCGGCCAAGGCGGAGTTGAGCTGGTCGCAAAGCGATTGGCGGTCGTAGTAGCCGGGCGGCAAAAGGTTGACGATTTCCATGAGGTCGGGCGCGAGGTCCAAGATCTCGGCCTGCACGATGAGATCCAGGCGGTCGATGGCGCGGCGGTCATAAAACAGTCCGTCGACCAGGCGCTGCAGGTCGCCGAATTCCTCGGCCTGGAACGATCCGTACTCCATAGTGCCTCCTTGGGCGCCCCACACCGGCATGCGCGGCGATGTCGTAATTCATTGCGATGGACTTAATCTATCACGGCTTCATACCGTTGCGGCAGTGGCGGTCTATACTTAGACGAACTGCAACGTCCCGCTTCGCGAAAGGTCGCACCCATGCAGACGATCTACCAGAAGATGGAAACCACCGAACTCGATGCCGCCATCGAGGCGCTCAAAGCCGAGGTCGCCGAGGTCAAGGCCAAGGGCCTGGCGCTCGACATGGCCCGCGGCAAGCCGTCGCCCTCCCAGGTGGACATCTCTCGACCCATGCTCGATATCCTCAATGCCGATGCCGATCTGCACGACGGCAACGTCGACTGCTCCAACTACGGTTGCTTTGAGGGCATTCCCTCGGCACGCAAGCTGGCGGGGGAGTTCCTGGGTTGCCCCGCCGAGCAGACGCTCGTACTGGGTTCGTCGAGCCTGCTGATCGAGCACGATATCGCCGGTATGTTCTGGCGTTGCGGCTCATGTGGTAGCGACCCTTGGGAGGCTTACGAGGCCGCGCACGACGGCAAGAAGGTCAAGTTCCTGTGCCCGGTTCCCGGCTACGACCGCCACTTTGGCATCACCGCCGATCTGGGTATCGAGAACGTCCCCGTCGCGATGACCGACAACGGCCCCGACATGGACGAGGTCGAGCGCCTCGTCGCCGCCGACGATTCCATCAAGGGCATCTGGTGCGTGCCCAAGTATTCCAACCCCACGGGCATCACCTTTAGCGAGGACACCGTGCGTCGCCTGGTCGAGATGCCCACGGCCGCGCCCGATTTCCGCATCTTCTGGGACAACGCCTACTGTGTGCACGACCTGTACGACGAGACCGACGAGCTCGCCAACATCTTCGATCTTGCTCGCGCGGCGGGCACCGAGGACCGCGTGGTGGCCTTTGCCTCGACGTCCAAGATCACCTTCCCGGGCGCCGGCATCGGCTTTATCGGCGCGAGCCCCGCGGTTATCGCGGAGTTCTCCAAGCGCCTGAAGGCCGGCCTCATCAGTGCCGACAAGCTCAACCAGCTGCGTCACGTGCGCTTCCTTCCCACCATCGAGGCGGTCAAGGAGCACATGAAAAAGCATGCCGAGTTCCTGCGCCCGCGCTTTGAGGCCGTCGAGCGCAAGCTCACCGAGGGTCTGGGCGAGACGGGCTGCGCCACCTGGACGCACCCCCGCGGCGGCTACTTTGTAAGCTTCGATGGTCCCGAGGGCTCGGCCCAGAAGGTCGCCGCGCTCTGCGCCGACCTGGGCGTCAAGCTCACGCCGGCCGGTGCCACCTGGCCTTATGGCAAGGACCCGCGCGACACCAACATCCGCATCGCGCCGAGCTATCCCACGGTCGAGGACCTGGAGGCCGCGCTCGATGTGCTGGTGCTGGCCGTTAAGCTTGTCGCTGCCGAGCTTGCGCGTGCCGAGCGCGCCTAACGCGCGGCTTCCCGTACTATCCGCACTTTCGATACACAAAGGAGCGTATACATGGATTTGGGTATTTCCACCAACCCCACGCCAGAGCTCTACACCATTAAGGTAACCGGCGAGATCGATATCTCTAACGCCGATAGCCTGCGCAATGCCATCGACCTGGCGCTCGAGCAGCCCACTGAGGCCGTTGAGCTCGATTTTGCCCAGGTGAGCTACATCGATTCGACGGGCATTGGCGTGCTCGTGGGCGCCGCGCACCACGCGGTCGACCACGGCAAGCGCTTTAGCTGCACCAATGTGCAGCCCCCGGTGATGCGCGTGGTTCAGCTGTTGGGTGTCGACCAGGAGATTTCGATCACCGCTGCATAATCTTTGCCCCCAAAAGGGCATGCCGTTTGGCATATGTTTGTGATGCGCTCGGACGTTTTGGCGTCCGGGCGCTATACTTGACCGAATGAATAGACGAGTTCCGGCCGAATGGCGCGGTGCGGGCTCGACTCACATCGAGCCTTGGAGGTATGTGTGTTTGGTATTGGAGAGGGTGAGCTCGCGATCATCGTGGTCTTCGGCTTTTTGCTGTTTGGCCCGGATAAGCTCCCACAGATGGGCCGCACGATCGGCCGTGCCATCCGTCAGTTCCGCGAGACGCAGGAAAAGATGACGGCCGTTGTTCAGTCCGAGATTATCGATCCGGTGAGCGAGGCCGCTTCGGCACCGGTCAAGCCCAAGAAGACTGCCGTCGATGACGATTCCGATGCGGACGAGGATGCCGCCGAGACGGCAGCGCCCGCCAAGAAGGAGACCTTTGCCGAGCGCCGTGCCCGCCTTGCTGCCGAGAAGGCTGCGAGCGAGGGTGCCGCCGAGGGCGAGGGTGCTGCTGAGGAGTCCGAGGCCGAGGGCGCCGACGCCGGGTCTGCCGATGCCGCCGTCGAGTCCGAGCCTGCTGCAGAGCCGGAGCCGGAGCCGGCAGAGCCCACGACGGCCGACCTCTATGCCCGTCGTCCCCGCAAGCGCAAGGCCGTCGTCGACCAGCTCGCCCGCGAGCTCGAGGCCGAGGACGATGCCGCAGCCGCTGCCCCGAAGGGAGGCGATGAGTAATGCCTATCGGACCTGCGCGAATGCCGCTCTTCGATCACCTGGGAGAGCTCCGTCGCCGCCTGACCATCGTGGTCGTCTCGGTGTTTGCCGCAGCTATCGTGCTGTATTTCGCCACGCCCGTGGTGCTCGATATCTTGGAAGACCCCATTCGCTCCTTTGTGCCAGATGGTAAGTTCTACATCACCACCACGCTCGGCGGCTTCGGCTTGCGCTTCTCGCTGGCCATCAAGATGGCCGTGGTCATGTGCACGCCCATGATCATCTGGCAGATTCTGGCGTTTTTCCTGCCGGCGCTTCGCCCCAACGAACGCAAGTGGGTCGTGCCCACGGTGCTCGCCTCGACGGTGCTGTTCTTCCTGGGCGCCATCTTTTGCTACTTCATCATCATCCCTGCGGGCTTTGAGTGGCTCATCGGCGAGACCTCGGCCGTCGCTACGGCGCTGCCCGATCTGGAGAACTACGTCAACATGGAGCTGCTCTTTATGATCGGCTTTGGCGTGGCGTTTGAGCTGCCGCTCATCATCTTTTACCTGTCCGTTTTCCACATCGTGTCCTACGCGGCCTTCCGCAGCGCCTGGCGTTACGTATACGTTGGCCTGCTCGTGGGTTCGGCTGTGATCACGCCCGACGGCTCGCCCGTCACCCTGGGCCTTATGTACGGCGCCCTGCTCTCGCTCTACGAGATTTCGCTTGCCATCGCCCGTGTGGTCATTACCGCGCGCGAGGGCAAGGAGGGCTTGTTCGTGAGTCGTCTGGACCTGTTCTCGGACGATGAGGACGACGAGGAGTAAATCGGTATGCACGAGGTTGGCATTGTCAACGGCATACTCGATACAGTGATTCGCGCGGCGCGTGGGGCGGGGGCCTCGCGCGCCGTTTTGGTTACGCTACGTATCGGGGATATGACCGAGGTCGTGCGCGAGGCGCTCGACTTTGCCTGGGAGACGTTTCGCGACGAGGACCCGCTCACGCAAGGCTGCGAGCTCGCCGTGGAGGAGATTCATCCGCAAAGCGAGTGTCTGGACTGCGGCGAGGTCTTCGACCACGACCGCTTTCATTGTCGCTGCCCGCAGTGCGGCGGCGCCAACGTGCGCCTGCTGCACGGCCGCGAGCTCGACATCGCAAGTATCGAAATCGAGACCCCCGACGATTAGCTCGCCGGCCACCTGGGGACGGGGTATAAAGGGGCCAAAGTAAGGAGTGCCGAGTATGGCTGAGAAAACGATTGATATCGCGTCGCCGATTCTGTCGCGCAATGAGCGCCTGGCAGATCAACTGCGTCAGCGATTTAAAGAGACAAACACCTATGTGATTAACGTCTTGTCGAGCCCCGGCTCGGGCAAGACCACCACGATCCTGGGCACCAACGAGCGCCTGCGCGACAAGGCCGGCCTGCGTTGCGCCGTCATCGAGGGCGATATCGCCTCGGACGTCGACGCCATCACCATGAAGGAAGCCGGCATGCCCGCCATCCAGATCAACACGGGCGGCCTGTGCCACCTCGAGGGCAACATGATCATGGAGGCCGTCGACGCCTTCGACCAGGCGGTGGGTCTGGAAAACATCGACGTCATCTTTATCGAAAACGTGGGTAACCTGGTCTGCCCAGTCGACTTTGACCTGGGCGAGAACCTGTCCATCATGATCCTCTCGGTGCCCGAGGGAGACGACAAGCCCATCAAGTACCCGGGTATCTTCCAGCACGCCGGCGCACAGCTGCTCAACAAGGTCGACGTGGCTCCGGCTTTCGATTTTGACATGGATAGGTATACTAAGACACTCGATGACCTCAATCCGCAGGCGCCGCGGTTTGCCGTGAGCGCGCGCAAGGGCGAGGGCATGGATGCCTGGTGCGATTGGCTCATCGGGCAGATTGAGCAAGCAAGGGCGTAAGTCGGCCGCCATACGGGCGGGCGTAGCCGCAGAGATACGAGATAGGAGCCTCTTTTGAAGCTCATCATCGCCGAGAAAAACGACGCCGCGCGTCAGATCGCCGAGCGTCTGTCTACGGGCAAGCCTAAAAAGGACAAGGTTTACAACACCGCCATCTACCGCTTTGAGTGGAAGGGCGAGGAATGCGTGACCATCGGCCTTGCCGGCCACATCCTGGCACCCGATTTTTGCGACAGTGTGCTGTTCGACAAAAAGCTGGGCTGGTATTCGGTCACCGAGGACGGCGAGATGTTGCCGGCCGACATGCCCGATGGCCTGGCCCGTCCGCCTTATGACACCAAGCGCAAGCCGTTCCTTGCCGACGGTATCTCCATCAAGGGCTGGAAGCTCGAGAGCCTGCCCTACCTCACCTGGGCTCCCGTTATTAAGCTGCCGGCCGAGAAGGAGCTCATTCGTTCGCTCAAGAACCTGGCTAAGAAGTCCGACAGTGTCATTATCGCCACGGACTTCGACCGCGAGGGCGAGCTGATTGGTTCGGACGCCCTCAACAAGGTGCGCGAGGTTGCGCCCGACTTGCCGGTCGCCCGCGCCCAGTACTCTTCGTTTACCAAGGCCGAGATCACGCACGCCTTCGATAATCTCGTCACGCTCGACCAGAACCTGGCCGACGCCGGCGAGAGCCGTCAGCACATCGACCTCATTTGGGGCGCGGTGCTCACGCGCTACCTGACGCTCGCCAAGTTTGGCGGCTTTGGCAACGTGCGTTCTGCCGGCCGCGTGCAGACCCCGACGCTCGCCCTGGTGGTCGAGCGTGAGCGCGAGCGCATGGCGTTTGTGCCCGAGGACTATTGGCAGATTCGCGGCATGGGTGCCGCGCAGGGCGCCGCCGAGGACGACCGCTTTAAGATTGCGCACAAGACGGCACGCTTTACCGACAAGAATGCTGCCGAGACGGCGTACGGCCACGTTGACGGCGTTACGATGGCGACCGTTGCCGCGGTGACCAAGCGCTCGCGCAAGCAGCAGCCGCCCACGCCGTTTGCGACCACCTCGCTGCAGGCTGCCGCCGCGGCCGAGGGCATCTCGCCTGCGCGTACCATGCGCATCGCCGAGTCCCTCTACATGGCCGGCCTCATCAGCTACCCGCGTGTCGACAATACCGTGTACCCCGCGACGCTCGATCTGGGCGCCGTGGTGAGCGACCTGGCAAAGATCAATCCAGCGCTGGCGCCCGTGTGCAAAAAGGTACTCGCCGGTCCCATGAAGCCCACGCGCGGCAAGGTCGAGACCACCGACCACCCGCCTATCTATCCCACGGGCGAGGGTGATCCGTCCACGCTCGACGGCGGCCAGCGCAAGCTCTACGACCTCATCGCCCGTCGCTTCCTGGCAACGCTCATGGGTCCCGCGACCATCGAGAACACCAAGCTCGAGCTCGACGTCAACGGCGAGCCGTTCGTGGCTTCTGGTGACGTGCTCGTGACCCCGGGTTTCCGCGAGGCATACCCGTACGGCCTTAAGCGCGACGAGCAGATGCCGCCGCTGGAGCAGGGCGATACGGTCGACGTGTTCGACATTAAGCTCGAGGCCAAGCAGACCGAGCCGCCCGCGCGCTACAGCCAGGGCAAACTCGTGCAGGAGATGGAGAAGCGCGGCCTGGGTACCAAGTCCACGCGCGCGAGCATCATCGAGCGCCTGTATGCCGTGCGCTACCTCAAAAACGATCCCGTGGAGCCGAGCCAGCTGGGTATTGCCATCATCGACGCGCTGACGCAGTTTGCCCCGCGCATTACGAGCCCCGATATGACCAGCGAGCTCGACGGCGACATGACCCGCGTGGAGCGTGGCGAGGATACCGAGGAGCATGTCGTGACGCACTCGCGTGCGCTGCTGGCCGGCGTGCTCGACGAGCTGCTCAAGCATACGCAGGAGTTGGGCGACGCCATCAGCGACGCCGTCACGGCCGATGCACGCGTGGGCGCCTGCCCCAAGTGCGGCAAGGACCTGGTCATGAAGACGAGCGCCAAGACCCGCGGCAGCTTTATCGGCTGCATGGGCTGGCCCGACTGCGACGTGACCTATCCGGTGCCGAGCGGCGTCAAGGTGAGCCCGCTCGAGGGCGAGGCAGCCGTGTGCCCCGAGTGCGGCGCGCCGCGCATTAAGTGTCAGCCGTTCCGCCAGAAGGCCTTCGAGATTTGCGTGAACCCCACGTGCCCCACCAACTACGAGCCCGACCTTAAGGTGGGCGAGTGCAAGGTGTGCGCCGAGGCCGGACGCCATGGCGACCTGATCGCGCACAAGAGCGAAAAGAGCGGCAAGCGCTTTATCCGCTGCACCAACTACGATGATTGCGGCGTGAGCTATCCGCTGCCGGCACGCGGCAAGCTCGAGGCGACGGGCGAGACCTGCCCCGAGTGCGGTGCCCCCATCGTGGTGGTCAACACGGCGCGCGGTCCGTGGCGTATCTGCGTAAACATGGACTGCCCGACCAAGGAGAAGAAGCCTGCCCGCGGCCGCAAGACTGCGACCAAGGCGAACACGGCGAAGAAGACGACGGCGGCCAAAAAGACGACCGCCAAAAAGACGACGGCCAAGAAATCGACAACCAAAAAGACGGCTGCCGATAAGTAACCGAGCACATATCCGAGCACATATAGACACGGCGGGGCCGGGCGCGCATTTGCATTTGCGCGCCCGGCCCCACTTCTAAGTTGCGGTGAAATAGGGACTGTTTTTGCTGGCAAAAGGGGGTGCGGACAGAAAGTTGGACCGTGAAGCGGTCCGGACTGGAGGTTCGCATG
>CABRID010000095.1 GCA_902470895.1 uncultured Collinsella sp.
GAGATCAGCCTCGGTCTCGTGGGCTCGGAGATGTGTATAAGAGACAGAATAAATAATCATCAGAGTAGCGGCCGAACCGCTTTTGCTCTGCTCAAACCGTAGCACAGGGAGGTGCCCCGGGAATGCTCGTTTATGTTCGCGGCGCCGGCGATATCGCCACGGGCGTCGCCGCTCGCTTGGTGCGCGCCGGCGTTTCGGTCGTTATGGCCGATATCGCGGTTCCCACGTGCATCCGCCGCACAATCTGTTTTTGCGAGGCCATTCGCCTGGGCGAGGTCGAGGTCGAAGGCATTCGCGCTCGCTTGGCACAGACGCCGGCTGAGGCGCTTGAGATTACCGAGGCTGGAGACGTCGCCGTTGTGGTGGACCCTCAGGCCAAGATGCTCGATGAGTTTAAACCCGCGGCTGTGGTCGACGCGATTTTGGCTAAGCGCAACTTGGGCACCACGCGCGACATGGCGCCTGCCGTCATCGCTGTGGGGCCGGGCTTTACCGCGCCGGTTGACTGCGACGCCGTGGTCGAGACCATGCGCGGGCATTTTCTCGGCCGTGTCATTACCCAAGGTTCGCCCCAGCCCAATACGGGCGTGCCGGGTGTCATCGCCGGCTATGGCAAGGAGCGCGTTATCCACAGCCCCGCCGCCGGCGTGTTTAGGTCCGACCGCACCATCGGCGACATCGTGAGTGCCGGCGATGTGATCGGGTATGCGGGTGATACTCCCATGGTCACGCAGATTGACGGCTGCTTGCGCGGCCTTTTGGCCGACGGTGTTCAGGTGACTGAGGGCTTTAAATGCGCCGATGTCGATCCGCGCGGCGACGCCAGCTATATCAACTATATTTCGGACAAGGCGACATCGGTCGGCGGCGGCGTGCTCGAGGCGCTTGCTATGCTCACCGATGTCTTTAGAGGATAGAAGGCGGCAATGGAAAAGCTCGATGTGGTGAATGCGGCGCTTGCCGCCCTGCGTGCTGGCGAGACGTGCGAGCTGGTGGTAGTGGCCGGTACGGCGGGGTCGTCCCCGCGCGGTGTGGGCGCATGGATGACTGTCTTTGCCGATGGCAGCCAGGCGGGCACTATCGGCGGCGGCAAGATTGAGCTCTTTGCGCTGGATGAGGCGCGCGAGCTGCTGGCCGGGGGTAAATCGCGTCTGGTCCGCTACACCATGGGCGGCGAGAACTCCGATACCGGCATGATTTGCGGCGGAGCTATCTGCCTGTGCTATCTGCACCTGGACGCGACCAAGGCACCGTTGTTCCAGGAGATTGCCAATGTGCTGGCGTATCGACGCATCGGCGACTTCGTCATCGACTTTGAGCCGTTTATCGCGAGCGCGCTCGAGGGCGATGTGGCCGAGTGCCATGGCGAGGCATCGCGCCATACCATTGACGGCTGCCCCGGGCTTTCGCTGGTGGAGGAGGGGAGTAAGGTCACCTACACCAACGCGGCCTCCGAGATTCCCGCGGCGCACATCGAGACGCTCTGCCCCGAGGGCCTGACCTATATCTTTGGCTGCGGCCACGTGGGTGCTGCGACGGCGCGGGTGCTCACGGCGGCGGGCTTTGCCGTCGTGGCTTGCGACGACCGCCCCGGCACGCTGACCCCCGAATGGGTGCCCGGTGTCTACGACCGTCGTCTGGTCGACTACAAGAACCTGAGCAAGCAGTGCCCCATCGGCCCGCGCGACCTAGTGGTCGTCGCCACGGCGGGTCACAAGTCCGATATCGACGTGGTGATTCAGGCCATGCGCGCCAAGCCCGCCTATCTGGGCTGTTTGGGCTCGCGCCGCAAGACGGCCTTTGTGCGCGCCCGTCTGGAGCAGGAGGGCTTTACGCAGGAGCAAATCGACGAGCTGCACCTGCCGATCGGTGTCGCCATCGAGGCCGAGGACCCCGAGGAGATCGCCATCTCCATCGCTGCCGAGATGATTCACCTGCGCCGCACCAAGCTCGTCCCCCGCAAGCGCTAATCGCATCCCCATCAATAAGTTGCGGTGGAATACGGACTGTTTAAGCCTGTTAAGCCGTCAAACAGTCCCTATTTCACCGCAACTGCCATTTTCCTCCGTCCCGTGCGGATCGGTTTGTGCGGGGGAGTTGTGGAGTTGTGCAGGCAGACGAGGTTTTTCTGGAAATACGCTCCCGATGCGCGTATAGTACCGATTGTTTTGTCGGCTCCTGCTGCGTCGAGTCCAAACCGCGAAATGCCATGAGCGGCGCGGATGCAGCCAGGAGGCACGAGGACAACCCATCGTGGCCACGCCCCGTGCTTAAAACCCCAAGAAGGAGTGAACAATGGCAGAAGAGAAGTATGTGCCGCGTCTGAAGACCAAGTACAACAACGAGGTCAAGCAGCAGCTTCAGGACAAGTTCCAGTACGAGAACGTCATGATGATCCCCAAGTTTGAGAAGATCGTCGTGAACATGGGTGTCGGCGAGGCCGCTACCGATTCCAAGGCCATCGACGGTGCCGTGCGCGACCTGCGCGCCATCACCGGCCAGCAGCCGATGATCACCCGTGCCCGCAAGTCCATCGCTACCTTCCGCCTGCGCGCTGGTATGCCGATCGGCTGCAAGGTTACCCTGCGTGGCGACCGTATGTGGGAGTTCTTCGATCGTCTGACCTCCGTCGCGATCCCCCGTATCCGCGACTTCCGCGGCATCTCCGCCAAGAGCTTCGACGGCCGTGGTAACTTCTCCATGGGCGTCACCGAGCAGCTCATCTTCCCCGAGATCGACTTCGACTCCGTCGATCACCAGCGTGGTATGGACATCACTTTCGTGACCACCGCCAACACCGATGAGGAGGCCAAGGCCCTTCTGGACGCCTTCGGTTTCCCGTTCAAGAAATAGGTTCACCTGCCCTATGAGCGCCGTTCCCAGAAGGGGGCGGCGCTTGGGGCGAACAATACTCTATGTGAGGAGGATATAAGTGGCTAAGACATCGATGATCGTCAAGTGCAATCGCAAGCAGAAGTTCTCTACTCGTGAGTACACGCGCTGCCAGCGCTGCGGCCGTCCGCACTCTGTGTACCGCAAGTTCGGCCTGTGCCGTGTCTGCTTCCGCGAGCTTGCACTCAAGGGCGAGCTTCCCGGCGTTAAGAAGGCCAGCTGGTAAGTCACTACCAGCGTTTCAAGCATCAGTTTGGAACAGGGAAAACGCGCTAAAAAGGCTTTGCCGTTAAGGGCGGCGAAGAACCAAGAGCACGTGTTCATCAAGAACGAAGGAGAATCTGTATGAACCTTACAGACCCGATCGCAGATATGCTTACGCGCATCCGTAACGCTAACTCTGTGAACAAGGCCACGGTCTCCATGCCGAGCAGCAAGAAGCTCGTCGAGATCGCTCGTGTTCTGCACGAGGAGGGCTACATCGAGGGCTACGATGTCGAGGACACCGTTCCCCAGAAGACTCTGCACATCACGCTTAAGTATGGTCCCAAGAAGGCTAAGGTCATCAACGGCATCCGCCGCATTTCCAAGCCGGGCCTGCGTAAGTACACCGGCGTTGCCGACATGCCCCGCGTCCGCGGTGGCCTTGGTACCGCCATTATTTCCACCAGCCATGGCGTCATGACCGACCGCGATGCTCGCAAGCACAACGTCGGCGGCGAGATCATCGCTTACGTCTGGTAATTCGCTCGGTAGGTAGAAGGAAAGGAGATCACCGTGTCTCGTATCGGTAATAAGCCTGTCCAGATTCCCGCCGGAGTCGAAGTGGCAGTCAACGGCAACAACGTTGTCGTCAAGGGCCCCAAGGGCCAGCTCGAGCTCGATGTCTTTGAGAAGCTCGCTATCAACGTCGAGGACAACGTCCTCACCGTTTCCCGTCCCGACGACGAGCGTGAGACCCGTGCCCGCCACGGCCTCACCCGCGCCCTCATCCACAACATGGTTGTTGGCGTTTCCGAGGGCTTCGAGAAGAAGCTCGAGCTCGCCGGTGTCGGTTACCGCGTGCAGCAGAAGGGCAAGAACCTCGAGTTCTCCCTGGGCTTCTCGCACCCCGTGATCGTCGAGGCTCCCGAGGGCATCACCTTCGAGGTTCCCGACAACACCCACGTGAACGTCAAGGGTATCAACAAGCAGCAGGTCGGTCAGATCGCCGCTGAGATCCGCGGCCATCGTCCTCCCGAGCCTTACAAGGGCAAGGGTATCCACTACGTTGGCGAGCACATCCGCCGCAAGCTGGGTAAGGCCGCCAAGTAGTCGTAACCGACTCACTCGCATAAGACCAGCACCCCGTCAGGTGCTGGCAAGATCAACCTTTTTAGGAGTTTACGTATGAACAAGCATAAGGCGAAGCTGGAAGGCCTCAAGCGTCGTCAGCGTCGTGTTCGCGGCAAGGTCTCGGGTACCTCCGAGCGTCCGCGTCTTCGCGTGACCCGTACTAACGCCAACATCTATGCCCAGATCATCGACGACAGCAAGGGCTCCAGCCTGACGCTCGTCTCTGCCTCGACCCTCGAGGCCGAGTTCAAGGGCACCCACACCTCGAACAAGGAGGCTGCGGAGAAGGTCGGTCAGCTCGTTGGCAAGCGTGCCATCGAGGCCGGCATCACCAAGGTCGCCTTCGATCGCGGTGGCCGTATCTACCATGGCCGCGTCAAGGCCCTCGCCGACGGTGCTCGTGCCGCCGGTCTCGAGTTCTAGGAGGTATGTAGCACATGGCTCGTAATCAGAAGCAGCAGCGCGAGGCCTCCGAGTTCGAGGAGCGCGTCGTTTACATCAACCGCGTGTCGAAGACCGTCAAGGGTGGTCGTCGCATGAGCCTCGTCGCTCTCGTCGTCGTTGGCGACGGCAAGGGCAACGTCGGCGTTGGCATGGGCAAGTCCGCTGAGGTGCCCCTGGCCATCTCCAAGGCGTCTCTTGATGCCAAGAAGAACATGTTCCACGTGCCGGTGACCGAGCAGGGCACCATCCCGCACGAGGTTCTCGGCCACTTTGGTGCCGGCCGCATCATCATCAAGCCCGCTGTCGAGGGTACCGGCGTTATCGCCGGCGGCGCTGTGCGTCCCCTCTTCGAGCTTGCTGGCATCAAGAACGTCCTGTCCAAGTCCCTCGGTACCGACAACGGCCTCAACATCATCAAGGCTGCCGTCGAGGGCCTCAAGGAGCTCTCCAGCCCTGAGGACGTCGCGGCTCGCCGTGGCCTGACGGTCTCCGAGATGTTCGTCGGTAAGGAGAACTAAGCATGGCTGACACCATCAAGATCAAGCAGGTCCGCAGCACCAACGGTTGCAAGCAGGACCAGGTCCGTACTGTCCGTGCCCTCGGTCTCCACAGGATCCGCGAGGTTCGCGAGATTGCTGACAACGAGTCCGTCCGCGGCATGATCTTCAAGGTCAAGCACCTTGTCGAGATTGTAGAGGAGTAGCAAATGCAGCTTCACGATCTTACTCCCGCGCCCGGTTCCACCAAGAACCGCAAGCGCGTCGGCCGTGGCAATTCTTCGGGTCACGGCACCACTTCTGGCCGCGGCCAGAAGGGCCAGGGTTCCCGCTCTGGCGGCACCAAGGGTGCCGGCTTCGAGGGTGGCCAGACTCCGCTGGCTATGCGCCTGCCCAAGCTTCCGGGCTTCCGCAACCCCCGTCGTATCGAGTACACCGCTGTTAACGTTGAGCGTCTCGAGCGTAAGTTCGAGGACGGCGCTGTGATCGACGGTGCCGCTCTTAAGGCCGCTCGCATCACCAAGAGCGAGTTCGAGCCCGTCAAGGTGCTCGGCAATGGTGAGCTCACCAAGAAGTTCACGGTCAAGGTCGACAAGGTCAGCGCTTCTGCGCAGGCCAAGATCGAGGCCGCCGGCGGAAAGGTCGAGCTGCCGTGCTAAATGGTCTTAAGAATGCTTTCCGCATCAAAGAATTGCGCGAAAAGATTCTTTTTACCATAGCTATGCTCGTCGTGTACCGCATTGGTGCGCACGTTCCTGTGCCCGGCATTCCCTTCCAGGGGATGCTGGGCCTTTTCTCGACCGATAACAATTCGGTCGCCGCAGGTGCTATGGCCCTCCTGAATCTTTTCTCTGGCGGTGCGTTGAGCTATGTGTCGGTGTTTTCGCTGGGCATCATGCCTTACATCACCAGCTCGATCATCCTCCAGATGCTCCAGGCCGTCGTGCCTTCCCTGCATGAGCTTGCCCGCGAGGGCGAGGTCGGTCAGACCAAGATTACGCAGTATTCGCGTTATCTCACCCTGGCTCTGGCAATCCTCAACTCCGTGGGTTACCTCTTCCTCTTTAAGAGCTTCGGTATCAGCTTCAATGGCGCCGGCGCTCCTGAGATCATCTTCGACCTCATGATCGTCGGTACGCTCACCGCGGGCGCCATGCTGATCATGTGGATTGGTGAGCTCATCACCCAGCGCGGTATCGGCAATGGCATGTCGCTGATCATCTTTGCGAACATCATGGCCGGCCTGCCGCAGGCGATCTTCTCCAGCACCGAGGGCAATGCCGGTGGCATCATCACCATGGTGATCATCTGCGCCATCATCCTGCTGGTTATCCCGCTGATTGTTTTCCTTGAGCGCGGCCAGCGCCGCATCCCGGTCTCCTACGCTAAGCGCGTCGTGGGCCGTCGCATGATGGGTGGCCAGACCACCTACCTGCCCATCAAGGTCAACACCGCGGGTGTCGTGCCGATCATCTTCGCTTCGGCGCTGCTGTACTTCCCGGCTCAGATTGCCGTGTTCTTCCCCGGCATCGGCTGGATTCAGGCAGTTGCCTCCGCGCTTTCGACCGGTTGGCTCAACTGGGTGCTTAACGTTGTCCTCATCGTGTTCTTCGCGTACTTCTACACCTCCATGGTGTTCAACCCCGATGACACGGCCGACAACCTTAAGAAACAGGGCGGCTTTATTCCGGGCGTGCGTCCGGGTAGGGCTACCGCGGCCTACATCAAGAACGCGCTCAACAAGATCACGCTTCCCAGCGCTGTCTTTTTGGCGCTCATCGCCATCGTTCCTTCGATCATCTTCTCCTTCACGGGTAACCATCTGATCCAGGCTTTTGGCGGCACGTCCATCCTCATCATGGTCGGCGTCGTGCTCGACACGGTCGATAAGCTCGAAGGCCAGATCAAGATGTATGATTACGATGGATTCTTTAAATAGGCTAGAGGAGGATTGCTCATGAACCTCGTATTGCTCGGAGCTCCGGGTGCCGGTAAGGGCACCGTCGCACAGGAGCTCGTCGCCGAGTTTGGCGTCGCCCACATTTCCACGGGCGACCTGCTGCGTGCTGCCGTCAAGGGTGGCACCGAGCTTGGTATTCAGGCTAAGAAGTATATGGACGCTGGCGAGCTCGTTCCCGACCAGCTCGTGATCGACCTTGTCAAGGAGCGCCTTGCCGCCGATGACGCCCAGCAGGGCTTCATCCTCGACGGCTTCCCGCGCAACACCGCCCAGGCTGTGACGCTCGATTCCGAGCTCTCCGCCATGGGTCGCGAGATCGATTGCGCCCTTCTGGTCGATGTGGCCCCCGAGGTCATTATCGATCGTCTGTCTTCGCGTCGCACCTGCCGCGCCTGCGGTTACACCGGCACCGCTGCCGATGCTACCTGCCCCAAGTGTGGCGGCGAGATGTATCCTGTCTCTTATACACATCTGACGCTGCCGACGATACTCCTTTTGTAGATCT
>CABRID010000096.1 GCA_902470895.1 uncultured Collinsella sp.
GGCCGCGGGTTTCAGCGCGGGATTTGCCGTGGGCCCTGTGGTGGGCTCTCCGGCAGCAGGGTTAGCATCGGTGGGAGACTTGTCCGCGCTATCGCCCGGCACGTCGCGCCCGTCGGTCTCCCCCGTCGGCGGCGTAGCCGCATCGGGCTCAATCACCACATGCGGTGCCACCGCACCGGAGGCATCCACCACGCCACTAGCACCAAAGGTCCCGCCAGCAGGCGCCACAAAGCGCGCAGACACAAGTGACCCGCCCGTGCACGTAACGCCGCCGTCGGAACCGGTCGCATCAAGCCACGAGGCGTCGACGGAAAGCCGACAGCCGGCCGAACCATCGCCAAAGCCCGCATCCTGCAGATACACGCCGTAGGCGCGCACGCCCGCCCCGGACCCGGCGCCCGCGGCAACGACGCGCCCGCCGCCGCGCACGGCCATGTCGCCAGCGATCACGCCGGCGACCGCCTCGTCCGCAATATCGGCCCCATCTGCCCTGGCATCGACGGTGCAGCCGTCCACCGCGAGCGCCTGCGACACGTGGATCCCGCACTGCGAGCCCGTCGCCGTCAGGGTCCCGGTGCCGCGGAGCGTCAGGTTGCCCCACGCCTCCATGCCGCACAGCGTGATGTCCGCATCGGGCGCATGCGACTCCGTCACGGAGTTTTGCCCGGCAAGCGTCAGCACCAGGTCGCCTTCGGCGCCGATGGCCCCACCCGCGTAGCCGTTGAGCTCCAGGTGGCCGGCATCGGTCCAGGCCCAGCCGGGGCCCGACACGTCCGGCTCGTAGTACGTCGCGCCCGCGATGATGAGGCTCTCCGCGCCCGCGGCATAAGAAGGCCCGCCCAGCAAAACGCATAGGCAGGCCATGGCGGTAAACATCTTGCAGTCCCTTTTAATGAGAAGGCAAATCGCTATAACCGAGTTTGTCCGAACATCGCGTAAGGCATGAGTCAGGTCGAAGGTGTTCATCGAGACGACAGGGACAGAGATGCCTTAATAGGTCGTCTCGATCTGGGCGAACCCCTCGTACCTAGGATCGACGCACCTCGATAGAGAACGCGGGGGCGCAGTTTGCCGCATTCCGCTCATCGACAGTGTTGGGCCATCGCTTTAAGGAACCTGTCGATGAAAAGGAAGAGTCTGGTAGCGTATGGCCACACGCAGGATCTACCGGCGAGCACATTGCGCAACCTTTTGCAGAGCAAACCGCTGCCAGGGCCTGGTTTGGAGACGATATTCCAGCCTAGGATGGGAGGCAATCATCATTGCGCAGCTAAATCTCCAACAATGTTGAACAAATAGGATGTCATTTGCTTGAAATCCGGATAGCTTTGGCGGTGTCGATATTAAGGGAGCTATCGGAACAGCTCATCATGGCTGCCGGTGCGTTCAAAGAAAGCTACCTCTTCGTTTGATGACCATATGACAAGCCAGTCGCCAGAGTTTGCTACGTGACATTCGTTTCGCCCTGCCCAGTTGCCGCTTAGCCGGTGCATATTATGACGTCGTTTTAATATGTCCATTGACTCGGGTGTATTCTGTAGCACCAGGTCAATTAGCTTTTGAAGCTCGGATAGATCCCATTTACGGCGCTTTGCTTTTTTCTTTAAATCGCGGGAGAAGGCTGCAGAGAACTCTGCGGTTAACGTGCTCATTGTGCCATCGCCGCAGCGATAAGATCGGCGCCATTGTCAAAACGTCCTTTTTTGCCAGATGCAAGAAACGCGTCCCCCTCGCGAATGGCCTCAAGGCTTTCGGCATTGGGCTCCTCAGGGGCAAAAGTCAACGGGATGCGATGGGTGTTGACCATTTGCTTGAAGAATGCGCGCGTCACGGACGACAAATCAAGTCCATAGTAATCAGCCACTTCGGCTGCCTCGCGTTTGAGGTCATCGTCAACCCTAATGGTTAATGTTGAGCTTGCCATTTTTGGACCCTCCAATCATGTGAGTGCAACCTTAGTATAACGCATATACAATAGTAGATTATGTAATTACAATCAATTAACTAAGCCTTTTAGTGGTACGGCACCTCATACATTGCATGCAGTAAAAAGGCAACGCTCCCTTTCGGAAAGCGTTGCCTTTAAAGCTTCTACAGGGCATTTGTATTGCAGCTAGGCATGCCGCACGCCCCAACAGCGATATGCGGCACCTAGATGCCCCAGTCCCAACAGGAGTAGCGTAAAGGACGCGGCAATCCAGTTGTTGTCGGCTGTCTTGGGGAGCGACGACACCGTTGCTGTAGCAGGCTTGGGCTTGGTCGTCTTGGCGACCGTGGTCTTGGTTACAGTCGTTGTTGTCTTGGTTGTCGTGGCCGCGGGTTTCAGCGCGGGATTTGCCGTGGGCCCTGTGGTGGGCTCTCCGGCAGCAGGGTTAGCATCGGTGGGAGACTTGTCCGCGCTATCGCCCGGCACGTCGCGCCCGTCGGTCTCCCCCGTCGGCGGCGTAGCCGCATCGGGCTCAATCACCACATGCGGTGCCACCGCACCGGAGGCATCCACCACGCCACTAGCACCAAAGGTCCCGCCAGCAGGCGCCACAAAGCGCGCAGACACAAGTGACCCGCCCGTGCACGTAACGCCGCCGTCGGAACCGGTCGCATCAAGCCACGAGGCGTCGACGGAAAGCCGACAGCCGGCCGAACCATCGCCAAAGCCCGCATCCTGCAGATACACGCCGTAGGCGCGCACGCCCGCCCCGGACCCGGCGCCCGCGGCAACGACGCGCCCGCCGCCGCGCACGGCCATGTCGCCAGCGATCACGCCGGCGACCGCCTCGTCCGCAATATCGGCCCCATCTGCCCTGGCATCGACGGTGCAGCCGTCCACCGCGAGCGCCTGCGACACGTGGATCCCGCACTGCGAGCCCGTCGCCGTCAGGGTCCCGGTGCCGCGGAGCGTCAGGTTGCCCCACGCCTCCATGCCGCACAGCGTGATGTCCGCATCGGGCGCATGCGACTCCGTCACGGAGTTTTGCCCGGCAAGCGTCAGCACCAGGTCGCCTTCGGCGCCGATGGCCCCACCCGCGTAGCCGTTAAGCTCAAGGTGGCCGGCATCGGTCCAGGTCCAGCCGGGGCCCGACACGCCCGGCTCGTAGTACGTCGCGTCCGCGATGATGAGGCTCTCCGCACCCGCGGCATAAGAAGGCCCGCCCAGCAAAACGCATAGGCAGGCCATGGCAACAATCGCAATGTAATGACGGCTGGTGTAGGACTCGGCAGCAAACATACCCGCTCCGATCTTCGCAGGAGCCAATAGAATGTGCACCAGAAAATGCCCTGGTAGCAGCAGTTATTAGTTTAGCGAGATCGATGCGGGGGCAAATATAAATCGCGTGGGTAATGTCGACAATTAGGTGTAAATCGTTTTGCCAGTCGGTGAAAGGAGAAATCTGTCTGCACCTAATAGCCGTTCATTAGATCTTAAAACACGTACAGCTAGGCTTATACGCATCAAGTTCTTGAGATATTTTGGCTTAAATAACGGTGTGCATTTATTCATCTAAACGGAGAGGAACCGTTTGTCAAATCAGTCTGGGACATTGAGTTTTCTGACACGGCAGTGCCCCACCACGCCTATCCAACCAAATGTACTTTGGGGAGAGGATCTTTTCCCAATTCCAACAACTTTGCATAAAGATGCTCGGGCTTATTCCATAGGTCCACCAATGAATCATCATGGTTCAACCTAATATTGACAGCGTATTCCCGCCTAAACTCACTCACCGCGTTCTTGCTACTCCCTTTACAGAGCAGGTATTCCTCGAGACGCTCAATAGCAATACTTCGCTTTACCCAGCCAATTCTCTGAGATGAATCTTCCCTTGAAAGGCCCCAAGATTTTTGTAACGCGTCGATCATCTTGTCTTCTCGTACGGAAGCGGTAAACAGAGCACGTATTGTGTTTTCTATTCAAATTTCGAAACCTTGATTGAATGCTTCAAAGCATTCATCGCCTATCACATCATTGAGGACATCCCTATACATTTCTACTGCCGCGGTTGCTCCCCTATCAAATAACTCAATAGCTTTGTCTCTTGTTGTGACCATGACTATCGCCTTTTCGATTAATGTTGATGCCTGAGCGCAAATCCTATATCAAGCTCACTATAACTCCTGATAGTCAGCAATCGCATTCGATTAATCTATTACTGGAAGTCTAACAGCTTAGATGACAGGCGATGCTTTGAAGGTAAGCTCCGAATGGTATACATTCTCAAGCCAAACGGAGAATTTATCCGGGCGCCTCCTCGTCGGACAGCGTGTCGGGCGCCTCCTCGACGGTCTTCCACATCGGATTTTCCATTTCCTTGTGCAGCAGCCCCTCGTCGACTGTTACGATGCAAGTACGGTCATGCGCTTTACGTCTGTGATTTGCTAGTTGGCCGCTAGAATTCAGACGACGGAACGTAGACAGTGCTCAGCTATGCGCTTGTCAATTATCTAAAGAAATCATGCGCATTATGCGCTTCTCTTAAAAGCCCTATTTGCAATCGTTAAGCCAACAGCAAAAGGAGATCAACCATGACGATAAACTGGAACGGTGCCGAGTTAAATCTCGGATCGCTTGCGGCGCTCGCAGCGATTACCTTTTTGATAAATGCCGCGAGCACAATCCTCGATCGCCTCTTTTGGACAAATGGCCTCAAGGAGAGGATTGGATTGATTAAAGAAATGAATGAACTCGCAGCCAGCGGGATGCTTCCTCAAAAAGTAAGTTCTCAATATATTGAAGATGCAACTCGGTGGATTGAGTCGCACGTCACAAAGAGAAACTTCTTATCAATGTTAGTCGGAACATTTGTCAGAGGTTCCTTGTTTCTGTACTTTGCAATGGTTGCCGGAGTCCTTCAAGTCATAGACAAGATAAGCAAGGGGGCTAGTTTTTCTGAATTAGCAGACTGGGTGGTTGTTTACCTTATCGGCACGTTTGCAATTGAAGGCTTCCTTGCGACCTTCCGCCCTCTAGTAAAACCGTTATCCAAGCGAAACTAAGAGGACGAACGTCCCATCCTGTTGATGTTCACTAAAAAGCGACCCAAATGGTCGCCGAAAAATGAACAGAGCAGTCATTAAGAATTGAGTAATAATGATCAGACGTGCCGCACCCTATGGACCGGGGGTAGCCCTCGCTCTATTGCTTAAAGTAGGTTCATTTGTAAGCAGGAGTCCATGTACTTCTCAGAGGTGGGGATGAACGAGCCCTACGACGACGGGCGCACTCTGGGAACCGACGGTCCCGTCGAGTGGGCGCGGCTTGAGGCGGAGGCCAGAAAGATGCTCGAGGCCGGCCTCGAGCTTATGGACGGGGTCGAGGCGGCATAGGATATCAACCATATTCCAGATTCTAGGAACCCGGGCCAATTCGCTTCGGATCGAGCTCTTCACCAACTTTCTAGACACTACCCTCACTGGGGATTGAGAGCAGCCAGACTACTGCTTTGAAGATATCAAGGCTAAGCATGATTAGGGATCGAAGGATTCTGATGCGTCTAGTGTGGGCTCGTAAGCAACCATGGGCAGGAACTCGATATTAACGCACTCCATGACTCCTTGAATATAAAAACCGGCTTTAGTTCATCAGAGTCAAGCTTCTTCTGGCACGCCATTAAACCCGGCTGTACAAATATATGAGCCTAGTGTTAGCGCCGGGCGATTTTAGCCGCTAATAGTCAAACTATTTTGACCAATCCCGGTCACCGAATAATGGCCACCGTGCCTCCCCGCCGCCACTACGCTGGTGGTGCCAACACGCCGGCGTTAGGAGGACCATTGAGGTGAACGAGAGACACGATGACCTACAGGAGATTATAGACGTGGCGCTCCGGGAGATGGCCGCGGAGGAGGGCGACGGGTTCGACCCGCAGGCATGCAACCTCGCGGAGTTCTGCAGGAGGACGGGGCTCACCCGCTCCCGTGCGAGGACGGTCAGGGCACACGGGTTCAGGGCCCTGCCCCACGGGAACAGCGGGAGGAGGGCCGCGCCGGGCGTGCTCGCCGGCCACACCGGCCTGGTGGACGACCTCCTGCGGAAGGGCGTCACCAACTCGCAGGTGATATTCGAGCGGCTGCTCGGCCAGGGCTACGCCGGCGGCCTCACCACGGTGAAGACCTATATCGCCGCGCACCGGGACCTCGTGCCCGCGAAGAGGCGGCAGGTGGCCCCGCAGGGCTGCCGCGGGCAGCGCTTCAGGACGGCGCCCGGAGAGGCCTACCAGATGGACTGGGGCTTCGTCGCGGTCGAGCGCCCCGGCGGCGAGCGGGCGCGGATCGCCTGCTTCGCCATGGTCTGCCACCATTGCGGGAGCGCCCACGTCGAGTTCTTCCCGAACGCGCGCCAGGAGAACCTCCTCATCGGGATGCTGCACGCGTTCTCGGCGCTGGGCGTGCCCGCGACCGTGCTCACCGACAACATGAAGAGCGTGGTCGTCCGCCGCGATGCCGACGGCCGGCCCGTCTGGCAGGCCGACTACGCCGAGTTCATGGGCGTCGTCGGCTTCCGCACCAGGCTGTGCAGGCCGCGCCACCCCTATACGAAGGGCAAGGTGGAGAGGCTCGTCCGCTTCGTGAAGGGGAACTTCCTCGCGGGAAGGTCCTTCACCGACCTTGACGCCCTCAACCGGGAGGCCGCCCTCTGGTGCGCCGAGCAGGGAGGCCGCTGGCGGCGCCCGGCGGCATGCGTCCCGATGCGCGAGCACGAGGCGGCGTGCTCGGCGAACACCAGGCCGCTCGAGGTCACGGCCGAGGTCGAGCGGTACCTGTGCCCGCGCCGGAAGATCTCCTTCGACGGCTTCGTGAGCTTCGAGGGGCACCGCTACGGCGTGCCCTACTGGTACGGCCGCCGCGAGTGCAGGGTGAGCCGGGAGGGGCGCGTGGTGCACATATACAGCGACGACCTCTCCCGCGAGCTCGTCGCCCACGCCGTCGGCGCCGGCGCCGACGGCTGGTGCGAGGGCCAGTGGGAGACATCGCCGGCGCAGCCCGAGGAGCTGCCGACCCAGCCGGTCGGGACCGTGGTCGAGCAGATCGCCCCGCCCCGTGCGAAGCCCGGTTTCGAGAGGTTCGACTTCGGGAGGGCCGAATGATGGCGGGCGCGGGGGCGAGCCCCTACGAGCTCGCGAGCGACGCCGCGTCGAGGCTCGGGATCGCCGTCGGGGCGGAGGAGCTCGCGACCCTCGCCTCGGACCTCGACCTCGGCGACGGGGAGATGGATTGGCAACACCTATTTGGACGATTCCGGGAGGGACAGCCCCGCCTCCCTGAACTCGACCGGAGACATGTAGCCCAGCGTCGAGTGGATCCTGAAGTTGTTGTACCAGTGCACGTAGTCCGAGAGCTTGGCCCGGAGCTCGCGCGTCGTGCCGAACGTCTCGCGGTGGACGAGCTCGGCCTTCAGTATCCTGTTGGTCGACTCGTCGACGGCGTTGTCGTAGGGGCAGCCCTTGGCCGACAGCGACCTCTCAATGCCGAAGGCCTCGAGCATCAGGTCGATCTCGGCGTTGTCGAACTCGCTGCCGCGGTCCGTGTGGAAGACCTCGATGTCCGAGATGGGGAAGGAGAGCGTCGCGAACGCCGACTTGACCAGCCGGGCGTCCTTCCTGGGCCCGGCGGAGTGGCCGACGATCTCCC
>CABRID010000097.1 GCA_902470895.1 uncultured Collinsella sp.
GATCTAAACAAGGAGTATCGTCGGCAGCGTCAGATGTGTATAAGAGACAGAGCTGGCAGGGTGTTTTCCGTCTACTTGCTACAGCAGCTCGCCGTGGCGGGCAATGTAGCGGCGCTTTGCCAGCTGGGTGAGCGCGATATAGGCGGTAACGATGCCAATGAGCAGCCCAAAAAAGCTCGCGGGCAGCGTCATGAGGTCGAGTGCATCGGCGATGGGACTTGCCGGCAGCCAGGTGACAAGCGCCAGGCCTAGCACGGTGAGCGCGCACAGCGCGGGCGCGGCGTGGTCGCGCGGGCTCGGCAGGCGCGGGGAGCGCAGCATGTGGACCACGAGTGTCTGCGACCACATGGACTCGACAAACCAGCCGCTCTGGAAGAGCGCAGCAAAGGTCGCCATACCCGCGACGTCGCCCGCGGCGGCAAGCTCGGACCAGCTTGCGTCCACGGCGGCGGGGCACACGACAAAGAAGAGCGCGGCGAAGGTCACGATGTCAAACAGCGAGCTCACGGGGCCCAGCTCGAGCATAAAGCCCTTGATGGACGCGGCGTCCCAGGCACGCGGGCGGGCAGTCCAGGCGTCATCGACGGTGTCCCACGGCAGCGCGATGCACACGATCTCGTAGACCAGCGACAGCAGTACCAGCTGCAGGGCGCTCATGGGCAAAAACGGCAAGAACAGGCTCGCGACGGTCACGGACAGCACATTGCCAAAGTTGGAGCTCACCGTGGTCTTGAGGTGCTTGAGCAGGTTGCCGTAAGTGCGGCGGCCTTCGATGATGCCGCGCTCGAGCACGCCCAGGTCCTTCTGAAGCAAGATGATATCGGCGGATTCCTTGGCAATATCGACGGCCGAATCGACCGAGATGCCGCAATCGCTCGCGCGCATGGCGGCGGCGTCGTTGATGCCGTCGCCCATAAAGCCCACGGTGTGGCCGAGCATCTCGCGCATGATACGTACCAGGCGCGCCTTCTGCAGCGGCGAGAGCTTGGCGAAGAGGTGGGTTTTCTCGGCGCGCTCGGCAAGCTCGGCATCATCGAGCGCATCGATCTCGGAGCCTAGCAAGACGTTGCTTGCGTCGATGCCGATCTGCTCGCAGACGGTGGCGGCGACGCGGTCGTTGTCGCCGGTCAGGACCTTGACCGCCACGCCCTTGGCCTCGAGGGTGGCGACGGCGCCCGCGGCACTCGCCTTGGGCGGGTCGAGGAAGGCCAAAAAGCCCATCAACACCATGTCGCATTCGTCGGCAATGCCAAACTCGCCCACGCAGCGCGGATTGGTCTTCTGCGCCACGACAATTACGCGTAGGCCCTCGGCGTTAAGTCCGGCGATCTGCTTGCGAATCTGGGCGAGCTTCTCGTCGGTGAGCGGCTGAGCGATGCCATCGATCTCGACAAAGGAGCAGATCTCGAGCATTTCCTCGGCAGCGCCCTTGGTAACCATCTGGGTTTTGCCTTGGGCGTCGGCGACAACTACGCTCAGGCGACGGCGCGAGAAATCGAAGGGAACCTCGTCGACCTTGGTATAGCGGTCGCGCAGACTCTGACCCAGCATAGAATCGGGCACGACGGTCGAGGGCGTCACATCGGCACGGTCGATTACGGCCAGGTCGATAAGGTTTTTGAGGCCGGTTTGGAAGAAGCTATTCAAAAATGCATGGCGCAGCACGCGTGCGTCTTCGTTGCCGTCGGTGCTGAGATGGCGCTCGAGCACGATGCAGTCTTCGGTGAGGGTGCCGGTCTTGTCGCAGCACAGGACGTCCATCGCGCCGAGGTTTTGAATCGCCGGCAGCTCCTTGACGATAACCTGGCGACGGGCGAGGTCCTTGGCGCCCTGCGATAGGCTCGTGGTCACGATGACGGGAAGCATTTGCGGCGTGATGCCCACGGCCACGCTCGTGGCGAACAGCAGCGCGTCGATGACGTTGCCCTTGGTGGCGGCGTTGATGGCAAAGACGGCCGGCGCCATAACGAGCATGAGGCGTACGAGCAACATGGAGACGCTCGAGACGCCGCGGTCAAACGCGCTCTTTTCGCCGCGCCCGTTGAGCATCTTGGCGATGCCGCCCAGGTAGGTGTCCGAGCCGGTGGCAACGACAAGCGCCATGGCGGCGCCGTTTTGCACGGAGGTGCCGGTAAAGACGATGTTCTTGCAGGCAGAGAGTGGCAGTGCGGAGCCGTCGGCGCCCTCGACGACGGTGACGGCGGTGGTCTTCTCGACGGCCTCGCTCTCGCCGGTGAGTGCGGACTCGATCACAAACAGGTCGCGCGCGGTGATGATGCGGGCATCTGCCGGCACCATATCGCCGGCAGAGAGACGGATTACATCGCCGGGGACGAGCTCGTCGAAGGGGATCTCGATGCGCTCGCCGTCGCGCAGGGCGGTGCAAGTGTTGGAGACCAGGTCCTTGAGGGCCTCGGCCGCATTGCCGCTGCGGGCTTCCTGGATAAACTTCATGCCGCCCGATACCAGCAGCATGGTGCCGATGACGATGACCGTGGAGGGGTCGCGCTGCGGCTCGGGTACGGCGAACACGTCGATGTAGAGCGAGACCAGCGCGAGCGCGGCGAGGATGCCGGCGAAGGGATCGATGAACGCGTCGGCGATGCGGCGGGCGAGCGTTTTGGTCGTTGCCTCGATGGTGTTGGGGCCGACGGCGTTCAGGCGCTCAGTTGCCTGCTCGACGGTGAGGCCGTTTGCCGTGGCGTCAAGCAGTACGAGGGCGTCCTCGGCACTATGGGTGGCGGCGAATATGGTGTTCTTGGATAGGCCGGTATGAGCGGCAGGGCGCGCCGTGCGGCGGCGCTTGGAGATGGCTTCGAGTACCGTGACGGTTTTGAGCATCAGCATAGGGTCCTCCTTGTTGAGGGGAGTTAGCGTACGTGTCGTATTTGCTTCAAAAAACCTAGATGTCGCTCACGTCAAGCTCTTGAGCCCACAAAGGGTGCAGCGCGCCTTTGTGGTGGTTTTGGCGATCTGCCGGTGGCGTTTATGCGTGTGCGGAGTCCTCGCGGCGTGCCGAGGGCGACATGCAGGTTTTTCGACTAGGACTGCCTTCCATGGCACACCTCCTAAAGGCTGAGCGCAGCGCGCTTTGGGTATCTCGTACCCCTTTTTAATCCGCCCGTATTCTTGATGAGGGGGTTTGACATGTCAACCCCATTGTTCGGAAAACCATTTCCCCTGACAAAGCCTTTACAGAATGCCGTGGCCCCAAAGCGCGCCCGCATCGACGCTTCGCCTGCGCTAAACTGGAAGGCACGTACGCGATTACGAGAGGAGCCCGCATGGAGGCTTACAAGCAAGAGTTCATCAAGTTTATGGTCGAGTCCGACGTCCTTAAGTTCGGCAGCTTTACGCTCAAGAGCGGCCGTCAGTCCCCGTTCTTTATGAACGCCGGCGCTTACGTGACGGGCTATCAGCTCAAGAAGCTGGGCGAGTATTACGCCCAGGCCATCCACGATAACTTTGGCGACGACTTTGACGTGCTGTTTGGACCGGCCTACAAGGGTATTCCGCTGGCCGTCGTGACCGCCATTGCCTACCATGAGCTGTACGGCAAGGAGGTCAAGTACTGCTGCGACCGCAAGGAGGCCAAGGACCACGGCGCCGACAAGGGTAACCTGCTGGGCTATGAGCCCCAGGACGGCGATCGCGTGGTCATGGTCGAGGACGTCACCACCAGCGGTAAGTCCATCGACGAGACCTATCCCAAGGTCAAGGCTGCTGCCGATGTCGAGATTAAGGGCCTGATCGTGTCCCTCAACCGCATGGAGGTCGGCAAGGGTGGCGTGACCACCGCCCAGAAGGAGATCGAGGCCAAGTACGGTTTCCCCGTCGCGAGCATCGTCTCCATGGCCGAGGTCGTCGAGACCCTCTATAACCACGAGATCGACGGCAAGGTCGTCATCGATGACGAGCTCAAGACCGCCATCGACGCCTACTACGAGCAGTACGGAGCTCAGGAGTAGTTACGGCGTTTTACCAAACGCCGTAACCGGTCGACGCTGCGCGGGCCGCATTTGGACAATCTGACGTTCAACTTCAAGGGCGCGACCAGAAGGTCAGCGCCCTTTCGTTTCACGTCACCTTGCCTCAAATGCGACCCGCTCGCTGTCCGTTCTCTACCTGCGGCGTCGTCTTGCTCCGAATGCGGCTCGCTCGCTGTCGTTGCCGAAACATCGGCGTTGCCGGACTAGTCATTGGGGACGTTCATAAATGACTACTCAGGAATGAGCGTGGATAATCTCCCGTTTTTGGCCTGTGTGCGGGCTCAAAGTGGGAGATTATCCACGCTCGCTTTAATTTGCTTGGGCTGCGGTGTCTATCTAATCGGCTCGGCGTCTTCCCTGAGAATCGAAAGATACTCTTCATACCCGTACTGCCGGTATCTCTGTCTTGACTCGTCGAGAGGACGGAGGATACCCAATTCTTCAAATGATTTGACGAGCGAGCTCGCGGTACTCCTGCCGATATCGAGTTGGGCAGCGATGAATGCGGTGTCGACGATGGGGTGCTCTTCAAGAATGCCCAACAGCCTTTGCCCGTTTGCAGCAGTCCTTCCGAGATTTTCGGTAATGGTTGCTGTGGAACGGTTATGGAGGTCAACAAGGTTTTTTAAAGACCCTACCGAGTCCTTCGCACTCTCGAGAAGACTGTTGCAGAAAAACTCTATCCATTCCTCGTAAGTGCCTCTCTCCCTTACGGATGTGAGTTGCCGGTAGTACTCGCTTCGATTTTTCTTGAACTGGAACGATGGATAGAACAAGCAAGAATGAAGAACGCCATCATTGATGAGCATAAGTGTAATGAGAAGCCTGCCCAGGCGACCGTTTCCGTCTAGGAATGGATGGGCAGTTTCAAATTGGTAATGGACGAGCGCCGCCCGCACAATCGGATCCATTTCGACTTGAGGCTCATTGATAAAGCGTTCGAGGTCCTGGAGCGTGTTGCTCAAATCTTCAATGTTTGGAGGGACAAACGATGCGGTTGCAATGGTGCAGCCTGAGGGGCCAATCCAGTTTTGTGAGGAGCGCAGCTCGCCTGGATTCTTCTCCGTTCCGCGCACTCCGTCCAGCAGGACCGCATGAACTTGCCTAAGAAGTCTCGTGCACAAGGGCATCTTTTTGAGCAGTTCTACGCCGCGGTCGACAGCACGGACGTAATTCACGACGTCTGCGACATCTTTATGATGGAGTTGTGTTTGCGATGGACTAAGTAGGTCGTCAAACGTGCACTGGGTTCCCTCAATTTGCGAAGAAAGGAGTGCTTCTTTGCGCACGTACATTGTCAGATACATGTCGGCGTTGGGAACAAAGTAGAGCATGCCTTCAAGCTCTCCAAGCTTTCGTGAGCATGCGGAAAGCGTGCGATAGGTTTCCTCGGTGAGGTTTAGCTGCCTCAATGATTGCAAGGGCGATGGAAAAAAAGAATAGTAAGCCAATTTCCCCGATAGATTATTGCGGAGCGTTCCCTGGCCGTTCTCCTCGATTTGCATCGCGCCCTCCATATCTTTAGTGCCGGAAACTCGTTATTAGGCTAATCATATCAATTCTAATAACGAGTTTAAGGATTAAATAGTTATTAGAATTGATGTAAACAATCTAATGATAAGAAGTCGTTATTACTTGACCATGGAGCTCGGCTTGGTACAGGGGGTCATCCAAAATGAACGTGGATAATCTCCTGTTTTTGGCTCGGTGACGGCCTCAAAGTCAAAGTGGAAGATTATCCACGCTCGTTAGTTAAGCGTCCGAAAATCCACACTCGCCAAACCTACCAAAAAGGGATGGGTTTATTTTGGCACGTTTCGGTCGGTATCAGGAAGTGTCAGGGACGGGGCGGCGGCAGGACTCGAGAGCGAAAAGAAGTATCGGGTTTGGTGCGCTCGCTTCTGCCCGTCCCGTGCGCAGGCGATGCTCGGCTTATCGACCCGCGATGCAAAGGAGATGCTCGTCCCACGAGCACTACCGGGAAGGGCTTGCGATTCGAGCCCTCGCCTTAGTATTTTGGTCATTTAGCACTATAATCACC
Organism: uncultured Collinsella sp.; assembly: GCA_902470895.1. Taxonomy (GTDB): domain Bacteria; phylum Actinomycetota; class Coriobacteriia; order Coriobacteriales; family Coriobacteriaceae; genus Collinsella. The sequence goes on from CABRID010000097.1 coordinate 6,031, forward strand.
ATAGGCATGCGCACAACGTTGCGCTTAATCAAGAGGAGAAAACGTATGGGTCTGTTTGATATGTTCAAGAAGAAGGCTGAGCCCGCGGCTGCCGCTGCTCCGGCCTCCATCTCTGCTTCTGCCGGCGCCGACGTGCTGTGCTCGCCCGTCAAGGGCAAGGTCATCAAGATGGCTGACGTGCCCGATCCCGTCTTTGGCGGCGAGGTTCTGGGCAAGGGCTGCGCCGTGTGGCCCGAGGACGATCTGGTCTACGCTCCCTGCGACGGTAAGGTGACCGTCACCATGGGTCACGCCGTGGGTCTGCAGTCCGATAGCGGCATCGAGGTTCTGGTGCACGTTGGCGTCGATACCGTCAACATGAACGGTGATGGCTTCGAGGGCTTCGTCAAGGCCGACGACGTCGTGAAGGCCGGCCAGCCCATACTCAAGATCGACCGCGCCAAGATCGCCGCTGCTGGTTATAAGGACTGCGTCGTGGTGGCCGTGTCCAACACCGCCGAGTTTGCCGACGTCGAGCTCACCGTTGAGGCAGAGTCCGCCGTCGCCGCCGGTGACGCCATCGTCAAGGTCGTCCGCAAGTAAACTGCGGCATCCAAAGGATGTGCAAGGGTGGTCGGGTTTTCCGGCCACCTTTTTTATTACATCGCGGGGAAGCATTTTATTGCACGTTGGGCGGGCTTGCAAACCGTTCGGACGCTAAAACGAACCGACCGCGCCTTCGCGTTGCCGAGGGTGTTCATAAGCGGATAGTATGGGCTTACTTATTACAACGTGCGCCGCGTCTGGGAAGCGCAGTGCCGCTCATTGGGAGGAACAACATGAAAAAGAAGCTGCTGCTTGCGCCCCTCATGGCCGTCTTGGTTGCATGCGTGGTCGTACTTTCCGGCTGTGGAGGTCCTTCGGTTGAGGAGCTCATCACCGAGGATCTTACGACGCAGTTTGACGAGGTCAAGAACGGTGGCGACGACTTCCTCTCTGGTCTGGAGGAGGCTTCGGGCGACGAGTTCGAGCAGCTGGGTATCGATCCCAAGGAGTACGCCAAGACCTATCTCGAGGGCTTTGACTACAAGATCGGCGACGTGACGGTCGACGAGGACAAGGGTGTCGCGACCGCCGAGGTCTCTATCACCTGCAAGTCTATGAACAAGATCGTCGAGGACTTCTCCACCCAGTATCAGGAGAAGGTCGCTGCGCTTGACACGGTTCCTTCCGATGACGAGCTGTATAAGATGGCCGGTCAGGTTATGGTCGATGTGACCAAGGCCGCCGAGCCCAGGAAGACCACGGTTATCTTCAAGTACACCTGCAACGACGACGGCGAGTGGTCTGCCGACGACTCCGTCAACTCCGAGATGATGGATGCAATGCTGAGCTAGTTCGTTGCGGCGTTTTACCAAACGCCGCAACTGCTCGACGCTGCAAGCCCGCCAGAGCGGCAATCTGCCTTTCAACTTCGGCGGCATGACCAAAAGGTCAAT
>CABRID010000098.1 GCA_902470895.1 uncultured Collinsella sp.
CGCAAGACGGAAAGCACATTAAGTGCTTTCCTTTGCGTGCGGAACTCGCGATAAAGTTCATATGCGCCGCCCGGCTCCCGCGGCTCTCAGGGGCTCCCATCCCAAATGCGGAGCAAAGCTCCGCACGCCAACTTTTTCTTTCAGCTAAAGAACGCCGGAAATTCGACGCTGGCTTGTTAACCTTGCTGGACGTTGTCGACGCCAAACCAGCCCAGAAGCTATATCGATACAGAAAGGTCCCCGGACGGAGGGGCCGGATATAAGGTTTATCGCGAGTTCCGCACGCAAAGAAGGCCACTTAATGTGGCCTTCGTCTTGCGCAGGACTGTAGAGCAGGAAACCTTATATCCGGCCCCTCCGTCCGGGGACCGCGCCGTACCAGCTACAGCGTCATGTTCGGATCGGCGTCGACATCGAACGGCGAGATTTCGCCTCGGTCGAATTTACGGCGAGCGACCTCCGCGATCATGGCTGCGTTATCGGTACAGGCAGACAAGGGCGGCACCGTTACGCGAATCCCCTGACGCCCAAGCTTCTTGATCATCATCTCGCGCAGATGCGGGTTGGCCGAGACGCCGCCACCGATGCAGTATTCCTTGCATCCGGTAGCGTGCAGTGCGTTTTTGGCCTTCTTGTACTGCACGTCAAAGACAGCTGCCTCAAACGAAGCTGCCAGATCGGGCAGGTGAATCGTGCGCCCGGCCTTGGTCTCCTGTTCAATGTAGAGCGTCACAGCGGTTTTAAGGCCCGAAAGCGAGAAGCGATAGTCTCCCCTGCTGTTAAGCGCACGGGGGAAATCGATCGCCTTGGGGTTGCCCGTCTCGGCCAGCTTGGAAATGATGGGGCCACCGGGATAGCCCAGACCCAACGCCTTGGCTACCTTGTCGAAGGCCTCGCCCACAGCGTCGTCGAGCGTCTCACCGAGCACCTCGTAGTCGCCCCACGCCTTCACGTGCACGAGCATGGTGTGCCCACCCGAGACAAGCGTGAAGATAAACGGCGGTTTGAGGTCGGGTTGCGCCAGCAGGTTGGCAAACAGATGCCCCTCCAGATGGTTGACGCATACGAGCGGCTTACCGGCAGCGTAGGCAAAGCCTTTGGCAAAGGCAACGCCCACCACGAGGGCGCCCACCAGGCCCGGACCCTGTGTCACGCCCACGGCGGCAAGCTCGCTGGGAGCAATGGCTCCACCCTCAAGACCAAGCGATGCTGCGGCATCCTCGAGCGCCGCATCCACGACACTCACAATCACCTCAACGTGTTTGCGCGAGGCGATCTCGGGCACCACGCCGCCAAAGCGGGCATGAAAATCAATCTGTGTCGACACCTGGTTGGCCAGCATATTGCCATCCGCATCGATAATCGCCACGGCCGTCTCGTCACAGGAACTCTCGATAGCGAGCACCAGGCGGCGGCGCTCAATTTCGGCGCGCTCCCCCTCGGAGCGCCCAGGCGCAGGCAGCGGCCATACGCGTTGCTCGGCTGCCGTCGGCTCGGGCGAGGCGTTATCGACCGGAAGTACGAGGGGAAGTGGGGCCGTCATGACGATGGCGTCTTTGCCGACACCGTAGTAGCCACGACGACGACCCACCTCGGTAAAGCCCAGAGCGGCATAGAGCGCAATCGCGCCCTCGTTGCCGTCCTCGACCTCGAGCGAAGCCGTGGTGCAGCCGAGCATCTGGGCATCATAGCTCACATGCGACAGCAGCTTGCGGGCAATGCCCTCACGGCGATGTGCCGGGTCGACGGCGACATCCAGAATCTGCACATCACCGTCCACGACCATACCGCCGGCAAGGCCCAGCAGCTTGCCGTCGTCGTGTGCCACCCACCAACTACGCGGCGCAGCGACGTCCTCGCCCAGTTCGGACAGGAACATGCCCGGCGTCCACGCCTTGTGTCCGGCACCTTCAAAGCAAGCAGCCTCTAGCGCGCTCGCGCCCTCGGCATCCGCCGCGCCCATGGGACGGAACTGCAGATGACGACCGGCGAGCTCATCGGCAACGCCCGTAATTTCGCTCTGCGCACTCTCGGCAAGACCAAGACGCTTGCGCTCGTTTTCCTCGGCATCAGAAAGGCGCGTGTAAATCGGCAGGACGCGAGCCGGATCGCTGTCACCCGCAGCGTGCGCGAGCAGCAAGCCCTCGCCCGAAGGCCACCACAGGTCGCGCTCCACGCAGCGGGCGGTCTCGTCCTCACCCAGCAGCTTGCCATAGCGCACGAGACCGTCACCGGTCAGCTGAACCTGGTCCCAGTCCGCTGCTTGGCGCCACTCATCGAGCGCCACGGCGGCCTTGACCACGTGTTCGCGCTCAAATTGACGCTCGGGACCCTCATCGACCAGCATATACAGCGCCGGATATACCTCACCGCGCATAGCATCGGCCAAGATACCAAGCTTGCCGCGCACGCCAGCCTTCCACGCCGTCCAAGCGCAAGCGTCGAGCGTCGACACGCCCAGCAGCGGAACATTGGCACCGCGCGCGAGGCCCTTGGCAGTGGAGATGCCGATGCGCACACCCGTAAACGACCCCGGGCCGCGGCCGACCACGTAGTAACCAACATCGCTGCGATCCAGACCGGCTTGAGCCAGCACGCCATCAACGGTATTCACGAGCTCAACGTTGGCGTGACGGCGACACATGTGGTCGCCACTCACGAGCTTCGTCTCGCCCGTCTGCCCATCAATCCAGCTTGCCGCGCAGGCAAGCATGTCGGTCGAAGTATCGAGCGCCACCACCAGCGCGTTGTCGTTATGCAAGCTCATCTTGTACAGCCTTATCAATCAAATGGGAAAGCTCCATTGCGCGGTCACCGTGCGCCTCGAGCGTTATCGTTCGCACATCGCTGTCGCCCTCATCACGCTTGAGCGTCACCGAAAGATACTCATCCGTCAGCTCGTCTTGGAATTGTTCGCCCCATTCCAGCAGGCAAGCACCCTCATAGCCCAGCACATCGAAAATGCCCGTATCCTCGAGCTCGTAGGCATGCTCCAGGCGGTATAGATCAAAGTGAAACAGCGGAATACGGCCTTGATCGTGAACGGCCATGAGCGCAAACGTAGGGCTCGTAACCATATGCCCATCGCCCAGCCCGCGCGAGACGCCCTTGGTAAAGTGAGTTTTGCCCGCCCCCAGGCCACCGGTCAGGATGAGCACATCGCCGTCCTCAAGGCACGGTGCAATTAGCTCGCCAAAGTACTCCGTATCGGCAGCGCAAGTCGTTTTGTAAGTACCTACCCCCAGGCGCTCCAGGGACATATATGCTCCTTATTATTCCGAGGCGTCCTCTGGTGCGGGATGTCGCTCCAGATAGTCGCCCAGCATCTTAAAGTCTTCCTCCAGCAGTTCCTGCCACGCCGGATTGCGTAGCGCTGCTGCCGGATGGAACGTGGGCATTACTACAAAATGCCCCATCTGGTGGAACCTGCCGCGCAGCTTAGTAATGCCAATCTCGGTCTTAAGCACAAAGTGCGTCGCGGGGTTGCCGAGCGTCACGATGATATCGGGCCAGATGCTTCGAATCTGCTCACGCAAAAACGGCGAGCAAGCCAGCACTTCCTCGGGACGTGGATTGCGGTTTCCCGGCGGGCGGCACTTAAGCACGTTGGCAATGTAGACGTCTTCGCGTTTGAGCCCCGCCAGCGACAAAATGCCGTTGAGGTCCTCGCCTGCCGCCCCCACAAAGGGCTCGCCCTGCAAATCCTCATTGCGGCCCGGCGCCTCACCAATAAACATCACGCGAGCGCGGGGGTTTCCCACGCCAAACACGATATTGTGACGCGACTGGTAGAGCTGGCAGAGGTGACAATCGCCCAGAACGGCCTCAATTTCCTCGAGTGCGACCTCACGTGGTGCCTGATGGGTATGGCCGGGGATGTGCATGACGCCCATAGCGGCTCCTACACGTAGACCTTGTCGAGACGCATGCCAAAGCCGCAGGCGACCTCGTAGTTAATCGTTCCGCGCAGTCGGGCCATCTCGTCCATAGTGATCTCGGCATCGCCATCGCGGCCGATAATGATCATCTCGTCACCATACTCGGCCTCGGGAATCTCGTGTGCCGGGTTGGACTGAATGGCGACCATAAACTGGTCCATGCAGATATTGCCAACCTGATGCACGCGCTCGCCGCGATACAGCACATCCATACGATTGGAAAGCGTACGCGATAGGCCATCGGCATAACCGATCGGCAGCGTGCAGATCTGAACGCGCGTACGCGGTACGCGGTAGGTAAAACCGTAGCCCACGCCCTCACCCATCGCAGGGTGCGCCACGCGCGTCACACGCGCATGGACGCTCATAACGGGATCAAGCTGCATCACGCGGCCACTCAGCTCGCACGGCTGCATGCCATACAAGCCAACGCCGGCGCGGATCATATCAAAATGCATCGAGGGGTCGAGCATCGAGGACGGCGTGTTGGCGCAGTGCACGATACCGCACTCAAAACCCGCATCCTTAATGGCCTGAACGGCCTCGGTAAAGCGCTGACACTGCAGCTTGTAGTCCCAGCCCGAAGGTTCATCGGCCGTGGCGAAGTGCGTAAATACGCCGTCGCACTGAATACCGCGATGGAAATTTATACCGCGGACAAAGTCGAGCACCTGCGTGTAGTGAACGCCGATACGATTCATGCCCGTCTCGATGGCAAGATGATACTTGCCCACCTTGCCCGCCGCGACGGCACATTCGCCATACGCAAGAGCAAAGTCAGACGTATAGACCGAGGGCATGATATCAAACTCAAGCAACGACGGAATGGCCTCGATAGGCGGCTCGCTTAGGATGAGGATGGGTTTCGTAATCCCGCCCTGTCGGAGCTCAACGCCCTCGTTAACCGTCGCCACGGCAAACATGTCGGCACCGGCCGAATACATGATCTTGGCGCACTCAACAGCTCCATGACCATAAGCATCGGCCTTGACCACGCAGCACAGGCGCTGACGTGGATTCAGCAAGTTCTTATAGGCCCTCGTGTTGCGACGGAGCGCCCCGCGGTCGATCTCGACCCAGGACCAGCGCGTCAAATCGGCTTTATTCATGATTAGTCATCCGACCCTTCGTCCATGATTCCCAGATCTTCGAGCGCATCCTTTGCCGCCAGTTCCATGGCAGGACCGATCAAGTCGATAAGATCGGTCGCGATGACGCTCTTCTCACCATACTCCGTCGCCGCGGCAAAACCGGCGTAGCTGTGAAGTGCGACGGCGTACGAATACAGCAACTCCCAACGATCCATCTCGTCGCGCATAGTGGCAAGCGTGCCGGCCAAAATACCCGCGAGAACATCACCCGAACCGGCAGTTGCCAGAGAAGCCGGACCCGAGAGCGGCAGCAGCACACGCTCAACGCCACAGATAGCCGTCGTCGGCCCCTTGGCAATGACCACCAGATTGTCGGAGCCTGCAGCCCAGACAACCTTCTGCGCGGCCGCAATCGCGGTACCAAGGTCGTTCACCTCGTCACCGGCAACCAGACGCGAAAGCTCACGATAGTGCGGCGTCATAACCAACGGCTGCTCGCGACGATACATCTCGGGATTACTATCAATACCGTCAATGGCAATCTTAGCAAGGCAGTTGAGTGCATCGGCGTCCAAAATAAGCGGTACATCAAGCTCGAGCAAGCCCGAAACCACCTGCATAGCGCCGGCAGATGTCGTCATACCGGGACCGCACAGTACACAGCTGTACTTCTTTGCAATCTCGCACACAGTCATGCGCGCAGCGGCGCCAAAGGAGCCGCGGGAATCAGACGGAATAGCAAAGACGGGAATCGAAGGAAGTGCCATGCGAATAAGATTGGCGCAGGCGTCAGGAGCCGCGACTGCCACGTAACCAGCACCCGCGCGAGCTGCAGACTTGGCCGCCATAATGGCAGCACCAGGATATTGCGCAGATCCGGCGACAATAAGCACAGAGCCACGGGAATACTTATCAATATTCGTAGGTAGTGGAGCAAAGTAATCAACTAAGTCACCGGGCTCGACAATCTCGGCGGCGTGGTCGACATCATCGATGACCTCATCAAGACGGTCGTAAAGATTGCCGCAGATCAAATCGCCAGCATACTCAGGGCCATCAGCGCTATACAGACCAATCTTGGGCGCAATCATCGTCACCGTATGCTCGGCACGAATGCAGTCGTCATCAACAACGCCCGTCTCGGCATTCAGGCCCGAGGGGACATCAATGGATACGACACAATCGGCGCATTCATTGACCGTAGGAATCCAGATGGAGAACGGCGCACGCAGATTCCCGTGGAAACCGGTACCAAAAATGGCATCGACAACAACATCGGCCTTATCGATCAAAACCTCGAGTTCGTCACGCGAGGGGCCGACACAAACGTGCACATCGCGGCCGGCAGTACGACGAGCAACATGACGTGCCAGAGCAGCAGGAATCTCATCCGGCTCAACCGGAGAAACGATATCGACGTCCACACCCTTATGGCTCAGGATATCGGCGGCAACCCAGCCGTCGCCGCCATTATTACCAAAACCGACCAGAACGAGAACCCGATCGGGATTGAGCTTCAAGACCTCGTTGGCGGCAAACTCACCCGCTAGCTCCATAAGCTCGGCCTTCGAAGTCCCTTCGCGTTCGATGATGTCCTCGAGACGAACGACTTCTTCGGTACTCAAAACCGGTTTCATCTATGCTCCTAGCGTATCTTGCGAAGCATCGCCCAGGTGCTCCGTCAATGCTGAATTCTGCAGCTGCTCAAGCTCATCTAAAACAGAGCGAGCCTCTTTAAATGTCTGCGCTACGCGTTCCTTGGTGCTCACCTTTTCTTCCTTAGGCTTAGGTCGAGCATCTTCGGTAATCGCGATGGCATTCGCAACGGCTAAGTCTCCTGTAAGCGTAATGGAAAGAGCGACCTCAACAACACCCAGCTCTTGAGCGATCTCGAGTGCACGGCCCGAAAGCAGCGCCTTCGGTTTGCCGAGTTTATCACGCGTAACCGAAACATCCTTGCGACCAACGCCTTGACTAAAACCCGTGCCGAGAGCTTTAAGTACCGCCTCGCGCGAAGCAAAGCGGCTGGCATAGTGAGCAGCGGGACGCGATGATGCATCACAATACGCACGCTCTTCTTCGGTAAACACACGCCGAGCAAACGACGGCGTCTTTTCAAGAATTGATTTCATACGGGAAATCTCGACGATATCAACGCCGATACCAGCTTCAGCCATGTTCACCTCCATATCGCACAGACTAAGTTATTGTAGCCCGTTCGCAGAAGATGCGACAAACGAGGGTTATAAAACACAGCTACTATGTGAGACAAAAGCCCGTAAACGCAAAAAAGGGGAGGCCGCGAGGCCTCCCCCTTCCAAGTTCAAGCGTACGGCTCGGTGCCGTCCACCGGTCAGCGGCGCCCTGGCCTCCCA